>CAZPZZ010000115.1:4711-13270 GCA_964591245.1 uncultured Vicinamibacteraceae bacterium | reverse complement strand
CGGTCGAAGACTTTCTGTCCTTCGACCCAGGTCTCCAGAACATGCGTGTAGATGCTGAGCGGATCGCCGGAGAGAATGACGAAGTCTGCATCTTTTCCGGTCGTGAGCGAACCGACGCGATGGTCAAGTTCGAGCATCTCGGCACCCGCCTGCGTCAGACCCGCAAGCGCGCCGGCTCTTGTCATGCCAGCGCGGACAGCCAGCCCTGCTTGGCGCAAGAAGAGCCTCGAATCGGTGATGCCGTCATCGGTATGAAATCCGACCAGGGCGCCGGCCTCTTCGAGTGCTGCTCCACTTTCGAAAGACGTATCTTTGGCTTCCAGTTTGCCCCCTGGGCTGTCGACGAAGATCAGCGATGAGGCCAGACCCGCTGCTGCGATGTCTTCGGCCACCATCCAGGCGTCGCTCACATGGTGTAGGACCGGGCGAAATTCGAACTCCTCGGCAAGGCGAAGCACCGTCAGTACGTCGTCGTGCCGGTGCGTGTGGTAGTGCACGATCCGTTCGCCGTTGAGTACGGAGAGCAGTCCTTCCATACGTAAGTCGCGTGGCGGCTGATCCTCCGCGTTATCAGCGTCCTGCGTGCGGCGGCGGTAGTCCTGGGCCTTGAGAAATTCAGCACGCACCATCGCCGCTGACTTGGCCCGTGTAGTCGGAAATGGCGGCGGTCGCCTCGGGTTGGTGCCGTTTGCCATCTTCATGCCGCCGGCGACCTGTCCATCAGGGCGATAGAGCGCAAGATCCTCGATTGTCTTGCCGTCTCGCAATTTCAAATAGATGGTCTGGCCGCTCAGAAGATGTCCGGATCCCGACATGACGTTGACAGTCGTGATCCCTCCAGCCTGTGCCTTTTGGAAGCGAGCGTCACGGATGTTCACCGAGTCGAGGACGCGCACGTCTGGATGCAGTGGGCCACTCTGATCTCCACCGTCTGGGCTACCGATATGGCTGTGCGTGTCGACGAACCCCGGCATGATGGTACGACCACGGGCGTCATGACGTTCCGCATTATCCGGAATCGTCGTGTCATCGGTGGCGCCAACGGCGATGACCTGTCCTTCGTGAATGATCAAGACTCCGTCCCGCACCTCGGGTCCTTCGATCGGAATCAGTCTGGCCCCGACGAATGCTTGCGGCACCTCTTGTGCATTGATGCCTGATGTGGGAGAGAGAGCGACAAGCATGAGCAGCGTGAGAATGATTTTCATGGCAGCTGATTGAGTCTGAGATACAGCGTATCACCGCACGGGGCTCATGACCCGCTGGGGGTGAGTCAGCATGCAGTGGGGAGCCCGGACCTAGCGAGGCCCTTGGCAGTCAGGCCTGACTATGGCATTTCGTCGCTTCTAAATGGTCGTCGACTGGCTTGTCCGTTTTCGTAGAGCAAGAGATTGTCGTTCATTCGCAGAATGACAGTGCGATCGATCCCAGCCTGTTGGGCCACGGTCATCACGTCTCGCTGCATCTGCGTGGCGTCGCCAAAACGTCCGAGTTCAGCCAAGGCCATGGCGATCGTTTCCCCGAGTGCGAGGCCTGGAGTTTCCTCGAGCAGGTTTTCAGCTAGGTTTAAGGCCTGCTGGCCATCACGTACACCGGGGTCGGGCGCGGCGGCGAGCAGGCGCGCGAGGGCCAGCGCGAAGGGTGTCGGGTCTGGGAATGTTTGCATGCCTTCACTGAACGCATCGCGTGCCGCCTGAAATCGATCCAGACGGACGAGGCCCATGCCATAACCGAAGGCGGCTTCCGCGTTCTCCGGCGCGAGTTCGAGGGCACGGATGAATTCTGGTAGAGCGTCGGCGGGAGCCCCGCTGCGTCCCAGAATTCCGGCCAACCGGGTTCGTGCGGCAACGTGTCCTGGCGCGTATTCCAGTGCGGTTCTAAGGGCGGCAACGGCCTCGCCGGGGCGCCCCGTGGCTTCGAGAAGCTCGGAGAGCGAATAGTAGGCTTCCACGTGCGTGGGGTTGTCTTGGATTACCCGTCGAAACTGTGTTTCGGCTCCTCGCTGATCACCCATTCTCAGGAGGGCTCCCCCGAATCCGTGTCGCAAGAAGGGATCGGTGGGCGCCATGGTCAGACCGCGTTCGAAGAGGTCAGCGGCGGCGGCCCAGTTGCCCGCGACGAGCGCACTTCTACCGCGCGAGCTATAGACCTCAGGGCTTTCGAGTAGTTCGCCGAGCGCTGACATCAGTGGGTCGTCTGGACGCGGAGCCACGCCCCCTTGCTGTGCGAGGTGGGTCTGTGCCTCGTCGAGCTGACCGAGCCGGCGGTAGGCCATGGCCAGTGGATAGTGCACAGCGGTGGCCGCGGGATTGTGCGTCAGCGCCTCTTCCAATGCGGTCACCGCGTCGGCCGGCTCCCCGTCGGCCAGCGCGGCTCGCCCCGCGCCGAACCAGCCGGCTGCCGACGTCGGTTCGCGTGCAGTGACGGCACTGAATAACGTGGCTGCATCACTGGCGCGGCCCTGAGCCAGGTAGACCTCGCCGAGCCAGACTTCTGTTGCCACATCATTGGGGTGCATCTGGTTGGCTTGCTCGAGCGCGTGGGCCGCCTCATCTAGGGGGCCGACGTTGCGGTAGACATGCCCCAGGTAGTAGGGCCAGCGTCGATCGCCCGGAGCCAGGACTTGTGCATTGAGGAAATATGGTGTGCTTTCGGAGAAATACCGGGCGGCGAGCAGCAGGGCGCCGACGTCACCATAGAGACCGGCCAGTGTGTCTGGGGAGAGGTCTGCCGCAAGAGCCTGGCGCAGCGTAGCGAATTGAGCCTCCAGGTTGTGCTGCACGACGTCACTCATCGCAGATAGCTCGGGAATAAGGACCGGCGTCAGCCCGACCGTTGCTGGCGGGTGGAGTATCCGGTCGTCCAGTTGACGTGGTGTCGTCTCTGGGGAATCCGTACACGCCGTCAGCCAGAGTAGGCAGCCGGAGGCGAGTAGGGCCCGAACTGTCATCGAGCGGTTCCCGTGCCTTCGATCAAGGTTGTCCACCGATCAATGGCGAGTGCCGTCCAGCTTTCGGTACTTCCATCGGGCCACGTCACGCGAACGCTCGGTCGGGTGTCTGACGAGCCCAGGCCGACGTGCACACGGGGATCGTTCGCCGAAGCATAGCTACCGTCGGATCGGGCTCGTCGCGAGAGCAGGGGTTCGCCAGGTCGTTGGATCTCGACCGTGGCGCCGACCATGTCCCGCCGAGCGTCGGCGCCGAGCAGGCGAAGTCCCAGCCAGTGCGCGTTCCCATTGATCTGATTGATCATCAGTCGGGGAGGGCCGTTGGTATTGCTGACGAGTACATCAATATCCCCGTCGTTATCGATATCGCCAAATGCAGCGCCTCGGCTGACATCGAGAAGCTGGAATACTGCACCTGCTGTCTCGGTAACATCCTCCAGTGTTCCGTTGCCGGCATTGCGGAGAAGGACGTTGCGCTCACCATAGGGAAACGGATCACCAGCCAAAGCGGGGATCGCACGAAACGCACCGTTGACGGTGAGCACATCTAGCCAACCATCGTTGTCATAGTCGAACCAGGCTGTTCCCCAGCCTGTGTAGCCCAGCGTTGCCATATGGACTCGTGACG
Organism: uncultured Vicinamibacteraceae bacterium; assembly: GCA_964591245.1. Lineage (GTDB taxonomy): Bacteria > Acidobacteriota > Vicinamibacteria > Vicinamibacterales > UBA8438 > CAZPZZ01. Next base: position 9,692 of record CAZPZZ010000115.1, on the reverse strand, counting down.
GTGCGCTGGCATCCTCGAATAATCCAGAACCGAGGTTCACGTATAGGTTGTGACCTTCCTCAGGGACGTGCGTCATGACGAGGTCTTCGTCACCGTCATTGTCGCTGTCACCGGCGTCTACACCCATGCTGCCTTCTGGTTCACCATCCGCGTTGACTGAGGTGCCAGACAACATCCCATTGTTGACGAAGGTGCCGTCGCGCTGGTTGATCCACAACAGATTCTCTGTCTGATCATTGGCAACGTAAATGTCTATCCAGCCATCGCCGTCAAAATCAGCGGTAGACACGCCTAGCGCTGGACCGAATTGAGTCGACCGTAGTGCGCGCGAGGTCACGTTCTCGAACGTGCCATCACCCTGATTGCGATAGAGACGATCTGATTGAGGGGGATAGGCTTCCGGGCCGCAATAGAGGCGTTCGCCTGTGAGGCGCGCACAGCGTACATCGGCAGCAAGGTCATAGCGGACGTAGTTTCCGACATAGAGATCGAGCCAGCCATCACGGTCGTAATCGACAAAGGAGGCCGATACGCCCCACCCTGGGTCGTCCGTGCCACTGGCGGTGGAGATGTCCAGAAACGTTCCGTCTCCGTTGTTCTTGAAGAGCTGGTTGCGTCCAAGGTAGGTCAGGTAGAGATCGACCCAGCCGTCGTTGTCGATGTCGCCCGCGGCGACTCCCATCCCGTACCCTTGGGCATCGATGCCACTTGTGTCGGTGACGTCGGTAAAGTGAGGGGTCATCGACCCAGTTGCACTTTCGTCCAGGTCGTTTCGAAAAAGTCTGCCACGCAGTGGCAGCGATCCGGTCCAGGGAAAGACGGCGTCCTCCATGCCTGTGTCCGGGCCAAGCATGGCACTCTGGACGAGGTAGATGTCCAGATCTCCGTCGTTGTCGAAATCCAGCAGACCGGCGCCAGGCGGAATCATTTCTGGAAAGTAGAACTCGCCGGACATGCCATTGAAGTGCAGAAAATTGAGGCCAGCGAATGTCGCGTGGTCGACGAACCAGTCATCTTGCAGGTGTGCCGAAGAGGTCCCTGCGACATTGACTACCCGCGGTGGAGCGCTCTCTGCGTCTCCCGGGCCAGACAGTGTGGAGTCGGTCGAGCAGCCAAGGAGTACAGCAACAACCGGAAGCGCGCAGATGAGCGTGCCCGTGTGTGTCACGCGACGACTCAATGCGGTCCTACTGACCTTGTGCAGGACCTTGGCCAAAGGTATACGAGCCACGTGATTGGACCGAGACGTCTTCGCGGTTCACGGTCACATCGAGTTCGCGCCGCCAGTTAGTTGGATCTGGGTTGTTCGTGTAAAACCCGAGAACGTAATAATCGCTGGTTTCTGCATCGATGCGGCGAAGAAGCTCGTCGAAGTTGTTCGTGTTCACGAGCGCCATGCCGCCGGTCAACTCTGCCAGCGTACGCAGGCTGGAACGGGTTTGCGACATGTATTGCAGCCACGGTTCGAGTGGAACGTTGTAGTCGATGTCGGGTGCAGAAATGAGACCTCGAGGGTCCATCGTGTAGAAGGTCGTGTTCGCTCGATTGGCGGTCGCCGTGAGTTGGTCGAGTTCGCCAATGAGTTCACCGTCTGCAAAGACGACGCCCTGTCGTTCGATCGTTTCGATCGCACTCGGGTTGAACACCTGCAAGTTGGAGTCGGAGGCGTAGAGATCGCTGGGCCGCTCCCGGAGGAGTTCGTCTCGTCGATTTTGCCGGTTCAACCGCTGCAACTGGAATGGGTTCAGGTCATAGCCGGTGCTGATATAGAGCAATACCTTGCGGCGGTCCTCGATGTCTTCGAGAGCCCCGAGGATTTGGTTCACCGTCCAGAAGGCGCGGTGGGCCCGCCAGCGGAGTTCAGGTGGGCCGTCCCGCCCCTCCGCCATCGTTTCAATCAGGTCGCGAGGCGTGTAGCCGATGCCGATGATGTTGTCAGCCGCCGCATCAAGCTCGGCACGGTTGTACGTGAGTTCCGTTGCTGTGGAGTCGGCGCCGTTCGAAATCAATCCAATGAGATCGCCTTCGTGAACCAGGACGTCTGCGACCTCTTTGATGAAGTGGCGAACTTTAGGGGTGACTTCGGGCTCGAGATGCATCGCGTCGATGAAAAAAATGATGATGCGGCCGGCCGTGTTGTCGACAGGTTGGGATGATGGCAGGACGATACCTTCCTGGACGGGGGGCGGTGGAGCGAGTTGGTTGAAGACACGCCCGCCGTGGACAAGGACAAGGGACGCGACTTCTTGTGGCACTCCATCTTCCGAGATCTGGAAGTCCTGAGCCGTCAAGTCTGGGATAAAGGCGCCGTCCGCATCGCGTACGATGACATCGGTGCGAACGAGCGTGACTCCAGAGCGAAACGTGGCAGGCGGATCGCCGATCGGCGGGGCTGGCGTTGTTTGGGCGTACGGGGTAGTTCCGAAGCCCACGACCACCAAGCCGGTTCCGACAAGCCGTTTCGAAAGAGTCTTCAGCGTCTCGCCGCAGTCCATACCCATCATATTTCTGATTCTCCTGTCCGCGTATTGTCCCATGGTATACGGTTCGAGAGCGAGATCAACCCAGGAGGTGGGTGGTGCTCCAGGTCGTCTCCTCCGGTGTCAGATCGTCATGAGATGGCTCCTGGTCCGCTAAGATTGTCGTGTGCCTACACGTGACTACTCTTTCGTAGGACGCCTTGTCCTGATTTGTGCCCTGTTTGTTGCGTTCGCGATAGGAACGAATGCGAGCGACGATCTGACGCTGGCGGCCAAAGCACGCGTGTTCGACGCTGATCTTGTCGAACGTTTTCTCGATCAGGGACAGGTACGCGTGCGGCGTTGGCTCCCCACACGGGAACGGCCGTTCGTGCATCACAACATGTCTGATACGGCATACATGACCGGGATCTACTGTGCCACCCAGACCTGGCGATATCTGGCGACGGGTGATCCCGAGGCGGCTGATCTGGCGCGGGCTGCTGCGGTCGCGCTCGGGCATCTTGTAACGGTGACCGGTTCGCCGGGGCTGCTGGCGCGCGCGTCGGTGCGCCAGGGTATCCCCTGGTTTGATGATGGCGTCTGGCACGTGTCGGCGGATGGGCAGCACCGATGGCGTGGTGGGGTCAGTTCAGATCAGGTGGATGGCTTGATCTTTGGTCTCTTTGTGTTTGCCACCGAACTCGCGGATCCCGCAGAACGGGAGGCGGTGGGGCGAACGATCGGCAGTGTAGTTGATGCCATTATCGCGAACGGGTATCACATCGTTGGATACGACGGCGAACCCACGAATTGGGGGCACTACGAGTTTGATTACGTCACTCGCGAGGAACCGATGAATGCCTTGTTGCTCTTGCAAATGGTCAAGGTGGCTCATGCTTTGACCGGTGAGGCCAGATACGAGACGGAGTATCGCCGTCTCCTCGATCGCGGCTATGCGCGAACTGGGGAAGGGGCAAGGCTCGACGATCCCCCGCTCGAAGCGAATCACTCCGACGATGTGCTGATTGCGCTTGCGCTTTACCCCCTCTTGGCGCTCGAACGAGATCCGGTCATCCGCGCGTCCTATCTGCGTGCTGCAGAACGGTGGTATCGCGGGGGCGTCTACCCGGGTATCGATGTCGAAGCCAACCCGTTCGCGACGTTCCTGTATCAGCACTGGACAGGCGAAAGGGCAGGGCATGCCGGAGCGTTGAACACCTTACGGGAGGTTCCGCTAGATATGAAGTGGAATCCAGATACGATCGCTGCCTATGTGGAGCGTTTTGGTTTCACTTTTCAGGCCGAGCCTCTAACGCCGTATCCGGGGGAGGTTCTCCTGCCCGTTGGCCAGCGTGGGCGCACCTGGAGTTTTCTCGTCCACAACCCCTACCGCGTCGGTGGCGATCGTCTCGTGCCAGCCCCATTCGAAACGAATGGCCTTGATTTTCTGTTGAGCTACTGGTTCGGTCGGGCGAATGACCTGGTCGGCGCTAGGGAATAGTGTGCCAGGACTGATCGTGCGAGATGGTCAGGGGAGTTGACCGTTCGCGGACACCTGGACTCTCGCTCCGAAGCGAGTCACGCTGACGCGGATCTGGCCCGGGGGCGCGTCGTCGGGGCGCGCGAAGCGAATGCGGTGTTGTCGTGCGAGTTCGCCGGTACGTGCACTCATGTGATCCGCGATGGTGGTCAGTTGTGCGCCTGGTTGAGAGCCCAGAAAGATAGAGCGAAAGAGACCGCGGGTAAACCGGCTCAGGTCCTGGGCGATCGCTTCTGGCATCGACAAGCGCCGTTCGAACGCGCTGATTTGTGGTGTGGTGAGGATGACGGCATGTACGGTGATGTCGTGTTGCTCCAGCATGTCACCGGCGAGTTCGAATTGGGGCAATGTGGCGCTGGTGTCGCTCCCGTCACCGGACAGGATCAGGATCACCGGTCGGCGAAGGGGTTGCGCCGCGAGATAGTCGGCGGCGGTTAGGAGTCCGTCGAGCAGTTGTGCTGGTGCGTTACTCTCGCTCGGGAGCGTCTCGAGGACATTAGCTATATCTATCTCACTGCGGTTCTGTTCGGCGCCAGCGACCCATCGTGGTTCTGGCGCGAGCGTCATGATCGCGACTTCCTCATGAGCCGGGCGCTGGGCGAGGAATTCGCGCAGGCTCTCTCGGAGGGTGTCAAATGCCGGGGCGGTCGCGCTCCCGTTGTCTACCAGTACCGTCAGGCTCTGTGGGAGATTGGCCGGGCGCACGTCGAGGATCTGTCGCGCCACGCCGTCTTCATAGACGACGACCTCGGAGGCGTGTAGGTTGGCGGCGAGGGTGCCCACGCGCTGGTCAAAGACCTGGATGAAGACTTGTCCGTAGTCTTGCGCGTGTAGTGGTTGCGGCGCGGCAGCGAAGGCGGTGAGTGCGAGCCCAATCACGGAGCCGGCCGATACCCGCACGCGCCCTGAGGGGTTGAGCATTGCGCTGATCGTAGCGTCTTTTTGCCGGAGTGCTCAAGGAGGCTCTGGTTCCGGCGTG
>CAZPZZ010000115.1:0-4611 GCA_964591245.1 uncultured Vicinamibacteraceae bacterium | reverse complement strand
GTCAGTGCCCAGAATAGTTCTCGTATTTATGGCGTGGTAACCGATGCCGAGGGAAACCCGGTCCCCGGCGCGTCTATTGAAATTGATTTTACCGGCGGATTGAATCGGAATTTCAGCCTGACCAGCAACGAGGAGGGGGAGTATATTCAAGTCGGTCTGTCCAGTGGACCATATAACGTGGTGGTTACATCGGACGAACATGGCGTGACGGCGCGCAATCTCACGCTTACGGTTGGGCAGGAATTCGAACTAGACATTGAGTACCTTCCCCCCGGAGCAGTTGACCGCGAATTTCTTTCCGACGAGGATCTCGCAAAACTGGAGGCCGCCGAGGCGACGGCTGCCGGCTTTGCCGACGGGGTAGAGGCGGCGAATCGTGGCGACTGGGATGAGGCGGCGAGCGCCTTCGCGTCGGCGGCAGAAGCTATCGACGATTGTGGAGACTGCTACCGGAATCTTGGCATCGTCGAACTTCGTCGGGAGAATTACGAAGAGGCAGAGGGGCACTTGCGCCGCGCGACCGAGATCGACCCCTCTGACGCAGCGGCTTTCACTGCGCTCGCCGATGTCTACAACGCGCAGCGGCGCTTCGATGAGGCTGGTCAGGCCAGTGCCGCGGCGAGGGAAGCGTCAGGCGGCGGAGGAGCTGCCGGTGGCGATGCGGGTGCGGTTTTCGATCAGGCGCTCATTGCGTGGAATGCCGGGCGCATCGACGACGCTCGCGGGCTCTTCGAACAAACGCTTGCACTGGATCCCGAGCACGGTGAAGCGAATTATTGGATGGGCATGGCAAGCCTCAATGGTGGACTGATTCCAGAGGCCGTGACCTTCATGCGGACCTACGTGGAGCGCGAACCGGATGGTCGATTTGCGGCGGAGGCCGCTGCGTTGCTGTCCCAGCTCGCTCCCTAGCTACTGGGCGACGACCCTTCACAGGGAGAGAGGAGAGGCCGGTTCTGGCCTGTCCTCTCTCAGGTCTCAGGCGCCTGGACCTACTGCGGGTACTGCAAGCGATTGATAACTTCGCCCGTCTCGAATGCTTGCCGAGCAATCGATTCCAGGACTCGGCTTTCCGTCCCGCTGCGAACGGCCCCCACCAGCATCACGACCGATTCGTCGACCACGATGCGGAACGGTGGAATATCTGCAACCAGGTTGTAGTGGGACAGGGTCGGGTGCCGCAAAGCCTGCGACGCGATCCGTTGACGGAGGTTAGTGTCCATTCGCGAGGATGATTGCTGCACAACTTGCAGCTGGATGTCCTGTACGCCGCGAATCTTCGCGATCCGCTCAAAGAGGTCCGCTCCTTTGTCCCGCTCCGGTGATACGGCTCCGGTCAGTGTCACGACCCCGTCCTCGACACCACCGCCAACGTAGTCCCAGATCGTCATGAACCGGTAGGTGCGAATGGCCTGCCCGACTTGTCCCGCAAGGTCATTGTCATCCTCCCCCCCGGGGATGGTGATTTCGCTCACGAGGGTTTCCACTCCCTCAACAGCCAGTGTTTGATTGATGGCTCTGGTCTTGTCCCACAATGTCGGGACTTCCCCGGCGAGCGTGGCTTCAGTATCAACAAGGGTGACCGCGATTCGGTCTAGGTCCAGTTCGTCACGGAGCATGTCCGTAATTTCGTTGGTAAGACTGGTTTGGCCGGAGAGGGAGATGCTCAGAAACCCGGATAGGACGAGTGTGGCTGCGGTGGCGCGGATGTGTGGGGAGAGCCGTCGGAACCTCATGATGATCCTTTCGTAAGCCGGTGTATCGCGGCAGGCACTAAGGAAGTATCTCGAAAACCCGTAAGGAGGCCAACCTCTACCTCTCCGGTACAAAAAAAAGAGCCGGGCGCTGTTCGCAGCGCCCGGCTCGACGAGTCGCGATTGGTTTGCGACTAACCCGAGATTAGAACCCGTACCGAAGGCCGAAGTTGGCCTGGCGCGGGAACCCACCGCCGCGGAGCGACGTAAAGTTCAAGAAGCTAGCAGCGTTCTGGTTGCCGTTTGGCGAATTCCAGTTGACCCGGTTCGTCAGATTGATCATGTCCAGATAGATATCAATCGTCTGGGCCGCGGCCGGACGGATGCGGTAGCCGAACCGAAGGTCGAGCTGCAGATAGTCGGCTGCTCGAGCGCCGGCCTGACGTCCGTTGTGAGCCTGCCCACTGATGGGGTTCGCTCCGGATGGATCGGCGCTGTACGAGCCGGCCGGCAGGGGATCCCACATCGAGCCGTTCATGTTGGTATCGATCCTGGAGTTGTAGATCGTGAACGGGTTGGCGCTCATGTAACGGAAGATGGCGTTCGCGGTGATGCCACCTGGGAACTCCGTCCGTCCGCTGAGCGTCAGGATGTGCCGGCGGTCTGTTTCCGCATCCTGCCAGTTGTCGTCCAACCTCAGGTCACCCAAGACCTGTGACTGGATGCCGTTGAGGCTCGGACCGTTGGTGCCGTACTGCTCGAACGAATTACCTCGTGAGTGCCCGAGGGCATACGAAACCCTGGCGGCCCAGTTGTTCGAGTACCGCTTCTCAAGTGCGAAGTTCATCGCGTCGTAGGACGACTGGCCAACGCTTTCGATCGAGAGCACACGGTTCTGGAAGGTTCCTGGCGCGTAGAAGACCGTATCCGTTCGACCTTCGATGGCGCCACCGAAGCTGGCGCCCACATCGTGCCAGGTCAGCGAGTCAGTGTCGGCCATGCCAGCGCGGAGCGGGGCAACGTAGTTGATCCGGTTCAGAAGCTCACGACCGCGCATGATGACGTAGTCACCCGAGATTGACAGGGTCGGCGCCAACTCACGCTCGAAGCCCACCGTGTACTGGTGGAACCACGGCTGCTTCCGGTTGGAGTTGTCCACGTAGACACGAGACTCGTTCAGCATCGTCGAACTTGCCGGGAAGATGCTGGCGATGTAGTCGTGATTGACGAGTACGCAGCCGCTTGCGCCTGGGCCCGTTGCCGGTCCACACTCGCTGGCTCGCGCGTCATTCGGACCAACAATGGTCGTGGCACCGACGAGTTCTGGATCGGTTGCCGCCAGTCCGTTCCCGGGACCCGGATCTCGCACGAAGGCGCGCGGGAACGTCACCGAGAAGGAGTTGTTGATGATGGGGTCCTGGAGGACGTTGTCGAGTCCGCTAAAGAGCGTCCGGTCGTAGAAACGGCCGTAGCCCGCACGCAGCACGGAACGCCCGTCGCCAGTGACGTCGTACGCAATCGACGTCCGCGGCGAGAAGTTGTTCCAGTCCCGCGGGTCTTCGCCCGGGGTCATCAGCGGGTTATCCATCCGGTTGGCCTCGAGCATCTCGGCGTCATAACGGAGACCAAGGCCGATCGTCCACCGGTCGTTCACGGTCCACTTGTCCTGGAAGAACATCTCCAGGGCTTGGACGGGATACTCGAAGGCGAGGCCCTTTTGCTGGCCAACACGAACGCGAAGACGGTCTGGATAGGTCGTCAGGTCGTCAATGTTGAACGCACTGTCACTGGCCATCCGGAACGTGCCGCCCATGTAGTCTTCGCGGAAGTCGTCGATCTGGTTCTGGTGGTAGGTCATGCCCCACTTGAAGTCGTGGTCACCGCCCATGTCCGGAACGAAGAACGACGTCGTGTTATTCCACTGCCACTGATAGTCGTCACGGCCTCCAGCCCACGGAGAGATGTTGTCGTGGAAGCTGTCGTGCTCGTAGCTGGGGTAGAGCGTCCGCATCATCCCGTTGCGGATGCCCGGTCCATCGATGGCGTGCCATGCGGGCGGGCCGTTGTAGTACTTCTCGATGCCTCGGGTCACCCGCGCGGTGTTGACGAGATTGTTGCCGATGACCGAGGTGTAGCTGCCGACGATCATCCACTCATCGTCCCGGTTGTCTTGCGTGCCATTGAGCGTGCGGTTGCCGCTGATTGTTTGGTCTTCAGGACTGAGCTCACGCAAGTGCCTGACGGCCCAGGAGTTGCTCCCGTTAACCTGGTTGTCCATACGAACCATGTAGTTCCAGGCGCGCCACTTCTCAGTGGAGGTTCGGGACAGGTCTGGACGCGAGTTAAAAATCCGGGTCTCGCCGGGGTTGGTAACCCGTCGTTCGAGGCTGGCGAAGAAGTGGGCTCTATCTTGCACGATCGGCCCGCCGAGCACACCACCGAACTCGAACTTGCTGTTCTGCGGCTTGTCTCGGTCCGCCTGCGCGGTCAAGAAGTCCTTCGAGGTCATCGCCGTGTTCGTCATGTAGTTGAATGCGGCGCCGCTGAAGGCATTGGTGCCGCGCTTCGTCACGGCGTTGATGACTGCGCCACTGGCGCGCCCGAATTCTGCGTCGAACTGGTTGCTGATGACCTGAAATTCAGAGATTGACTCGATGGCGATTTTGACCTGGCTTCCCCCGGCACCACCGCTCGTGGTGTCCGCGTTGTTGCCACCGTCAACGTTCGTCGTACTCGAGGCACCGGTCTGACCGTTCGCAATGATCCGGTCATTTCCCTGAGAGCTCGATGGCTCAAACTGGATGCCCGGTAGCATCGCGATGGCGGCGAAGGCGCTTCTGTTCACGAGTGGAAGGTTGACAAGCTCCTCGGACGTGACTTGGCCGCCGACCTCGGCGGAGGTGAGGTCGACCAGCGG
>CAZPZZ010000114.1:0-13288 GCA_964591245.1 uncultured Vicinamibacteraceae bacterium | reverse complement strand
GCACAGCCGGCGTCTCCAGGGGAACAGAGCGTGACACGTCCCCCTGGCTCGCCCCAGACACCGCCACGCCGCACTGGTCGCAAAACGCATAGAGATCGTTGACCAGTTCCATCAGTGCAGACACGGCCGTGTTCAAGTGAGCGCGCGGATCGAGATCGGAAGATACACGACGAATCGAATTGTGCGTTCTACGCCGAAGCGCCCGGTGTGCGTCGTCCAGCGACGACAGGCCCCGGTCAACGTCTGACAGCGGAACGACGATGTGAGAAACACCCGTAACGAGGCGCCACACTCGGGTCAGAAATCGAAAACTACCTTCGAGGCCTGAATCCGTCCATTCAATTTCCTTCTCTGGTGGCGCGACGAACATTTCATACAGACGCAGCGCATCGGCCCCAAACCTCGTGATCATCTGATCCGGGTCTACGACATTCCCCTTCGACTTCGACATGACCGCGCCTTCGCGCAACACCATGCCCTGTGTCAAAAGACGAGTAAACGGCTCGTCGTGACTCACCAGGCCGAGGTCCTGGAACACCCGACAGAAAAATCGAGAGTAGATGAGATGAAGGATAGCGTGCTCGACCCCGCCGATATAGAAGTCAACCGGTGCCCAGTACTTCACTTTGTCAGGATCGAAGATCGCCTGAGAATTCGTCGGATCACAAAAACGATAGAAGTACCAGGACGAGTCCACGAACGTGTCCATCGTGTCGGTCTCACGCCTGGCTGGACCATCGCAGGAAGGACAGGTCGTCTCGACGAATTCTGGAATCTGCGCCAATGGGGAATCACCCCGTCCGCTGAATTCGACTCCTTTGGGTAATTCCACCGGCAGATCCTTATAGGGCACCGGTTGTAGCCCGCACGCGTCGCAGTGGATGATGGGGATCGGGGTTCCCCAATAGCGTTGACGTGAGACGCCCCAATCCTTGAGCCGGAACTGCACGGCTGGTCGGCCCACTCCCTTGGCCTTCGCCGCTAGCGCCATTTCAGTCGCAGCACCCTCTGTTGACCGTCCCGTAAACTCGCCTGAGTTGACCAATACTCCTGCTCCGGCGTACGCCTCCGACATGGTCTCCCCGTCCAGGACCGCATTCCCGTCGGTCTCGGGTTGGATTACCACTGTCACGGGCAGCTCGTACTTTCGCGCGAACTCAAAATCGCGCTGGTCATGAGCCGGAACCGCCATCACGGCACCCGTACCGTAATCCGCCAAAACGAAGTTCGCGATCCAGATCGGCACTGATTGACCAGAGAACGGGTTGATACACCTTCTACCGGTATCAAAGCCTTCTTTCTCCATCGCACCGGTCAACCGGTCGGTACGATCTATCGCCCTGAACTGCTGCACACGACGACGAAATGCTTCCGGGGCAGAAGACTCGTCGGCAAAGCGATCGACCAGGTCGTGCTCTGGTGCAAGCAAGACGCAGGACGCCCCAAAGATCGTGTCCACTCGGGTCGTAAAGACATCGATCTCCGGCTCCGCTTCCCTCCCACTGGAACCCTCAGCGGCCGATCTCGATTGCACTGGAAACCGGACCCGAGCGCCCTCGGAACGGCCGATCCAGTTCCGCTGCATCGTGAGCACCTTCCCCGGCCACTCATCCAGTTGGTCGATGCCGTCAAGCAGCCCGTCGGCGTACTCGGTAATCCGTAGAAACCACTGCTCAAGATCACGCGGTTCGACCGCCGTGCCGCAACGCCAGCACACGCCGTCTTCCACTTGCTCGTTCGCCAGGACGGTCGCACAGCTCTGGCACCAATTGACCGTCGACCGACGGCGATACGCCAGCTCCCGCTCGAACATCTTCAGGAATAGCCACTGATTCCACCGGTAGTACTCCGGCTCACAGGTCGCAAGTTCACGCTCCCACGCATAGCTGACCCCCAGCCGCTGAAGCTGCCCCTTCATGTGAGCGATGTTGTCGAGCGTCCACGTCTCCGGATGTGAACGATGCTTGATAGCCGCGTTTTCGGCAGGAAGACCAAACGCGTCCCAACCGAACGGATGGAGCACGTTGAATCCCCGCATCCGTTTCATACGTGCAATCACGTCTCCGATCATGTAATTCCGTACATGACCGACGTGCGCATGCCCAGACGGATAGGCAAACATGACAAGGCAGTAGTACTTTGGGCGGTCTGGGTCCTCCGTCACCTCAAAGGTGCGAGCATCGGCCCAGCGCCGCTGCCATTTCTCTTCGATGGCTTGCGGATCGTAATCAGACACGGCAATCACAAAAGAAGGTTGGAGTGATGCTCACAGTCAAGCATCTGCCGGATTATACCAAGCCAGGAATTACCAGAACATCCTGGCAGGAAAGCAACGACTTGAGTTGCCCTTCGCACAACCGAAAGAAGTGACGTTCGAGTCCTATTCCGCAAGACTCATCCAATAGGGCGCCAGTGCCCGCCGCACCATCGGCAACACGTCGTCAACACGGGCCGTATCACCAGTCACGGGCGCCTCCTCCGGAGGGGGATTTTTCGCCAACTGCATGACCGTCGAGTCAAGGCACTCCTCGAGACTGACCAGGTCATATCCCCCCTCGACAACGGCTGCGAGCTGACCACCGCAACAGTGACGAGCGAGTCGTTGAACATGCCCTGTCATCGCGGCATAGCCCGCCGTCGACACCTGCATTCCCCCGAGAGGATCGCGGACATGCGCATCAAATCCCGCCGAGAGCAAGACCAACCCTGGCTCGAACGACGTAACGATCGGGACGACGAGTTCGCGCATGGCACGATCATAGTCCGCATCAGTCGCGCCAGCCGCTAACGGCACGTTGAGCGTAAACCCCAGCCCCTCACCCTGCCCAACATCCGTAACCGCCCCGGTTCCGGGGTAAAACGGGTATTGGTGCAGCGACACATACAACACCGTGGGGTCATTGTAGAAAATCCATTGCGTCCCATTTCCATGATGGACATCGTAGTCAATGATCGCGACACGGCTTACCCCAGCCGCCCGAGCGGCAGCGGCGGCCACCGCCACGCTGTTAAACAGACAAAATCCCATGGCCCGTTCAGCTTCCGCGTGATGCCCTGGCGGTCTGACCAGTGCGAGCGCCGGCTCTCCACTGGCCCGTGTCGCCTCCACCGCGTCAATCGTGGCGCCCGCCGCAAGCAACGCGATCTCGTACGAATCGTCCGAGGTATACGTATCCGGATCAAGCTGTAGTCGCTGCCCTGCCGTGTGGGAGATCTGATCCACGTAGGGCGCGGCATGGACTCTCGTCAGTTCTTCGGCAGTCGCCACGCGCGGTGCGGTGAGCACCCCGCCGGACTCTACCCAACGCCGCGCCACCCGACTCATCACTCGCGCGCGGTCGGGCCGCTCAGGGTGACCGTCTGGAGGCTGATGTTCAACAAAACGGTCGCTACCAATGAGCACCATCTCGACCCTCTCCGCTCCGACTCCCCCCCACTGTATTACAGCAAGGCATGAGCACGCGCGCTGAGCGCGCCCAATGTTTCCTGTAACTCGACCCGATATTCCTCCACGACACCTTCCGTCGACGGATCGGGCACTTCGAGCGGTGTCCCGATCGCCACCGCGACCCGGCTAAAGGGTCTCGGCACCTGGGCACGATCCCAGCTTGCAGTCGACCACGCGCGTTCCGCTTCGACGTGAAATGGCAGAACCGGTTGGCCGGTAACTCCAGCTAGCCAGACCGCCCCGGGCTGCACGCGCCCCGCAGGACCACGAGGACCATCTACCGTGAAGGCTGCCGGCCGGCCCGCAAACACCTCTCGCTTGAGTTGAATAAGCGCGCGTCGGCCGCCTCGAGATGTCGACCCCCGCGCCGTACCATATCCGAAACGTCCGATGATTCGGGCAATCCACTCACCATCGAAATTCTGGCTCGTCATCACGACGATGCCACGGTGCCGCCAAAAATAGGTCGAGGCAAGTATCCGACCGTGCCAAAACGCAAAAATTGGCTGGCGGCCCTCCGCCACGATCGCGTCGTAATGCTCTAAGCCCTCAACCCGCCACCTCAAGGTCCGGCACAATGCCCCGACGAACGGAGCCCCGACACTCGCGATCGCTGACACCTGAGCACGTTGCCACCAGGTCAACGCCTTTTCCCCCCGGTTGCGCAACGCATGACGCTGATCACGCTGGTCATCGAGAGACCCCGTCGGCACAACGTAACGTGGAGAGTGCGCATCTCCTTTTTCCTCTACATACCCTCATACTCAGGTCCCCCCCCGCCCTCCGGTGGCACCCAGTCGATGATCTGGTATGGATCCATGATGTCGCACGTCTTGCAGTGGACACAGTTGGACGCATTAATCTGTAACCGATGCCCACCACGACTCTCATCTTCGACCACTTCGTACACATTAGCTGGGCAAAACCGGATACACGGATTGCCATACTCTTCCCGGCATTGCGTACGGCACACGTTGGTATCTTGGACCAGCAGGTGCCCAGGTTGATTCTCGTCGTGGCGTGTTCCCGAATAGTGCACGTTGGTCAATTTGTCGAACGTCAGCTTGCGGTCGATCTGGACAGCAGGCCCCCCATTTTCTGGGGGTAACGAGCCAGCCCCGTAATATTCAGCGCGATGGGCCAAGCGCTCATGGCCAGGCTCGGAGGAGAGCGCTCCCCGCGGCCAGGCTCCCCCGGTGAGCAGCGACACTCCGGAGAACACGAGTCCCGCAAAAAATCCCCGTCCGAACGCCTGGTGCACGTTTCGCACCGGATAGAGTTCCCGGCGAAGACTCCCACCGTCGATCAATTCTTGGAACTTGGCCAACTTCGACGCAGAGAGGTCCTCAGCACGCACGGCCTCAAGCGCCGCGTCGGCTGCGCAGATGCCGCTCTTCATCGCAAGATGAACCCCCTTAAGTCGCATCGAGTTCAAGAACCCGGCAGCGTCCCCAATGATCAGTCCCCCATCCACGTGGCATCGCGGCAACGCATACCAACCGCCCTCGGGCAACGCCTTGGCCCCATAGCGCAGCATCTCTCCGTCCGCCAACAACTCCGTAACCAGGGGATGTTGCTTGAAACGTTGGAACGCCATGTGCGGATCAAAGAGTGGATCGCGATAGTCGAGCCCTGCCACGAATCCCACGGAGAGACGCCCCTCTGGCAGTGCATATATGAACCCGCCGCCAAACTCTTCGTTCCGTAATGGGTACCCCATGGTATGGATGACCCGGCCCGCTCGTACGCGGTCCCCGGGCACCTCCCACAATTCTTTGATCCCAATGGCATAGGTCTGAGGTGACGGGCCATGGAGCTCGAATCGCTGTATGACAGTCTTCGTCAGATTCCCCCGTACCCCGTCGGCGAAAATCGTGACCTTCGCCCTGATGTCTACGCCGGGCTCATAATTCGGCCGGCGGTCGCCGTCCTTACCAATGCCCCGGTCGCCCGTCCGCACCCCAACGACCCGATCGCCCTCGTAGAGCACCTCTCTTCCGGCAAAGCCTGTGAATACATCCACACCAGCCGCTTCGGCCTGTTCCGCAAGCCAACGGACGAGACGATTCAACGAGATGACGTAGTTGCCATGATTCTTGAGCGGCGGGGGAATGAGTGGGAAGCGAAAGCGCGACCGTGGCGTCAGATAATAAATGCGATCATCGTGAACGGCAGTCTCCACCGGGGCACCGCGTTCTTTCCAGTCTGGTACCAATGCGTCTAACCCCGAGGGGTCAAGCACAGCGCCGGACAACATGTGCGAGCCACTCTGGCGCGATTTCTCCAACAGGGCAATGGACAACGGTTCGCCACCCTGGCCGCGCGATTGAGTAGCAAGCCGGAGCGCTGCCGATAGCCCCGCGGGACCGCCACCAACGATCAAGACATCGACGTCAAGAGTCTCTCGCTCCATACTCGATCAGGCCTCAAGCGCCGCGATAATTGCCGGTACCACATCAAAAAGGTCTCCCACGACCCCAAAGTCAGCCACCTCGAAAATAGGCGCGTCAGCATCCTTGTTGATGGCCACGATCGTCTGCGAACCTTTCATCCCGACCAGATGCTGGATCGCTCCGGAAATTCCCAGCGCCAAATACAGTTTAGGCGCTACGGTCTGCCCGGAACTCCCGATTTGACGATCCATCGGCAGCCAACCCGAATCACAGATAGGACGAGACGCCGCCACCTCCGCTCCCAGGGCGGACGCTAACTGCTGAACCAGGGCAATGTGCTCTTCGGCCTTGATCCCCCTGCCCACGGAGACAATCCGCTCTGCCTGGGTCAAATCCACGGCTTGTTTCGCTTCCTGAAACGGTGGTTCGACCGATTGGCGAATCGCTGCGGGATCCAAGCTGACCGTAGACGTCTCAATCGGCGCCGCTTGCGCCCCCTTCCGCACGCTGTCCGCACGAAAGGCACCAATCTGGAAACTTACGAAGTGCGGAGCCGACCCAATCGCCGCCACGTCCGCAACGAACTTCCCCTGGAACATCGGCCGAACGAACGCCAGACGACCATCTCGCCGCTTGACGGCCACGCAGTCAGTGATCAGGGGACGCTCCAGGCGAGCCGCCATCCGTGGAGCAAATTCGCGGGTCTGGTAGGTGTGAGCGAGAAACACCAGTTCCGGTGCAGTGGTCTGGATGAGATCGGCAAAGACCGTGACGAACCCATCTGCGGTGTAGGTTGCCAGGGCAGGGTGTTCAAGCAAAATCACGTTCTCGACGTCGGCTGACGCCAGCTCTTCAGCAACGGACGCAAGGTTATCTCCCGCAACCGCCACGCGCACCGATGAAGCCGTTTCCTGAGCTACCGCGATCGCTTCCCAGCTTGCCGGATTGAGTACGCCATCTCGTTGCTCCGCAATGACTAGAATCATCACAACACCCGCGCCTCTTCCCTTAACAAACGGACCAATTCGGACGCCGCATCAGATGGCGCCCCCTCGATAAGGCGAGTCTGCTTCGCCTTTTCCGGCGTGTACAACTCTAGAATTTCATGATGTCGCGTCAGCTCTGGCTCCGCCTGTACGACGCGGATGTCCTTCTTCTTCGCGGCCATGATCCCCTTGAGCGTGGCGTAACGCAGTTGATTGATCCCGCTCTGAATCGTCAATAACGCGGGCGTCGGCATGGAGACCCACTGAAACCACCCACCTTCGAGCTCGCGCTTGACCCGAACTTTCCCCGCACTGACCTCGACTTCCATGATGATCGTGGAATGCGGAATTCCTAACCGTTCGGCCAAGACCACGCCGGTCTGCGCAAATCCCTGATCATCCGACTGGAGTCCGGTCAGAATCAGATCAAACTGTTCTTCCTTCATGGCCGCGGCCAGCGCCGCAGCCACCATGGCGCCATCTGCCGACGCCAATCCATCACTCTCCACCCGTATGGCACGATCGGCACCACGCGCCAAAGCCTCACGCACCACTTGAGCCACTCGGGCCGGCCCCGCGGAACAGACCACCACCTCTCCGCCGTGCCGCTCCTTGAGCCGTAACGCCTCTTCCAAGGCGTACGCATCTGGCTCGTTCATCTCGAAACTTGCATCACGGTCCTGTACCCACGTGCGATCATTATCAACGCGCAGGGGCCACTCGCGAGTCACGAGCTGCTTCACACACACAGCGATCTTCATTCTTCACCTCGGGCCTCATTGCCCCACCTCGAGCAGGTCTTTCTACAACTTCAGTCCACGAGTCACCAGGCTCTCCTGAGCCTGCATCTCGTTAACTCGTTCACCAACACCAGCTATCGTCCGTAGGGGATTGTTGAAGGCCTGACCCATACTGGCTGACCGTGAACAGTTCATCGCGCGTGGGGAACCACCAAGAAACCAAGCAGGCTAGAGAGGCGCACGCCCATAACCAAGCCAGAGATTGGAGCCCACCCTACCTAAGCGAGCTCACGCACACGCGTCATGCACTGTAACGCTTGAACAGCAGAGAGGCATTCGTGCCTCCGAACCCGAAGGAGTTGGACAACGCGAAATCAACCGTGGCCGATCGCTTCACGTTTGGCACGTAATCAAGATCACAGTCTGGATCGGGATGTTCCTGGTTAACTGTCGGTGGGATCACCTGGTCCCTAACCGCCAGGGCTGCGACGCCAGCCTCGAGGCCACCAGCAGCACCGAGCAGATGCCCCGTCATTGATTTCGTCGACGATACCGCTAAGCGTTTCGCATGGGAGCCAAAGCACTCCTTGATCGCGAATGTCTCGATCCGATCGTTGAACGGGGTGGAGGTCCCATGCGCATTTACATAGTCCACCTGCTCAGGGGCAACACCGGCCTGCTCGAGCGCAGCACGCATCACCCGCTGTGCGCCATCACCATTCTCCGCCGGAGCGGTCACATGATACGCATCGCCTGACATCCCATAACCTACCAGCTCGGCGTAAATATTGGCCCCGCGGTTTACAGCGTACTCGTGCTCCTCGAGAATCAGGACGCCAGCCCCTTCACCGATAATAAATCCGTCTCGATCACGATCAAATGGCCGGCAAGCTCGAGTGGGGTCGTCATTTCGAGTGGAAAGCGCACGCATCGCCGCAAAGCCCCCCACTCCCATCGGCGTAATCGCCGCCTCCGATCCTCCGGTCACCATCACGTCGGCACGCCCTTGACGAATAACCTCAAACGCATCCCCCACCGCGTGAGCGGAGGCAGAGCAAGCGGTACATGTCGCCGAGTTTGGTCCCTTTGCACCCAGACGGATCGAGACCTGTCCTGCTGCGAGGTTGATAATGGCGGCGGGTATAAAAAACGGGGAAATCTTCCTGGGGCCACCCTCAAGCAACGCCCGATGCTCGCGTTCGATCGTGCTGAACCCTCCGATACCAGACGCAATGATGACACCCACCCGGGATGCAGTCTCCGGAGTCACAACCAAGGCAGCGTCAGTGCTAGCAAACTCCGCAGCCGCGATCGCATACTGGATGAAGACGTCCATCTTCTTGACGTCTTTCTTGGCAACGAACTGCAGCGGGTCGAAGCCCTTAACCTCCCCCGCAATTCTTGACGCGAAGGCGGATGCATCGAACCGTGTGATCGGCCCTATTCCGCTTTTCCCCGCGCACAGCGCGTCCCACGTTGCCGCCGTCCCAATCCCCAGCGACGACACAAGCCCAACTCCCGTCACAACGACGCGCCTGCTCACAATCACTCCTGACTAAGAACCGCCTACGACTTCTTGGAGTGCGATTCGATATATTCAACCGCCTCTTTTACGCGGGTAATCTTTTCAGCATCCTCATCCGGTATTTCGAGCCCGAATTCCTCCTCGAACGCCATCACGAGTTCTACGGTATCGAGGGAATCCGCCCCAAGATCATCGACAAAGGATGCATCCGAGGTCACCTCTTCCTCATCAACCCCAAGCTGCTCCACAATGATGTCCTTCACCTTCTCAGCAACCGCCATTCACCTGCCTCCTACATGTACATTCCACCATTCACCGCAAGAACGTGCCCAGTTATATACGCCGCCTCATCGGAAGCGAGAAAGCATACGGCACTTGCAACATCCTCAGCTGTTCCCAAACGCCGCAATGGTATCTGAGAGAACATCGCCTCGCGAGCCGACTCTTCGAGATGAGTGGTCATATCGGTCTCGATCAACCCGGGCGCCACAACATTGACGGTAACGCCCCGTGAGGCGACCTCTCTCGCCAACGCTCGCGAGAACCCCTCCAAGCCAGCTTTAGACGCTGCGTAGTTCACCTGCCCTGCGTTGCCCATCTGGCCAACGACCGACCCCACATTGATGATGCGACCACTCCGTTGCTTGAGCATGGGCCGTAAGACCGCTCTTGCGCAATTGAACGCGGCGGTCAAATTCGTGGCTACGACATCCTCCCAGTCAGACGAACTCATCCGCAACGCCAGTTGATCCCGAACGATGCCAGCGTTGTTCACCAGAACGTCTATGCGTCCAAACTCGTCGCGTGTCCGTTTGATCACCGCATCGATTTGGGCGACATCCGTAATATCGGCCTCGACGGATACGGCTCGTCCGCCTCCAGCACGAATTTCATCGACTACCGCGTCCGCGTGGTCTCCACGAGCCACCGCAACAACCGGCGCACCGGCCGCTCCAAATCGCACCGCGATACCACGACCGATCCCGCGCGACGCACCAGTAACGATTACGACACGGTCTTGCAAACTAGATCCTACTGCGCCGCCCATCATCCCCATCTAACCGCCGAAGGCCGAACCCGCCCATAGCACCATCAGGCAAATGAACTCACGACACACCGTCTCGGCATCAAATTCATCGCTGCACCTATGCCAAGGCGGCCACCACCTGATCCACCCCGTCAGGATCCGCAACAGAGAACACGCGGGCGCCACGAATGGTCTTCTTAATGAGGCCCTTCAACACGGTGCCGACCCCCACCTCGACGTACGTATCCACACCTTCAAGCGACAAGCGCCTCACAACCTGCTCCCAGCGGACGGGAGCGGTGACCTGCTCAATCAACGCTCCGATCGCCTGTCGAGCATCTCGTTTCGGCTCAGCGTCGACATTCGCCACGACCGGCACTGATGGATCTGATACGACCAGAGACTGTAGATCCGGAGCAAGCCGCTCCTGAGCCGACTTCATCAAGGCGCAGTGGAACGGAGCACTCACCGGAAGGGCCAACACGCGACGTGCGCCAAGCTCCTTCGCACGATCACCCGCACGCTTCACTGCCGCTACAGCCCCCGCAATAACAATCTGCCCAGGGGCATTCAAGTTCGCAGGGCTCACGACTTCCCCGCATGCCACGTCCTCACACACGCTGGCGACCTGATCTTCACTCAGACCGAGTACCGCCGCCATCGCGCCGTCACCGACGG
Organism: uncultured Vicinamibacteraceae bacterium; assembly: GCA_964591245.1. Lineage (GTDB taxonomy): Bacteria > Acidobacteriota > Vicinamibacteria > Vicinamibacterales > UBA8438 > CAZPZZ01. The sequence goes on along the minus strand of CAZPZZ010000114.1, from coordinate 2,491 downwards.
GCACAGCCTCCTGCATATACCGTCCGCGCTTGCTGACCGTACGAAGTGCGTCGGCAAACGAGAGCGTTCCAGCCGCGACATGCGCAGAATACTCTCCCAGGCTATGGCCAGCCATCCACGCGGCCTTGACTCCCCGCGCCAGTAACGCCCGCGCCACTGCGGTCGACACTGCCACCATGGCCGGCTGAGTATTCTCTGTCAGCATGAGCCGCTCCTCCGGCCCTTCAAAACATGTCGGGCTGATTGGAGCATCCAGAGCCGCATCCGCCTGGTCGAAAGTCTCACGACACTCGGGAAAGCGCTCGGCGAGCGCCTGCCCCATGCCGACTTGCTGCGACCCCTGACCTGGAAACACGAAAGCTATCATTACGCCTTACGCCTCTTTCACTGCGCGTACTTGCCGCCCCCGGTAGTACCCGCAATGACTGCAGACCTGATGCGAGGGTTTCCTCTCGTGACACTGTGGGCATTCCCCTAGTATCACGGGCTCTAGGTTCTGATGCGTTCGCCGTTTCGCCGTACGCGACTTGGAATGCCGCCGTTTCGGGTTTGCCATTTCAATCCTCTTACTTCTCTACGCTGTCAGGGCCAAGTCGCTCTCGACGGTAATCACCGCCACGGCCTCACCAACTTCCCGTGAACTAATGCTGTAGCTTTTTCAGCACCGCGAGCCTCGGATCCTCCCAAGTTTCCACGCAGTCACACAGTTCAATATTACGGTTCCCACCACACACCGCACAGAGTCCGCGACAAGCGTCACGACACAAGGGCTTCATCGGAAGCATCAGTTGAAACTGCTCCAATACGAGCTGGCCCAAGTCGATCTGATCATCCCGATAATAGGACGCATTCAGATCGGACTCCTCCACACGAAATTCGCCATCGCCGACATTCTGCGAAAACGGGAGATACAACAAATCCACGTCCACGCCAACCGGTACAGGGAACGCCTCAAGGCAGCGGCTACAGGTGAGGTCTAGCGCCGTGTCGACGCGTCCTACGACCCGGAATTTTGCGCCATCCTTGTGAACCAGGAGATCAACCCCTACGGGCTTCGCCACGCAGTACTGCCCCCCAGTCTGACTCAGGGCCTCTTGAGGCAGAATTCGGCGTACTCGAGACTTGGCCTCCTGGATCTCCCGGAGGTCGAGATTCATTACTACTCCGACCATCGAGTGCACCGACACCACCGCATTCGCTACAGTCCTGCCAACTGCACCGTATAGCTCATCCGCACCACACAACGTGACTCAGCCCGCCCCTCCTCGGAACAGGAGCCCAACAAACGAAGCCACGCTAGCACCAAGTAAATCAATCAAGGATTATAACTTACGCAGCACTCCCACCAAACCCACCTGGCTCTTAAAACAGATTCTTCTGCGCCGTACAACACAAGACGGAATACCCACGCAAGGCGAGTATTCCGTCCTCCAGTCACCCTCAAACGGCTTCAAGAACCGCCAACCCACGGCCTACTGTATTGGATCGGCTCCGGCCGGTTGGCCGTTCTGCGTCACCGCAACATCAGCCGTCGATTGGTAGATGGTCCCCCCCTGATTGGTCCCAAAAAAGCGCACTCCGCCCCCCTGCGTGGGCGCCCCTGCCACAAAGTACGTCTCGAGCGCCGCGCCGGCCGCCGTCCCATTACACGTTGCCGGTGCACCAGCCGCTGCCGCGCCAGCCGTCATCGTAAACGTGTAGCTACTCTTTGTCGGCGTCGCCGCGGAACCCAGATCGGGACCGATGAACCCATCGCCTCCCCCCACCGTCGGGGCCGTGCCCAGGACGACCAGGGTCGGTGCGTAAAACCCGCTGCCACAACTCGCCGCATAGGTCGACTGTGCCGAATTAATGGCCCGCAACGACCCGATAGCCGATGCTTCGTTGCCCGACATTCTGGCTCGTAACAACCCCGGTACGGCAATCGCCGCGATGATTCCAATGATCGCGACCACGATCAGGAGTTCGATCAAAGTGAAACCTTTGTTGTCCTTGCGTTGCATTTCCCGATTCCTCCGGCCGAATCCTCGGCGATATGAATTGCCAGCTCATTGCATGGCGTGTCCGTGGATTGATAATAAGCAAACAAAATGCAAAAACCGCATAAAAAGAATAAATACTTAATAAATCATATATTTATCTTATTTCAATGGTTTTACGAACGCAAAGAAATGTGACTTTTTTTGCCGGTGACGTCAGTCCAAGAATGACATTTTTTGTCTATCTCCCAGGGCAATCAGGCCCTCTCACTCACCGGTCACCCATTCCCTCATTCCGCACCGGAGCCAGAAAGCCCCACACCAGAGGGCTCACCGTTCGCACCAGCCATCGCGGTCTCACACAAGCGTTGCACATCCACCGCCGTCTCCGACCGCTCCCCCGCGCTCTCAAACCAGTGCACGTGTGGCTCCCGTCGAAACCACAGAAGTTGTCGACGGGCGTACTTGCGGTTTTCCCGCACGATGAGCTCACGAGTCGACGCCAGATCGCG
>CAZPZZ010000113.1:10121-13388 GCA_964591245.1 uncultured Vicinamibacteraceae bacterium | reverse complement strand
TTTTGTATGTGGTAGAAGGCCGAGTCTTTATGCCTTCAATATCTGTCCTGAGAGCCACAAGGCTGCCGGACATTCTAAGGACTGGCTCGGCCGTTTGTCTTCGAGAATGCAAGACAATAACATACGCACCTACTGCCCTTGTTTGTTCTCGAAGAGAATTCGCTGGGGCCTTCTTCTCCTCACCGTCATGGACGAGAGCCGACACAGTTGGGAGTGACATGATGAGTCAGGCAAACTTGGAACACTTCCTGAACGAAGTGGCGGAAAGCGAAGAACTGCAATCATGCATAGGCGACGAGATCACCGGAGAGGACCTTGTGGCGCTTGGCGCTGACCAAGATTGGGAGTTCACGACCGACGAGTTACTGGCTGCCGCCGAGTTGAGTGATGAGGAGTTGGATGCGGTAGCGGGCGGCGTGGAGAATACGCGTCCTCACGTCAGGCGCCCCAGAAGCGGGTTGGCTATGCGTGGCGGGCTATTTCGCTTCGATGTTGGGCGTCGGCGAGGACCAAACATGCCCAAGACTGCCTACGACCATCACGATGGCATATGAGTTGGGTTGAATGGGGCGACGAAGATCCTTGTCTTCTCAGTCATTGTCGGAGGGTGAGGTGCGTCCATGTCTAAGAGGCGAAACGCTTCGCTAACGAATCACGCGCGGCGTCTTAGGTGGCTGCGTCGTCCTGCTGGGGTTCTCTCCGTGCTTGTGCACCAAGCGGAATGGCGACCTCCCCGCGTATGCAACGTATGTACGAAGACGTGCTTTGGTGTGAGTCCGCGCGCGGTGATTACGTGTGAGCCCGGAGCGAGGTGCGACACACCCCGTGTGAGCCGCAGTGCCCCCCTGTCGGCCAGCGGTACGCTGCACATGTGGTCGGGCAATGTCTGAAAACACTTGTGGGAGGTCAGAGAATACGTGGCACAGGAGAATCCAAGATGAAGAGAGAATTGAACATTGGTCTGCTCGTGCTTGGTGCCCTCGTTGTCGTTCCGCTCTTGACCCTGCGGTTGACTGGCCTGGAGCCTCGGTACGTCGATCCCGCCAGCCAAGAGTTCGCCAACAGCAACCGCACTGCCCGGCCTGGATTGTGGCTCAATGGAGAGGTCGTGCGTGAGCCCGTGAGAAGTTGGGACTGGGTTCACGAGGTCAATGATCCGATCCGCGGAAACTCCATCATGCTTGAGACCCGCACCTGGTACGGCATCCCACACTCGGTGACGATCGGTCTCACTTTGCACGATGACAAACTCTACATCCGAGGAACCGAACAAGGCGCGAGGCTGGACAAAGGGTTCCCCGATTCCAAGGCATGGTGGACCAATGTCATACGTGATCCGCGCGTGCGTATGAAGATCGACGGTAAGCTCTACGAAATGACGGTGGTCCTGGTCACCGATCGTGCCGAAGTTGCTGACATCATGGGGCGAGACCCCATCAGGGTAGAGATCGGTCCTGACGGGAACGAACAGGTCGTAGGAGTGGCGCACTATTTCCGCGTGTTCCAGCGAAACGTTCCGGAATATGAGACCGTGTCGATGTCTTCTGTGTATCGGCACGGAATCGAGAAGTGCGACGGGGCAAATGGGCAGGTGCGATCAGGAGGATGCAGGTGAGAAGCGCAATGTCTCGGAAAGCGCTCCGCCTCAGGCAACCGCTCCCCTATGCCGTATCCCGCGGCCAACAGCTTGTCAGGTAAGTGCAGAATTCGTGGTTCTAGCCGTCGCGCGGATGAGAAAGGTCTTGGCTGGAGACCTTTCTCATCGGAGCGCGGCGAGGGAGATCCGTCAACCAATAGAATCGGCCCACGCGTGAGCTTTTTGAAGCAGAGGGATTGCCTCTGAGACTTCGACGACCGGCACAAGTTTGAACTCCGCAAAGCCTCTAAAGGGTGCGACGGCCTCGTACATGGCCTCCGGTGAGGACACCTCTACAGTGGCCATGCCGCCGCTCCCATCGGAGAATTCATGGTGAGACTGGAATTCAAAACCGTCCGGTGGGGTCCAATTGGTGAAGAGATTTACTGCGCGTCTGTCGATCTGTTCTGTCGGATTCCTGAAACTGTAGATCATTCCAAAGGTCATCTTTTGACTCCGTCCTTGTGTGGGCTGTGTGGTTACGGTTGTGGTCCCAGGGGGACATCGTGATGTCGCGTGTAGGGGGCTTGGTGGCCAGGCTGTGGCCGCGGATGACCGAACATTCTGGCGTCTTGCTTTTTTCGGTACATGAACTGAAATAGAAACGGTGACGATTCCGACCCAACCGTGATGATGTCTCCGGCACCCAGTGGGGCTCGTCCGCCTTTTCTATTTCCACCCACGAGTGCGCCGTTTACGAGTGTGCCGCAAATACTGCCACGGTCGATAAGGTAGAAGCCGTGCTGCGACAGGTGAATCGCGAAGTGTTCTGGTGATACTCCAAATCTGTTCTCGCCCACCCTGAGGTCGAGGTCATTGGCCTGCCAACGCATGCGGGAGCGACGTTGAAAGGGTGCGGTGAGTCGCTTGAGCCCTCGACGGTTCTCACGGCCGACACGGAATGGCACATCGCTGATGACAAATCGGATGACACCGTCCAACGCGTGCTGGGCCTGTGCGGTCAGGCTGACCAGCGCGATGGCATGAACACGTGGCAACTCAAAGGCTGGCCTGGCATCAGCCACTGTGAGCATGAGACGCCCCGCCGGCGTTGTTGAGTTCTTCAGCGTAGGTGTGCAGTGCTGAGACACTTGTGGCAAAATGCGACGCGACTCGGTGTAGTTGGTTCAGAGTGATCTTTCCATGTTCCTCCAGGTTTTGATACGCGCCCGTTGAGAGCCCGCAAGACTTGGCGACAGAACACTGGGACTCCCGTCGTCCAAGGAGTCGCAAACGGCGGACAATATGTCCGACGTGCCACTGGAGTTCTGTCAGGCTGGGGGCGTGGTCATGGTAGGTCATAGCGCTATGAATCGAACTGCAGCACAGTGAAATCCAGGCAACCGGGGCACTCGTGGTAGTAGTTCCACATCTCGGGTGGTCCCGAGTGAGAATCGCCACCCTCCTTGCAGTCCCCGTCTCGTCATTCGAGCGGGCAAGGAGTTGCAGGCGGTTCCCTGAGGAGCCCCATACGTAAATACCGTGTAACGTAAGGCGGTATAATAGATCTAAATAGCCGATTATTGAAGGTATGTTTTTATGTACGGTCTATACGTCTCTTTTAATTTAAAAATTTGATATAGGCATCGCGCTGCCTGAAGTGCAAGTTTCTCGCAAATATTAAGTGGGGG
>CAZPZZ010000113.1:0-10111 GCA_964591245.1 uncultured Vicinamibacteraceae bacterium | reverse complement strand
CCTGCTTGACGTTCGGGCGTTACCCGATATTGAGGGGGGGGGGTATGAAGAGAACGAGTCTTACGGAGATCGAATGGCATGTCGGCCATACACTGCGACGCGTTCGGCAAAAGCTGGGCTTGACACAAGCTCAGCTCGTTGAGCGCGCCGGGGTCCCGACGTCACAAATTCAGGGACTGGAGGACAAAGGAGAGGCCCGGTTAGCCACGCTATCAGCAGTGTGTAAGGCGCTCGGTACGACGGTACACGCGATTACGGCATATACAGCTGAGATCGATCGCATTCGTGATATCGATGACGAAGCCGAGCGTCGCCGAGGGTAACCGAGTATGGATGATGAGACCACGGTGAGATCCGCTGGGTTAAAGTTTGGATCGCTCGTACACGCGCGACTAACGACCCTTGGAGTGCGCCCTGACGACTTCGCGCGCCAGCATGAGATCGACCCCGACGAGTTGGACCTCTTGCTGGAATGCGAGCCCGTGACGGCGGAGACAGCGATCGCGGTCATGACGGCGCTCGGGTGGAGTTCTGGCGAAATTCTTGACGATCTAGATCGCTTGCCACGGATCCCGATCCGTGGGAACGCCACGGTTGTTTCGACCAGAGACGCCCACGCTCCGCGCGAGTCCAGCGAACCGGGTGTGCTGCTACGCGCCTATGTGCAGCCGAATACACTGTCGATGGTTCGGGTTGAAGTCGATCGGCCCGAGAGACTGCCGAACATGACGCCGGAATTTATCGAGCGGCGACTTCTCGGCCGCGGCTGGATCAAGCTGTATAGCGCGGAATATGTGGCGACGATGGACACCGCGATCCAGGCGGCGCACCGGGGAGAGGTGGCACCCGTGATCTACGGCAGCAGCGGTACCGGTGAAAACGCGCGCGTGGGCGTCATGCCATCCGATGACGGTCTCGTTGAGCTGCGATACCAACTTGACGGTGACGTTGAACCGATCACGCGGAAGCGTTGGCATTTCTCCAGTCTGAACCATGGGCGTGCGCTCTACCGCCGCGACCTCACCCCGAACCGGCGCGTCGACAGCGAATAGCGGCGCCCAGCACCCCCGCGATGAGGTGTTGAGATGGCTGAGAAGCCGGCGTGGTGAGATGGGAAGAGACAGAACTGATAGACGCCGCGTAACGGGGGGCATTCGCAGAGTTCGTGGTAAGGGAAAAACTTTCCCGTGAGACGATGACGTCCTACCTAAGAACGGTTACCGTCTTGGTGGCGCTGGCCGGTTTCACGGCGCTGAGTCCGCCCGTGGTGATGGCTCAGCTTGAGCTCCAGCGTCCCTCGCGGCTTTACCTGCACGTTACGGATCAGCGGGGTGCCACCGTGACGGACCTGCGGTCAGACGAGATCGTCGTGCATGCAAATGGGCGTCTTCGAAAAGTACTCTCGGCGACCCCGGCCAATCTTCCCAGCACGATTACGGTACTGGTGGACAACAGTTCTGTGGCACGTGACACCACGATGCGCCTGCGGGAGACGCTCAAGGGCTTTTTCAGCGGCTTGCCGAGAAATCAGAGGGTTTCCCTGCTGGCAGTCTCCGGACAGCCTCGCTGGGTCGTGCGTCCGACGACCAAGCTAGACGAGTTGTTGGCTGGCACAGATCGACTCGTGCCGGGTCAGTCTCGCAGCACCCGCTTCTTTGATGCGTTGATCGAGGCGACGCAACGCGTGACCGAAGACGAGGCGCGGCACCGCGCGTTGATCGTTTCGTTCACGGCAGTCGGAGGGGATCAAAGCACGTTCACCCGAGGACGCTATCAACGATTCTTGCGCACCGTGGTCGAGACCGGCGTCACGTTTCATACTCTGCAGCTCAATAATCCGTTTCGACGGTCAATGGTGGCACTTCAGGCGCAGGTGGCGGAGGACCTGCAGCGTGCGACAGGTGGATACCACCGGAAGATCGCAGTGGGCTCTGGGGTCGGCGACGCATTCGAAGAGATCCTGGAGATAATCGTCGTGCGCGAACGGGAGCTCGCACGTCAGATTGTCGTCCATTACGAGCCCCTTCGTGGCGCGGACGAACCGCTTGAGGAGCTCTCGATTGAACTGCTACGCCCAGACCTATCGCTCGGCCTGTCGCTCGATGGCCGCCTACCCTAGGCGTATGGCTTTACCGTCATGCTCTTGAGAACGACGTTGGGACGCGCCGGCAGCGAGCATCAACAATAGGCACATTCGTCTCTGAAATCAGACCCCAGCGACAGCAAGAGCTCAACCGCCTCCGGATACGGAGGCACACTGAGGATCAGGCTGTTGGCGAAGTCCGCGGTCGAGAGACCATCCCTGGATTTCAGCGTCGGATCGGCGCCCTGCGCGACGAGATACAGGATCATCGCCGTATCGCCCCTGCCCGCGGCACCGTGCAGCGGCGTCAGTCCGTCGTGGTCGCGAGTGTTCACATCGATCCCGATCTCCTCCACCAGGTAACGGATGGCGGGCATCCAACCGTCTGGCACGTGACGGTGGACGGGACCCGAGCCCTGAGTGGCGTGGCCGGCGCCTGCAGCTACGTGGAGAGGTGTGTTCGAAGGCCCCCCGACGGCCACAGGGCGGATACCAGACTCATCGAGAAATTCTGGCCTCGTCATCAACCGCGTTGGAGGTTTCACGCTGCGAATCGTGGGATCCGCGCCGTAGTCGACGAGCATGCGCATTGTCCTGACGTCCAGCGCGTAGGCTGCGCGCCAGAAGGGGGTAGCTCCGGAGGGATCGACCAACTTCGATTCCATGTATTCCTCGAACCACGGCCGCATCTTTAGGCGAGCATTGGGCTCGGCGCCGGCTTCGAGCAGCGCCCGCATGTAGCCCCGATAGTCGACCTCCTGTTCCATGTGATTCGTCGGTTGCGGGTACATCGCGATTGGAGACCACTGCAGATTGAGGGCGGCATACAGAGGAGCGATGCCCGAGTGGGCGGGGAGATTCGGATCGGCCCCACGCTCGAGGAGCTCCAGTGCAAAGTCCCAATGACCGTTAATGGTCGCCATCAAAAGAGGACTGGTTCCGTCAGCCGCCTGGTGATCGATGTTGGCGCCGTCGTCGAGAAGCCGCAGCGCGACGTTCCTGTGCCCCTGTCGTGCGGCGAGGAGGAGGGGGGTCAATCCACCCTGCTTGTTGACGAGATCTGCAAACGATCGGACTCGCGGGGCGGGTGGCTCCGACTCGTCGTCCGTCGACTCCGGGGCCGCGGCGTCCTCGGGAGTCGGATCGTTGTCCACCGCTGTCACCACCCCTGCTTCGATGTTTTGAAGCTGCTCCTTGCGCTTCGCGTACAGTTCACGGGCCTTCCGGGCGTCCGCAAGTCTCTGGACGACGTCTACGATCCTGGTGGCCGCCTCTGGGTTCGCACCGCCGTTAAGGAGCGCGGTCACCGTCTCGATGTGGTTGCCCGCAGCCGCCCAGGTGAGAGGCGTCTGGTCTGCCCCGGCTTCCCGAGCATCGATCTCCGCCCCGTACTCGAGGAGCACGTTGACCGCGCTCGCGGAACCGGAGATTGCGGCGAAGTGGAGAGGAGTCGCCCCACCGGTCGTAGTCCCTGCGGCGGGATCGGCTCCTGCGATTAGCAGGACACGTGCGACTGCCGCGTTCCCTGCTTTGCTCGCTTCGTGCAGGGGCGTATAGGCACCGTTGCGGGTCTTGGCGTCGGCGGTTGCGCCTGAGTCAAGGAGCAGCTTCGCGATCTCGGGCTCACCGCGCCGTGCCGCCCAATGTAGCGCGGAGAGGCCGTCGCCCTCGGCCGCGTTCGCGTCGGCCCTCTGTTCGAGGAGGAAGCGCACGGCCTCTACGTTCCCGTCTCGCACTGCGCCCACGAGGGGCGGAGCGTCGCTAGCCCCTGTGGAGGGGGGCGCGATCAGGACGATGATCCCAAGGAAACAGAGGCTCCGGAACGTGTGGGAAAGCAAGTTTGCCATAATCTCACACCGTCGAAGTCGGAGCCGCGGAGACCCCGGACACTGGCCCCAAGGGCAACCGTCCGGTGCTGTCCCCGAAGCTATCCAGATCGTTCATGCCGATTCCTTGCAGGAAGGAGAGCATCGCGTTCGCTGTCGGCGTGCCGTCAGGAGCCTTGATGTGGAGTCCGCCCCGGACGAGGCCTCCATTGGCGCCGCCCAGAAAGAGAAGCGGGACGCCTCTATGGGCGTGCTGGTTACTGTTCGCCATAGGCGATCCGTACAGGATTGCCGTCTTGTCGAGCAAGCTCCTGCCTCCGTCCATGGTCGATGAGAGACGTTTCATGAAGTACGGGAGCATGCTCACGTGGTACTTGTTGATCAGGGCGAAGTCCCGCAAGTTCTCCTCCGTCTCCCCGTGGTGGGACGCGGGATGGAACGGGGCGTCGGTGCCACTCTCTGGATAGGTGCGGGCAGAGATATCGCGGGAGAGCTTGAACGAGAACACCCTGGTCATATCCGTCTCGAACGCCAGTGCCTGGAGATCGAACATCAGTTCCACGTGCTCCCGGAAGGAATCCGGAACCCCGGCCGGCGCTTCAGGAATCTCCCGTTCTTCACCGCTCGTGTTGCGCTCCACGATCTTTTGAATCCGGCGCTCAACCTCACGGACGCTGTTGAGATACTGTTCCATCCTCTGGCGGTCGCCGGATCCGAGATTCCTCGTGAGTGACCCGATCTCTTTCGTGATCCAGTCGAGCATGCTGCCCTGGGTCTGCAATCGAATCTGTCGTTCCTCTGGCGTCGCACCGGCTCCGAAGAGCTGCTCGAAGGCGATCCTTGGGTCGCGGATCATTGGGAGGGGTTCTTCCGCTGATTTCCAGCTGATGTTGTCCGTGTACACACACGTGTAGCCGTACTGGCATCCGCCGGCGGTGTCGATGTTCTCGATGCACAGCTGCATCGAGGGGATCGGTGTTTCGTGGCCAACGCGTTCGGCGAACATCTGGTCCAAAGACTTTCCGACGTACACGTCGGCGCCTTCCGTATGCCGGGCGTGGCACTGAGTCAGGAAGATGGCGCTGGAGCGAAAATGGTCTCCTCCGATCTCATCGGGAGCGAACGCCTCGGCCATTTTTACGTCCGTGTTGGAGATGATCGTTAGATAATCTCTGAACTCCTCGAGCGGGGCGATGCTCGTTGGGGTGAGGTCGAAATCACTGCCCAAGCCGGCAGGGCTCCACAGGTTCATCTCCTTGCCCAGCGGTGCGGCTCCAGCGGCACCGTGTACATTCTCGATGCAGACGAGCCGCGTACGATTGTTCTGGGCCAGCACGCGCGCGCCAAGTCGCCCCGCGGGAACCATGGCGTCGAGGAATGGGAGCGCGACAGTTGCGCCCATGCCTCGGAGGAAGGTGCGTCGTCCAAGGTGGCCACCGCTTAGGATGTTCATCACTTTCTCCCTTTGTTCCCGCAAGGTCTCTAGCCTTGTCGTGTGTCTACAAATCTTAGCTGTACGTTCCGAGCGGACCGGGCCACGTTGAGCCTCAATCCTGCGCCGTCGCCATTCTCTCAACTTCCATCATCTGAAATGCATCACTTGCGACGATTCCCGCCGCGAACGACGAGAAGCGGTAGTCATTCTCGGCCGCGGCATGCACAATCGATCGGACCAATGACTTGTCCTGGGCGTGAGTCTGACGCCCGAGGGCGTAGCGCAACAGGTTCTCCGTAAAGTTGCGGAGAAAGACCTCCTGGAAGTCACCCGCGATGATCTCTCGCAGTTGTTTCGGGTTCTCAACCGGTTGCCCTGTCCAGAGGGTCCCGCGGGAGTCGATCGGAGCGGGCACTGCGGCCCAGGTCCGTTCTCGAATCCGCTTCTCGCCGGTGGGCCCGAAGGTTTCCAGCGGCAGTCCCAGGGGATCGATGAATTGGTGACACGCGCTGCACGTGGGATTCACGCGATGCATCTCCATCCGCTCTTTCACCGTAAGCGCTCGCCCGGATTCTCCGTCCACCGACGTCGTTACCTCCAGGTCCGGTACGTTTGGCGGCGGTGGCGGCGGAGCGGTCCCAAGCAGAACCTCCATTACGAATTTTCCACGGTTGACGGGAGAGGTGCGTCTCGCGAAAGAGGTCTGGGTCAAAATTGACCCTTGGCCGAGCACGCCATAGCGGTCTTCGTCCGAGTGTTGAACACGACGGAAATCATCTCCGGTCACACCGGGAATTCCGTAGTGCTCGGCTAGGTCCTGGTTCATGAAGGTATAGTTGGCGGTCATGACCTCGGTGACCGGGCGATCGTCTTCGACGATACTGTGGAAGAAGAGTTCGGTTTCCCTTCTCATATCGTCCTTGATGCCCCTGTGAATGTAGGGGAAATAACGGGGATCTGGCCTCATGCCCTCCAGGTCCGGAACGCGTAGCCACTGCGTCGCAAAACGGGTTGCGAGGCTTTCGGAGCGTGGGTCGCCGAGCATGCGCTCCACCTGTGCGGCGAGGACGTTCTCGTCGGAAAGCCGCTGCTCGGAGGCGAGGGCGAGCAGTTCGTCATCCGGCGGCCGGGCCCAGAGGAACTGAGCGAGACGGGTGGCGAGATCGAAGTCGTCGATCGCGAAAACCTGGCCTTGCTGTACGTCCTGGGGCTGCTCTTCGACTCGGAAAATGAAATGGGGACTCGAAAGCATTGCCTGAATGGCAACCCCGATCCCTTCTTCAAACCCAACGTCTGCCGCCCTCGCCTCGTACATCGAGGCCAATTCCGCTAATTCCTGGTCGGTGGGGGGGCGACGATAGACCTGGCCTACAAAATCTCCGATGATTTGCCGGGCGCAGGGACCTTCTTCCTCCGGAGTTGTGGGGCGGCATGTGAAGATCCGCTCGCGTACGGGATTGTCAGAAACGCCGACGGCATCGTAGGGCCCCGTAACGGTCAAGGAACCCAAGTGAGGCAGCGCTGTGATACCGGGTGAACGGCCGGCCTCTGTCGTCGCCAGGGTCTGCTCGATCGGAGCGAAGATGTCCTGGACTGGACCTTCGAATCGCTTGATGAAGGCTGCTGAAACCGTCCTCTGGCCCGCGCGGATCGGAATCGGATCCGACTCGACCGTCGCGCCCTGTGGATCGCCTTCCATCATCCACGGGTTGACGTCGAGGAGCGCAACTCGCTCTCCGTCAACCGCGATCTCGACTTGCTCGTCCAGACCTGGGTTGCCAAAGAGGCCGCCGGTCTCATCGACCAGCAAGGCGCTTCTGAAAACGTAATTCCCGTCCGCGAGAAAGGTGTGGGTGGTGACGATACCGCCGCGGGTTCCAACGGGGGCGCCATCCACGTGCTCCCACTGGGCATAATCCCTGGAACGGCCGTAGGAACTCTGGACCGGGGCCGCGTCTGGATCACCGATAGCGAGGCGACTCACCTCTGTTGCGGCTCGAAGAAAGCCGTTCAGGAGGGTACCTGACACGACCTGGACGTCTGCGATGTTGTCGAAGCCTTCGCTGATCGTCTCCCCTGGCAGGTATGCATCGGCGTCGATTTCCAAGCCGAAGATTTCCTGAATGGCGTTCTCGTACTCCGCGCGATTCATGTACTGGATCGGCCGTCGACCGGGTGCCCCCAGGACAGCTGATTCGTCAATCGTCCGCTCCAGCGTCTCGGCGAGGGCGAGTAGGGTGTCTCGGCCGGGGCGAGGTACCCCGGGGGGCGGCATCATGTCAAGACGGAGCTTAGTGATCATAGCTTCCGCCTCTTCAAGGTGCCGAGGTGCATCTTCGACCCTGAAGTCCTCGCGGGAGAGTCCTCCCCTGCGCATCCGATCGTTGTGGCATGTGACGCACGTCCGCCGGACGGCATCGTTCAGTGCCCCGGTGTCTTGGGCATTGTTCGGAGCGGTCTGTTCCGAAAAGCGTCCGGTGGGCAGATGACCTGGGCGCACCACTATCGTGGGAGACGCGGCGCCTTGCCCAAGCTCCGCGACTGGAGACGTGTCGTTCCGGGTTTCGGCACCCAGCCCGACGGCTACGGCGAGAATTCCTGCGGTCCCAACCAGCCACTGGGTCGACATCGGCAATCCTTACGGCGAAAAAAGGGCGAACTTCCCTCAAACCTCAAGTAAATCGCCACCGTAGACTAGCATGAACGCGCGCGCAATGGCAGAGTCCCTGGGTTCAGCGATACGACGGCAACCGGCATGGCACAGTCTCGATTGGGGGCTCGCCCACTCCCCCGCTGAGGATCACCCCTGCGGGAGGCGGGCGCTCCGATCTAGCGGTCACGCTCTCGTTCTCTCGATGCATTGTCGGAGCACTTTCACCCACCGGAAGCACTGTTCTCGTCAGCGCTCAGTTCTTCGAGCAATCGCGTGAAGAGGTCGCGTCGTTCGTCGTCTGTGCTGATCACGAAATTTAACTGAGAGTACCGGGCTTCGGTGAGACCGTGCCCGTGGAGGACCTGCTCCACCTTCTGGCGCATCGACTCGCGCACGCGTGTGCGTGCCTCTTGCGATTTGTTCTCAGGGAGCGCGAGGTCCGCTTGAAATTCAGCACTGATGTCAGTGATCTCCTGGTAGGCCCTGGCGAAGTTGGTCCATTCGTCGTCGCTCGCGCTCGGGATTGCTCCGGATTCTTGGCCCAGCAGGGCAGCCGGAGGCGCCAATGCGAACAGACACACGAGAGAGCCGAGAACTATTGTGGTCAAGCGCATGCTGAGCAACCTCTCCTTTTCACCGGGGGCGCCACTGTGAACGCACGTTCAGGAGGATGCCCTCTCCCTACCGGCAGTCACGCTTCCGCGTACCGCCGGCCGCGCGGTACCGTCTCGCGTGACGCTGTAATTTAACTTATTTGGAGAGTTATTGTTCGGGATAACTGAATTTGAACCAGCGTCCCTGAACCCCAGTCAGGGACCTGTGAAACCAGAGGAGTCGGAATCGACTGGGGCCCGCACCGTCCACGGGCGTCCATTCGTTAAGTTGTCACACCGCCGCCTCGTGTGTCGGATATCGCCTCTTGTCGTGCCGGCCGCCCTCGCCGTCGTGAGGTGCCGCGGCGATGGCCGTCTGACGACACGTCGCTAGTGGGTCTTGACGTCCATCACTTTGTTGGGGTCGCCGCGGAAGATGATGTAGCTGATGGCATCGGTGTCGATCTTGTGCCAGCCGTGGGGCATACCCTTGGGGATGATGGCGATGTCCCCTGGTTCGACAAACTGCAACACCCCCCCACGGAGTTCTCCGCGATCCATCGGGCCCAGCAGGCGACTGACGTTGGACTGTTTGTCGATGAATTCACCGCCGGTCACCATGGTGCCGGTACCGGAGACGATGTAGTAGATCTCGTCAAGGTCCGGATGGGCAATACCGGTGATGGTGTCCCGTACCTCCACCTTGCTCCGCTGTACCACCGAAACACCCATATTCTCTTCGCCCACATCCAGGTGCCTGACCACGATGTCGCTGACGGCCCCGCCGCCGGCCAGATTGTCCAGACCCCGCAACAGTACTTCGTTCACCTCGCGCTTGGGGATGATGGTCGAGCCACCCTCCTGAGCGAGAGCGGGAGCCCCGGCCAGCAGGAGCAGCACCAGGCAGCATGGGATAAAACGATGCATCAGTTACCTCCTCAAGGTTCTTCCGTGGCCGTTCACGAACCCACCCGGACGTGCTTGGGGATCCGTCGCGGCCGCGGCTCTCCTCCGTCGATGTTCCCGTCGGATCAGCCTTCTAAGTTTCCGCGTCCCAAATTCTACCGGAAGGCGTGCGCCCGTCCAGAGTGTCGGACGGGTAGGACGTGCGGCGACGGAATACACGCGCAATTAGACCGCCCAGATCCGCGCCACGAACGTGCCACAAAGTGCCCAGGCAACAAAAAAGGGCCAACCGCGAATCGCAGTTGACCCCTATGTTTATTGGTCGGGATGACTGGATTCGAACCAGCGACCCCCTGACCCCCAGTCAGGTGCGCTACCAGACTGCGCCACATCCCGAATGTATCTACGCGGTCTGCGGCTTTTGTGTCTTCGTCTTGCCGCTTCCCCGCTTCTTGACGGTGGCCGTCGTTTTTCGACGAGCGCCTTTTTTCGCAGGCGCCGTCGCGGCTGCGTCGGCTTCCGATTCTGCGAGCAACCCCAAGATGTCGCGCAACCCCTGTTTGACGTCTTCGAGGCTCGCTTTCGCGTCTGCCCCGATCAACTCGTCGAACGACG
>CAZPZZ010000112.1:0-13393 GCA_964591245.1 uncultured Vicinamibacteraceae bacterium | reverse complement strand
AGAGCCGTGTCGTGGAAGAGTGCGGCCCGTTCGTCGGCGGAGAATCCTGTCGTCAGTTTCTTGAACTGGTTCCAGAGTACCGTGTATGAGCAGGAAAGCTTTTCCACCGGGAAGTTGCTCTCAAACATGCACCGGTCGGGTCCGAACTGCTCGAACATGTAGTTGTACCAGTCGCGATTGGCCGCGACTAACTCATCCGATGTCGGCGGCTGGTCGCGTTCGTGCCAGCCGTACCCGTTGACCACCATCTGAATGCCCCCTATCTTGGCCACCACGTTCTGGTGTTTCGCCAACTCGGCGACGGCCGGTTTCCAGGCTGCGAAGACCTCGTCCCGCCGGCCTGCATAGGGGCCGACCCCGATGGGGCCACCCAGGTGGTTGAAGATGATTGTCGTATCCGGGAATGCGCCGGCGAGGTCTGCCAGGTCACGGATATGGGTGTGATAGAGCCAGCCCTCGAATGACAATCCGTAGGTGCGCAGATGCGCGTACCCGCGTCGGAACTCCGGATCGAGCAGCAGGTGCTCCGGCCCGGGCGAACGTCTCGCTACCACGGGTGGCTCTGCCCAGGCCGCCCGGTGGCGGATGCCCCGGAAGCGCTGGGGACTGGCCGCGATCTGTGCCTCGAGTACCGGCGCGACGCGGTCGCCGAGCCGAAGGTCGGCGCTGCCGACGATGCCGGTTGCCACACGGGTCTCTCCGTACACGCCGCTCGCACTCTTTGCGGCGACGCCCTGCACGAATTCGGTCTCACCCACCACGCGTAGTTCTTCCGGGCCATCGGCTCGATACATGGAGGAGCATTCGACGAAGACCGTCTGGCGCACGTTGTGTGTCTGGGTGTCCTCGAGGAGGTCCTCAAGCATGTAGCGATTGCCTGGTCGATCCCACAGGTGATGGTGTGGGTCGATGATGGGGAGTTCTGGTTCGATGGCGGCTTCCGGCGTCAGTGCGAGCCACGCCTCGCGTGGTCCGCTGGGTGCCGTAGTGCGTTGGGCGGACGCCTGCCGTGGCACGAGACCTGGCAGCAGGCCGGCCGAGAGGCCGCCGAGTGCATAGGTGCCCGTCCGATCAAGAAAGCGTCGACGCGTGATTGTGTCCATGACGTGTTGTTCCTCTCAAATGCGCCTACCAGCGGTTCTACCATACCCAGGGTGCCTCACATCGTCATCCTGGCCGGTTGCGAATGATGACCATTCTACGTTCAGGGAACCCTTCGCTCCAGCGGGTAGGTGCCAAGTGGGGAAAACATCCACCACCAGAGGAGGCGTTGGTGCGTGTCCGGCATCAGAGATGAAGGAAAATAGGCGCATGGTATTTTTTCACGCAGGCGTTGTGTTCCAGCACGAGCCATGATTCTCGCGGGTGACGTCGGAGCGACGAAGACGCGGGTCGGGCTCTTTGACGCACAGTTCCCGCGGCCACATCTCCTGGTTGCGCGCACCTACCGGACGGCGGAGTTCCCCGGGTTGCGAGAGGTGCTTGCGGCGTTCCTTGATGAGGAACGCATCGAGGGCGGATCTCCGAGGGCTGCATGTTTTGGTGTGGCCGGTCCGGTACTGGGCCAGACCGCCACCCTGACGAATGCGCCGTTTGTGATTGATGCCTCGGCCCTCGCGCACGAGTACGCCATACCGCGGGTCACGCTTCTCAATGACGTGGAAGCCATGGCCTTGTCGATTCCGGTTCTGGAATCAGGCGAGGTACACGTGCTCCAGCCCGGCCAGGTGGAGCATGGCGGCACTGTGGTGCTTATTGCCGCCGGTACCGGCTTGGGCGAGGCGATGCTGCATCAGGTCGCCGGGCGTTGGATCGCGTCTCCCACCGAGGCGGGTCATGCTGACTGGACGGCGCGCACCGAACGTGACATTAACGTCCTTCGGTGGCTCACGCGGACACATGGACGCGCAGAGGTTGAGCAGGTGCTCTCGGGACGAGGGTTGCAGACACTGTTTCGACTCATGCACAGCGGATCCTGTGCAGCGCAAATCGAACCTGATGGTCAGGACGCCCCTGCTGCCATCAGCAACGCCGGGCTCGAGGAGCGCTGTTCACAGTGCGCTGAGGCGTTGGAGATATTCGTGGAGGCATACGGCGCGGAGGCCGGTAATGCCGCCTTACGGACCGTGGCGACCGGTGGGGTATTTATCGGCGGAGGCATTGCGCCGCAAATTCTTCCGGCGCTCACCAACGGTCGTTTCATGCAGGCGTTTTGTGACAAAGGGCAGATGCATGAATTGCTTGCCCGGATGCCCGTACGGGTGATCGTGAACGCAGACGCGGGACTGATTGGTGCTGCCGTCAGTGCCGTCGAGATGCCCTGACGCATCCTGCGCCGTGTTCTCCGCTACATGGCTCGCTCGGTACGCCCGCTCCCCCGCGCCCGTCAAGACGCTTGATGACGATGAGCGGTTATTCGGTTGGCTACAGGTACACGAAACGTTTTGTAAGGAGAAATGAAGGATTTCGCAGTCGCTACAGATTCAAAAATATGGCGATTACAAACCAGATAATTCCTACAGCAGCTAACGGCGGGCCATATTGTCTTCCCGCTATAACCTGCACTGAGGGAACAACCACTGCACAAACAACTTCTGCGATAGCTACCGTCGGAGTGGTAAACACTCTAACGAACGCTTCCACAAATTCCGTATATGACCTCGGTCAAAAGTTTACTGGTGATCACAGTGAAGTTTTTGACCGCCATGCAGAATACAGAGTGCAGGGTTTACCTGGCGCTCCTTCGTGATGGCAGCGGGCGTATGGTGACCCGGTGCCCTGAGACTATCCGCTCCATCATGCAGCGTGTGATCGTCGTCGGGATGTGTGCGCGCCCCAACGTGACGACGCATTGCGGGGAGTCCCTGGTAGGAGCGTGAGCGATGAGTCCCCGTGACCCGTGCCTGCCGCGGCAACAAGTGGCGATGATAGACTCGCCATCATTCGACTCAGTGGACCGAGGAAAATGGATGCTAACCAGATTCTGGCGATCTTTAATGATCATCGCCACGGTGTTCGTGGTTCTGGCGATCCTGCTGGCTTCAGGGGCGATCGCTCAGACGGGGTCAGGCCCTGACGAGTGGCGTTCGTATGGGGGAGATGCCGGACATACGAAGTATGCTCCCCTCAATCAGATCACGAGGGAGAACGTCGACCAACTCGAGATCGCGTGGACCTGGACCTCCGTCGACGAGACGCTCCGGGCCGCGAATCCCGTCATTCGTGATGGGCGCATCTTTCGAACCTATGCCTACCAGGCGACACCGCTACTGGTCGATGGAGTGCTCTACACCACGACCAATCTTGGACAGGTCGCGGCACTCGAGCCGACGACCGGCGCACTACTGTGGAGTTACGACCCCGGGCTGTACCTGGAGGGGCGTCCGGCGGTGCACGGATTCCTGACGCGGGGCCTGGCCTACTGGACCGACGGTGAGGAGGCTCGCCTGTTCTACGCGGGAGGGCGGACCTATCTCGTGTCGGTCGACGCGAAGACCGGCGAACCTGATGCCAGCTTTGGGCGTAATGGCCAGATTGATTTGAAGCGCGATCTGGGCCGTACGATCGACCCGAGCCAGTACGCTGTCAGCTCCCCCCCGATCGTGGTCGGGAATACGGTCATCGTCGGCTCGGCCATGACCGAGGGGACTGGACGCCAGGAGGCGCCGCCAGGCCATGTGCGTGGGTATGACGTGCGGACCGGCGCGTTGAAGTGGATCTTCCACACTATCCCCCAGCCCGGAGAGTATGGGCACGAGACATGGGGCGAGGAGTCATGGAAACGGGCTGGCGGGGCCAATGTCTGGTCGAACATGAGCGCCGACCCAGAGCTGGGGTACGTGTATCTCCCGGTGGGGTCGCCGGTCACCGATTACTATGGTGGCCACCGTCCGGGTGACAATCTCTTTGCCAACTCGTTGGTCTGTCTCGACGCCGAGACCGGTGAACGGGTATGGCACTTCCAGTTCGTGCACCATACCGTCTGGGATTACGATCTTCCGGCAGCGCCCAATCTCATCGACATCAGGGTGAATGGGCGTGACATCCGCGCGGTCGCCCAGATCACCAAGCAGGGATTCACGTTCGTGTTCGACCGGGTGACGGGCGATCCGGTCTGGCCAATAGAAGAGCGGCCCGTGCCCCAGTCGACCGTGCCGGGTGAACGTACGTCTCCCACGCAACCGTATCCTACGAAACCTCCGCTCTATTTGACGAACGGCGCGCTGGAGGAGGATCTAATCGACTTCACGGCGGAGCTGCGGGAGTCGGCACTCGAGATCTACGCAGAGCATACGGCCGGTCCGCTCTATACGCCGCCTGCACTCGGGGGGAATATCGTCCGGCCGGGATGGAGTGGGGGGGCCAATTGGTGGGGCGCAGCATTCGACCCGGAAACCGCACGTCTCTATGTTCCAAGCTGGGCGCACTTTTCGTTTGTCGTGATGGAGCCTGGCGATCCGGAACGTTCCGACCTGACTATTCGCCCGCGCGTGAGCAACTTGCCAGGTCCGGAGGGGTTGCCGTTGTTCAAGCCGCCCTACTCCCAATTGGTGGCGCTTGACATGAACGCCGGTGAACGCCTCTGGAGTGTGCCGCTCGGTGATGGCCCACGGGATCATGAGACGTTACGAGGTCTTGACCTACCACCGCTAGGCAGTTACGAGAAACTCGGTGGTCCCTTGTTGACCCAAACGCTCCTCTTTATCGGGCAGGGGATCGAGTCGAATACGCTTCGCGCCTTCGACAAGCAGACCGGATACGAGGTGGTCGAGATAGAGCTGCCGGCGCGATCCTCGTCGGCGCCGATTACCTACCTGGCGCATGGGAAACAGTTCATTGTGATGGCGATTGGGGGGGGCGACGCGACGGAGCAGCTCGTCGCGCTGGCACTCCCCGACTGAGTTGTCGAACGCCAGGGAGCGTTCTTCATGGTTGTGGAACGGAGGGGCAAAGATGGGGGTGAGGCGCGCAGGTGTGAGACTCGTGGTTGGTTGCGCGATGCTGGCGCATCTCTGCCTGATTCCGGAACGCGTGGTCGGCCAGGACGGCGCTGATGGTCGTGAGTGGCGCCACTACGGTGGTGACGCCGGGAGTACCAAGTACTCGCCCCTGGCTGAGATCACGCCAGACAACGTGACTGATCTCGCCGTCGCGTGGCGGTGGGTGTCTGTGGACGGGCGGTTAGATGTCGACGCATTGCGCAACGAATATCCGGCGCTCGCGGTTGCGAACGATACCGCCAACGTCAGCATCAACGGGCTGAAGGGGACCCCTTTGATGGTTGGCGACACGCTCTACCTCAGCACGCCTTTCTCACAGGTGGCCGCGATCGACGCGACCACAGGGCAGACGCGGTGGGTGTACGACCCAAAGAGCTATGCGGCTGGTATCCCGATCATGGTGCTCGGATTTAGCAACCGTGGGTTGGCCTACTGGTCAGATGGCGATGAGGAGCGCATTGTCTGGGCGACGGGAGATGCGCGCCTGCACGCCGTCGATGCGCGTACGGGCGAGCCGGTGACCACGTTTGGGGAGGGAGGAAGCGTCGACCTGATGCGGGGTATCCCGCGGGCGCGGCGAGATCCGCCGCCGATTAACTATTCGGTCACGTCACCACCGGTGGTCTGCAATGACGTCATCATCGTGGGCTCAGCCGTGTCTGATCAACCACGATTCAAGGAGTCTCCGCCAGGGCACGTGAGAGGGTTCGATGCGCGCACGGGCGAGCTGCGTTGGACGTTTCACACAGTCCCCGAACCCGGTGAACTGGGATACGACACGTGGGAGGATGACGCGGCATCGTACACGGGAAACGCAAACGTGTGGACCATGATGAGCGCCGATTCGGAACTCGGCTATGCCTACCTGCCGGTTGGGAATGCGACGAACGACCACTATGGCGGGCATCGACCGGGAACGAACTTATTCGCCAATAGTCTGGTCTGTGTCGAGTGTGAGACCGGCGAGCGGGTCTGGCATTTTCAGCTTGTTCACCATGATCTCTGGGATTACGACCCGCCGGCCGCGCCGAACTTGATCGACATCGTCGTCGAGGGGCAAGAGATTCAGGCGGTGGCGCAGGTCACCAAACATGCCTTCACGTTCGTCTTCGACCGTGTGACGGGTGAACCCGTTTGGCCCATTGACGAGCGCCCGGTGCCGCTGTCGACCGTTCCGGGCGAGTGGACCTCCCCGACTCAGCCGTTCCCGACCAAACCACCACCCTTCGATCGACAGGGCGTGACCTCGTCGGATTTGATTGACTTCACACCGGAGCTGCACGCCGAGGCGGAAGACATTGTGCAGACGTACGTCCATGGTCCCCTGTTCACGCCTCCTTCGCTCATTGGCACTGGGCCTGGCGAGACGCGGGGCACGATCGAGTTGCCGGGGTATACGGGAGGCGCCAACTGGAACGGTGCGGCTGTCGACCCGGAGACTGGTGTGCTCTACGTGGCGTCCACCACACAGCCCATCATTCCTGCGCTTGTCGAGCTAGGGCGCGACCGGTCGAACCTGCGGTATGCACGTGGGCGCATGCGTCCACCGTCGGGGCCTGAGGGGCTCCCGTTGTTCAAGGGACCCTACGGCCGGATCACTGCCATCGATCTGAATCAAGGTACGATCGTGTGGCAGCGAGCCAATGGAGGGGGTTCACCGGCGATCCGGGACCATGCGCGTCTGCGGGATGTCGCACTGCCGCCGCTGGGAGGTGGGCGTGACTTTCTCCTGGTGACGGCCACGCTGCTGTTCAGCGCGCAGCAGACGCCGGGGGCGGGTGGTGCGTGGGTCCTGGCGGCCCGTGATAAGACGAATGGGGAGTTACTGGCAGAGATTCCGTTGTCTGGACGGGCGATCGGTGCACCGATGAGCTACGAGGTCGAAGGGCGCCAATATGTCGCGCTCACGGTGCGGGGGGGAAGGAACGAGCCACCTGAATTGGTGGCGTTGGCATTGCCCTGACAAGGGTGAACGCTCCTGGGCATGCATCGAGGAGCGCTGGTGCGTGACGCGGTATTGTCTCGACGGTCGCGCGATCAACAATGAGTGCGTCGGGTAGGTTGTCGTATTGGGAGATGGTGGCACAGAATCGCGCGGCTCATGAGTGCCGTGCAGACGGCCGCGAAGGACGTCGAATGCGAACACCGCGAAGGGAGAAGCTGATGCTTGTTGGCCGAGTCATGGATATGGTCCGAGGATGGTCGGTGCGCCGTTGTTCCCGGCGGCGTCTTACGGTGGCCGGGTTGGCGACTGGTCTGACCGTGGTGGCCCTGATGGTCATGCCGATTGCCGGGCAAAGTGAAGCGACGGTTGACTACATCGAAGGCGTTGTCCAGAGCAGCGGAGGACCAGAGGCCGGGGTCTGGGTTATCGCGGAGACCTCAGATTTGCCGACGCACTTCATCAAGATCGTCGTCACGGGTGATGACGGGCGTTTCGTGTTGCCAGAGCTTCCAGACGCGATCTATGACGTGTGGACGCGTGGCTACGGCCTGGTCGATTCGGAAGCCGTGTCGATTCGCCCTGGTGCCGATGTGACGTTGCAGGCCACCGTCGCGCGGACTCAGGAAGAAGCGGCCCGTGTCTACCCTGCGAATTACTGGTATTCCCTACTCGAGGTCCCCCCCAGGAGTGAGTTTCCGGGAACCGGCCCCGACGGGAATGGAATCTCGACGAATATGCGCAGCCAGGAGCAGTGGCTCGACATGACGAAGCAGGGATGCCAGTTGTGTCATCAGCTTGGCAATCGCGTGACTCGAGAGATTACGCACTTGAGCCATTTGGATTTCGATTCTGCGCTTGAAGCGTGGGACCACCGTGTGCAGGTCGGCGTGCGTGGCGGAACGATGAGTACCTTCATGAATCGCTTCGGTCGTGAGCGAGGTCTGGAGATGTATGCGGACTGGACCGACCGGGTCATGGCCGGAGAAACACCAGCGGCTCCGCCGCGGCCAAGTGGACGGGAGCGAGACGTTGTGGTCACGTTGTGGGATTGGGGGAATGAAACGTCCTACATCCACGATGAGATCACGACGGATAAATGGAATCCCTCGACCGTCAACTCGGGAGGACCCGTCTACGGAGTCGACGGTGGGCATGGGGCATTGCTCGAGCTAGATCCGACGACCAACGCCTGGCGCACGATCGAGATTCCGGTGTTCGACCTGGAGGTCAATGAGGCACGGACACGATTCGCGCAGCGGTTTCCGGTGGCATCGCCATTTTACGGGGATGAGGCTCTCTGGCAGGCGCCGGCGGATCCGCATAATCCGATGTTCGACGATAAGGGACGGGTCTGGATGACGACCAAGGTACGGGGGAACGAGTTGCCTAGTTGGTGCCAGGAAGGCTCGTCGAACAAATTTGCTCAGTACTACCCGACGAGCCGCAGTAGTCGCCAGGCCTCGTACTATGACCCGGCGACTGAGGAATTTGGTCTGATTGACACCTGTTTCGGTACACACCACCTGCACTTTGCGCCTGATGAAGACCGTACGCTCTATTTCAGTGGTGGCGGTGACGTTGTGGGGTGGATCAACACTCGCCTCTATGATGAGACCGGCGATGGCGAGTTGTCGCAAGGGTGGTGCCCTCTGGTTGTCGATACGAATGGTGACGGGCGAATTACCAAGCCGTGGAACCAGCCCGTTGGTGCGCTCCGGAGCGTCGATGTTGGCGGCGGCGGTGAGCGGCTGGAGGATTTCGATCCGACGCTGGATACACGGATGAGTCCTGGAAGTTACGGTGTCATTGCTAATCCGGTCGACAATGTGATCTGGGGTGGGGGCACGGAGTTTCCGGGCCGTATTTGGCGTGTGGAACTCGGGGACAACCCGCCGGAAAGCTGCAAGGCTGAGGTCTACGAGGTTCCGGTCGTGGACGGCGAGTTCGAAGGGTTTGGCCCGCGCGGGATTGATGTCGATGCCAATGGAGTGATTTGGACGGCGTTCTCGGGCAGCAGTCACTTTGGCAGCTTTGACCGGAGGAAGTGTCAGGTGCTGGATGGGCCGGAGGTGGTGGATTCACAGCATTGCCAGGAGGGATGGACGCTCTACCAGATCCCGGGCCCCAACATGAAGGGGACCGAGGTGCGAGCTGATTTCCACTATTACAACTGGGTCGATATCTACGACACGCTGGGGCTGGGAGAAAACATCCCGATTGCCAACGGTTCGGGCTCGGATTCTCTGCAGGCGCTCAATCCGAGAACCAACGAGTGGGTCATCATGCGGGTCCCGTATCCGATGGGTTTCTACTCGCGTGGTCTCGATGGCCGCATCGACGATCCAGACGCTGGATGGAAAGGCCGTGGTGTGTGGGCGAATTACGGGACCAATTTCAACTGGCATACCGAGGGGGGCAAGGGCACGACGAGCAAGATGGTGAAGTTTCAGGTTCGACCTGACCCGCTGGCTCGATAGCGAAGAGCGAACTCGCGAAAGCAGATGGGCGGTCTGTGGAGACCGAGTGGCTGCAGAGACCGCCGCGTTGCTTGGGGCGAGGCGAATCGGGTGAGGAACCGCAGTTCGACTGGGAGTGGCTGGAGACAGGACGTTTCCAGTACGTGGGCCGGCTCACGGCACTGAGCATTGGAGGGATCATGCCAACGAGAAAATACATGCAGTCTAAGCGGACGAGTCAACTCTGGTCCGGCGTCCTGGTAGCCGTTCTCGTGTCGCTGTGTGCACTGAATGCGCAGGCCCAGAATCGGATGCCCCCGATTTCCGACGCGGAGATGACCGAAGCGCAGAAGGAAGCGGTCGAGGAGTTTCGGGCCACACGCGGGGAGCCGGGAGGTCCGTGGTCGGTGATCATGCGGAGCCCGGACCTGCTCAACAGATTACGGGGCGTGAGTGACTACCTGCGATTCAATAGTGCCTTGCCGCCTCGCTTGTCCGAAATGGTCATCCTGATCACGGCGCGGGAATGGACGCAGAATTACGAATGGGCCGCCCACCATCGCCTGGCGTTGGAAGGCGGACTGAGTCCTGAAGTCGCCGAGGCAATTGCCGATGGCCGGCGACCAGAAGGAATGGCTGCTGATGAAACGGCGTTGTACGACTTCTGCACGGCACTCCATCAAGACGGGAGGGTCAGCGACGATGTCTATGCGGCCGCCGTTGCGGCATTCGGTGAACATGGGGTCGTCGATATGGTTGGCCTGAGCGGCTACTACACGCTGATCGCAATGGTGCTGAATACGGCCAGGGTGCCACTTGCGCCAGGGGTCACTCCAGCGCTCGAACCATTTTCACGGTGACGGGGGCTGGTGGCCTGCGCCTGTGATTCATCGGGTGTGCGTGGTCTCCCAGTCACGGGCAAGGCGTCTGGCCTCGCGGATCTGATCAGGGGTCATGCGCTCTGCGACGAGCGCGCGCAACTCTACGGTACGGTCCCGGTTTTCGCCGGTCATGCGTGAGGTGGCCAGATGGAACCACATGTGCGCGTGTACCGGGTCCTGGGTGAGGCCACCATCGCCGTCGGCATACATGACGGCCAGGGTGAACTGGGCGGCGGCGAATCCTTGATCGGCTGAGAGGCGAAGCCAGTGCCTCGCCGCGGTGTCATCCTGGGGGACCCCGTGCCCATTGGCATACATGAATGCCAGGCGGTATTGCGCGGTCCCGTCTCCCTGGTCAGCCGCCTTCCGATACCACTGGACGGCTTCAGTATGATCCTGGTCCAGGGCTTGGCCCTCCTGGTACATGGCCCCGAGACGGTGTTGTGCGTCGGCGCAGCCTTGGTCGGCGGCCAGTCGATACCATCGTGCGGCCTCAGGAGCGTCCTGTTCAACGCCGCGTCCTGTTTGATACATGATGCCGAGTCGGTCTTGTGCGTCGGCATGACCCTGGTCTGCGGCGAGTTGATACCACCGCACGGCTTCGGTGTCGTCCTGTGTCACGCCGTGCCCCTCCTGGTAGACAAATCCCAGTGCGCACTGCGCCGCCGCGTTGCCCTCGTCTGCGTGTACCCGTGTGTCTTTGAGCCAGGTCGCAAGCGCCTGTGTGGATGATTTGGTCATGAGTGGTCAGGTCCTCGTGATCCTGTGGCGGACCCACGGTGTACGATAGCAGGCTCGGGACGGATGTGGTGCTGGGGTATGGACACAGGTAACCGTGATCGTGGTGGCGGGCGACGGCCTCCACCATGTGCAAGCGAGAGAGGACGTACGATGCGTATGTGGCGTTTCACCGTGGTAGGAATTTTCAGCCTCGCCGCCTTCGGCGTGGGCCCGGCGCTCGGTCAGAACGCGGAATGGTTGACGCCGCGGACGGCTGACGGTCATCCCGACCTTCAGGGGGTCTGGGACTTCCGGACGTTGACGCCGCTCCAGCGCCCGACGGATCGCGGAGATCAAGCGGTATTGACCGAGGAAGAGGCCGCGGAGATTGAAGCCCAGGCCGTCCAACGGGCGATCGACGCCGACCAACCGACTGAGGTGCGCACCGAACCATTACCGGTTGGGGCGCCTGTTGGTGGGTACAACAACTTTTGGTTCGATCGTGGAGCCGGTGTTGTGGACGGGAATCGCACGTCGTTGATCGTGTCGCCGGACGACGGTCGGGTGCCCTCCTTACAACCGGGGGTCGAAATGGTGACGCTCTCGCTGGGGGAGGACATTCCAGGAACCCGGCCGGTGCGTGTCCGGGCCGCGGGAATTGGCGCAGATCACTGGGAAGATCGAGGGCTCGCCGAGCGGTGTCTGCTTGGCTTCAACTCGGGTCCGCCAATCGTGCCCGCGGGATACAACCAGAATCTACAGATTTTTCAAACCGCGAACCACGTGGTCATCCTGCATGAGATGGTGCACGACGCGCGGATCGTCCCGCTGGATGGACGGCCGCACTTGCCAGACGGCATGCGACAGTGGATGGGTGATTCGAGAGGTTACTGGGATGGAGACACCCTGGTGGTCGAGTCGAGGAACTATACGGACAAGACGTCAAGCTTCAGCCCCTCCGTGACGATGGCGGCTGGCGAGGGGACCACGCTGCATCTGACGGAGCGGTTTACGCGGGTGACGGACGACACGTTGCTCTACGAGTTTACGGTTGACGATAGCGTGACGTTCACCGCACCCATCGTTGCGCAGATTCCGATGAAGCGCGGGAACGCCATGTTCGAGTATGCCTGCCACGAGGGGAACTACGGATTACCCAACATCCTGGCTGGTGCACGTCAAGAGGAGCATGCGTCTCAATAGCGACGCCTACGAATCTGAAATCGAATCTGGTACGTCCGGCGACGGGGGACCACGATGTTAGTTCCTCGTCGCGAGCGTGTTTCTGAGAGACTGCGCGCATGGCGTCCGCTGCCATTTGTGGTCTGTACTGGACGCACGAGATTTGAAACATTCAGTGCAGTCGCTGGCACAGAGAGGGGGCTTGCGCCTCCCTGTGTGCGAGGTGCTCGCTGTGTCAGATCGGAGTACCGAACCGGAATACACCCGCCAGGCGAAGAGCAGTAGTCCGGTGCGGACGTGCCTGGAAATGTGATGCCCGCTCAGTCGAGGGCGTACAACGTGCCCGTGTTGGTACGTGCCTCCAGATCGAATACATCCACGACGAAGATGCGTTGGCCGTCGGTATCGAGGCTGATGTGCTTGATTTCCCACTGATGGGTGTCCATTTTACGCCACGTGCCCGCGCCCTTGAATGCGACGGTTGCGCCGTCTGGACGGAGGGCGCGTCCGCGTACGACGACGGGACCGGTCTCTCGAGCCGCATCCACTGCGGGTTCGAAGGTGACGGTTCCGAACACCATCCCGAATGAACCAACGTTCGCCTCGACGTTGACCTCACTACCCGTGTCGCGGATGGTGACCGTGGTGATCTTCCCGCTGATCTCAGCCTGTTTCTCTCCAATAGCTGCCATTGTCGACTCCTGTGTGGTCCCGTCTGTTGCGGTCACGGTGATGGTGGGGATCCTACCGCGGCTGTGGGACACCCTGTCCCGTTTATGCGCCGCGGCGAGCGTGCGCGGCGGTCCAGCCACGAACCGGGTGCCAGACATCGACGACATGACCTGCGCGATGGATGTGGTATTCGCTGAAGAGTGCCGCGGAGAGGCAGGAGTGGTTGGGACGGATCCGTAGTTGGCGGTGCAAGGCGGGTAAGGGGATTCCTGGGTCGGCGACCAGTTTGCCGTGCTCCTGTGAGAGCGAGGTCAGGTGAAGACCCGGGAGTGGGGTGCCGTCGAGATCAAGCACGTCTCCGAAGTCAACGCATCCTTCTCCCGGATCTTTGGACAGCGCCAACGCCCCAGCATCAAGGATTGCCGTGCAGCGCTCCGGGTACCGTCCGATCACGGTGGTCGATACCGTGACCGCGACGTCGTCGAGGGCGCAACTGCCGATGGCGGCCTGGCTTCGATCAAAAAAGAGATAGTTCCC
>CAZPZZ010000111.1:9196-13995 GCA_964591245.1 uncultured Vicinamibacteraceae bacterium | reverse complement strand
TTGAAACGCCTCCAACGCCTGATCGTCCGTCACCCACGTATACTCTGCCCGCTCCAGATCTCGCAACCACGCATGCTCCGGACCAATAGCCGCGTAATCCAAACCAGCAGACACGGAGTGAGTTGGTTCGACGTTTCCATGAGCATCCTGAAGAAGCATCGTGCGCGTCCCCTGCAGAACCCCCATGGCCCCCCCCGCGAATCGCGCGGCATGGCGGCCTGGCAAGATCCCGTCACCACCCGCTTCAACCCCAACGAGGCGAACGTTTCGGTCATCGATGAAACCATCGAAGATCCCCAAGGCATTGCTCCCACCCCCCACACACGCCACGACGGCGCTTGGGAGCCCTCCCGTCAGGTCCAGGATTTGACCTCTCGCCTCCCTGCCGATCACAGACTGGAATTCACGAACCATCAACGGGTACGGATGCGGGCCCAACACTGACCCCAACAGGTAGTACGTGTCGCGGACGTTCGTCACCCAGTCCCGCATGGCTTCGTTGATCGCATCCTTCAACGTACGACTCCCCGAATTTACCCCTGTCACGGTAGCGCCAAGCAGTCGCATGCGCACAACATTGAGCGCCTGGCGAGCCATGTCCTCAGCTCCCATGTAGACCTCGCACGACAGCCCAAGCAACGCGCACGCAGTGGCCGTCGCGACACCGTGCTGCCCAGCGCCCGTCTCAGCCACAACCCGCCGCTTCCCCATCCGTACGGCAAGCAGCGCCTGCCCCAGCGCATTGTTAATCTTGTGCGCGCCGGTATGCGCAAGGTCTTCGCGCTTCAGGAAGATGCGGGGTCCACCACATTGCGCCGCCCAACGGGTGGCTTCATACAACGGGGTAGGACGACCGACATAGTGATCTAACAAAGTCGAAAGCCGTTCCTGAAACCCGGAATCATCACGCGCATCAAAATATGCCACGCGTAGTTCTTCCACTGGAGCCACCAACGTCTCGGGGACAAAACCACCGCCATACTGGCCGAAATAACCACGGGCATCAGGATCCCGACGCCCAAAACTCGGTGTAGCGGCGGTAGTGCCAGCTACCGGTCTCGTCATATTCCCTCTCCGCCGGTTCGTTGGCGCCCGGACGTCTCCCCGTAGCTTGACGCAGCAGCGGCATCGACCGCCTGAAAAAATGCCCGCATCTGTTGAGCATCCTTCACACCTGGTTCACTTTCGACTCCAGAGGACACGTCCAGTCCATACGGCGTTACCTGTCGCATCGCCACCGCCACGTTTTCGGCCCGAAGGCCCCCTGAGAGCACCGTCCGCCGGCGCGTCGCAATCTCCCGAGCGAGCACCCAGTCGATGGTACGTCCCGTTCCGCCTTTCCGTATGGGATCGAACGCATCCAACAGCAACGTCGCTTCTGGCCAGACTGTTCCAATGTTCGCGACCGCGTCCTCCCCGGACAAACCAACTGCCTTGATGACGCGGCGGTTACACTTTCCGTATCCCTCGACTGTCTCCTCACCATGAAGCTGGACAGCCCCGAGGCCGACCGCGTCAGCAATGGCGGCAATCTCCTCAGCCGGTTGGTCCACAAACACGCCCACACCCGAAACATCCGGCGGGAGCGTGGACAAGATCTCAGCAGCCCTCGAGGGACCGATATAGCGTGGACTTCCTGGCCAGAACACAAATCCGATCCACGTCGCGCCCAATTCCGCCGCAAGCTGCGCATCTTCCGCTCTGGTGATCCCGCAAATCTTGACTCGGGTCATTGCGTATCACCTACGTTCACGAGCCCTTCGGACTCACTATTCCCATTCCCGTGATCCTCCGGTGCCAGCAACCCAGCCAGTGTGCGCCCCGGATTCTCGGTCGCGATCAATGTCTCTCCGATCAAGAACGCACGGTAACCTGCGGTCCGCAGCGCAATCAGATCGGCCCTCGTCTTGAGACCACTCTCAGCGACCCCGACGGTATCTGGCAGGAACTCACCAATCAGGCGTCTGGACGCCTGAAGGTCGACCGCGAGGGTCCGGAGGTCTCGATTGTTAACACCAACGACGGGCGCTCCAACCTGCCGAGCTCGCCCCAACTCGGCAGAATCATGCACCTCCATCAATACACCCAGCCCTACTGTAGTCGCGAGATCAAACAAACTGCCAAGGGTCTTGTCGTCGAGCGCACCAACAATCAATAGAATCGCGTCAGCACCGGCAACCACAGCCTCGTACACCTGATACGGTGTCACGATGAAGTCTTTTCTGAGTACCGGAATACTCACCGCCGCCCGAACCGCGCGCAAATGGTCCAGTGTTCCGTCAAAGAAGGTAGGTTCCGTCAACACCGAGACAGCGGCTGCCCCATGAGTTTCATAAGACGCTGCGATGCGCTCTGGATGATAGTCCGCGCACAGAATTCCTCGAGAAGGAGAACGTCGCTTGCACTCAGCAATGACGTTGATTCCCGGGCCCTGCAGCGCTGCAAGAAACCGATCTCCACCCGGTACCATCCCACGTGCCTGCGACCGCACCACCGCTTCGGAACACTGTTTCATGCGCTCCCTAACGATGTGATGCGTCGCTGCCACGATGGTGGCCAGCAGATCCGGACCAGCCCCAGGCGACTGGTGACTCATGCATCAGCCCCTTGCGAGAGTTTCACCAGTTGAGTCAATGCCGCCATTGCGCGCCCGTCATCCAGCGCGGCTGCAGCCATCCCAACCCCCGCCGCCAAACTCGACACCCGCTCCGTGAGGAGCAACCCCACGGCCGCATTGGCCAGAACCATCTCACGAGGGGGCCCCAACTCCCCGGAAAGTACGGCTCGCGCGATAGCCTCATTCTCTTCCGGCGATTCGGCACGTAGTGTCGCCGGTTCAGCCACCGGCAGACCAAAATCATTCGGATGTAGCAGGAAATTTCGAACGCGACCCTCTCTGCACTCGGTCACCTTGGTATAGCCGGTTGTCGACACCTCATCTAAGCCGTCGGCTCCATGCGCAACCCAGGCCCACTCCGACCCCAACTCCCCGAGCGCTCGGGCCAGAAGATCGGTGTGATCGGGGCGCGATACACCAACCAGTTGACGGCGAACGCCCGCAGGATTGGTTAACGGGCCTAGCATGTTGAAGATGGTTCGGACGCCAAGTTCCCGTCGAGCGGGAGCCGCGTGACGCATCGACGGGTGGAACGTCGGTGCAAACAGAAACGCGATGCCGCACCGTTCTAGACAGCGCTCGACCACAGCCGGAGGAGCGTCGACAGCCACACCCAACGCCCCGAACAGATCGGCGCTCCCGCAGCGGCTCGAGACGGCCCGGTTGCCATGCTTCGCTACCCGGACGCCACATCCAGCCAATACCAGCGCGGCGAGCGACGACACATTGAACGTCGATGCACGATCGCCGCCCGTTCCACAGGTATCAAAGATATCGTCAACAGGATTCGACAACGATACTGCGTTGGCACGCATGGTTCTGGCAAACCCGACGACTTCTGATGGACGCTCCCCTTTCAGGGACAACCCGATCAACAAGCCGGCGATCTGTGCGTGCGTCGCCCGCCCAGCCATGATCTCTTCCATCACAGCAGACGCCTCGGTAACCACCAAATCCTCACGGCGCTGTAGCTTCTCGAGCAAGGTTGCAAACATTAGCAATCCAGGAAATTCCGCAGAATCTGGTGTCCCACACTGGTAAGAACCGACTCGGGATGAAACTGCACCCCGTGCACGGCCCACTCTCGATGCCGGACACCCATAATTGCGCCGTCATCAGTCGCATTTGCGGTCACCTCAAGTTCCGAGGGACACGAGTCGGAGGCAATCGCCAGGGAGTGATACCGCGCGGCAGCAAATGCCCCTTCAAGTCCGACAAAGATACCGCGCCCATCGTGCTCCACCATCGACCGCTTGCCATGGACGATCACCGGTGCCCGGGCAATAGTTGCCCCGAACGCAAAACCAATGGCCTGGTGACCCAAGCAGACGCCGAGAATCGGACACTGCGGTCCAAATCGGCGTACGACATCAATGGCAACCCCGGCGTTCTCGGGCCGACCTGGCCCCGGTGAAATGACAATCCTCTCTGGCCCGATCGCTTCGATCTCGCCGACCGTAACTTGATCGTTCCTGCGGACAGAAACCTCAGCGCCCAGTTCCCCAAGATACTGGACCAGGTTGTAAGTAAACGAATCGTAATTATCGATAACCAAGACCATGGATCACACCATTTCCAGAGCACGAAGCAGCGCCGACGCCTTGGCTTTCGTTTCGTTGTACTCCGAGGTCGGCACCGAATCGGCCACGATGCCCGCACCCGCCTGTATATGAGCTCGTCCATTTCGGATCGCGATCGTACGAATGGTGATGCAACAGTCGAGGTTACCCGCAAAGTCCAGATAACCAATCGCACCCGCATAAATGCCCCGACGTGTCGGTTCCAGAGCTGAAATGATTTCCATCGCCCTAATTTTGGGTGCACCAGACACCGTTCCCGCCGGAAAACATGCCGCCAGCGCAGCAAGACGATCTTCGTCAGGTCGAAGTTGGCCTTCCACACGGGATACCAGGTGCATGACGTGCGAATACCGCTCAATCTCCATGAATCGTGGCACATGCACCGTGCCATACTCACAGACCCGGCCGAGGTCATTCCGTCCCAAGTCAACGAGCATGACATGCTCTGCTCGTTCTTTTTCATCTTGCATGAGTTCATCGGCAAGGCGTTGATCTTCTGCCTCGTTCAACCCTCTCGGCCGTGTCCCAGCAATCGGATGAGTCACAACCTGGCGTCCCTCGACCCGCACCAACATTTCTGGCGATGACCCGACTATCGAGAG
>CAZPZZ010000111.1:0-9096 GCA_964591245.1 uncultured Vicinamibacteraceae bacterium | reverse complement strand
CGGATTGACGGGAGAGCGTCCTCTCGAGTTCCTGCTCCAAGAATCCGATCTTCGCCGATGCGTAACGATACGCAGTCTCCAGATCGTCGCCAGGATTTACGCGTGCATTGGCGATAATCAGAATCCGGTGCTTGGCGTGGTCGAACGCCAGAATGGAGTCAAAGAGCATGAACGCGGCATCGTCTTCGCCGCTGCCTGAAAGATCTCGTGCCGACCAGACGGCATCGAGCGACGGCTCAAACCATCTTGCCGTCTCGTAGCCAAAGAATCCGACAGCACCACCAGTGAACCGAGGAAGACCAGGCACGGTGGGAGCTCGGTAATCACTCATGACCTGGCGTAGTCGTTCCAGAAACGGGACCGACTCGGTCGTCACCACACCAGCTTCCTCGACGTAGGTGACCCCTCCGCTCGACCGGAGCACCAGGAATGGATCTTTTCCGAGAAACGAATACCGTGCGACCTGTTCACCTCCTTCAACGCTCTCGAAGAGAAACGCCTGCTCGGCATGCTCCGCCACGGCCAGAAACGCGGACAGCGGCGTCAGCAAGTCTGCCAAGACCTCCTTGTACACCGGGACGAACGTCCCCTCCTCCGCAAGTTCTTGAAACGTCTCGAACGAGGTTTGATTCATCCCGGCTCCTCCTCGCCATCGGGTCCTCGGAACACCCCGAGCGCCGCCAGCGCCGCGCGCTTGTACAGACCCGGCGACGGTCGCTCTCCGCGCCACCATTCAAATTGTCGGACCGCCTGGCCCACCAGCATGTCTAGACCACCGATGGTGTCGCAACCCGCAGCAGTCGCGTCACTCAAAAACCGTGTCTGCTGTGGGTTGTAGACCAGGTCATACGCGACACCGCCACCATCAAACGCAGCCGACTCGAGAGGGCTCTCCTCTATCGCGGGGCTGGTACCCACGGGGGTCGTGTTAACCACGAGGTCCCAGGAATCCGGGGTAGGAGGAAATGTGCCAACATGCCCCTTGGCCACACCGGCAACCTCCAACGCCCTGGCCCTGCGCCTTGCACAGACAGTAACCTTGGCTCCACCATCGGCCAGCCCCACCGCAACCGCACGAGCCGAGCCTCCGGCGCCAAGAACGACACATCGCAGCCCCCGTACACCACCGCGCGCGTCGAGAGGCGCCATGAATCCCGGAACGTCCGTGTTACACCCAACCCAATGACTCCCCTCCTTCTTCAGGGTATTCACCGCCCCCACCCGTTGACTCAACGGATCGGTCGTGGCGAGGTGAGACAGTATCGATTCTTTGAAGGGCGCGGTTACGCTGAGACCTCGAACCCCAAGAACATTGACGAGACCCATCAGATCGTCCGCATCTTCCGCCTCGAAAGGTACGTAGACAGCATCCGCCGAGGCCACCTTGAATCCCGCATTGTGCATCACCGGAGATAGCGAGTGACTAATGGGTCGCCCGGCCACGCCGTAGATCGCGGTCTCCGGGGTAACGGTCTCAAAACCATAGCGCTCCACCATCTCCTTGAGTGAAACCTGACCTGGCGCAACCGCATCCCCTCCATAGCTCCAACGGGAACCAAAATGGGCAGCCAGCAATCGACTCGGCATACCAATGGACCCCATTCCGACCAACACAGTCCCCTGGTCCTTCGTTCCTCGTCCCAACCGCCACAAACGGACCAGGTCATGGGCCGAGCGACTGTGCACAGCCAGCTTGACGATCTCCGCCCCTGTCTGACGCATCGCCCGATGTTTGTCGTCCAAATCGGCCGGGGTGCCCTCGAAATCATGTAACGACAGCACCACCCCTCGCCCACGTCGTTGCTCAATCAGGTCTTCAAATCCACCGCGCCACTCAAGGTCGACCCATTCGGCACCCAGTTCGCACGCGCGCTGCAAAAGTCGTCGCCGTTCTTCCTCGGTCCCTCCGAAATGGCCACCTTCCCAGACGGGGCGGCACGTCACAAGCACGGGGCACCGTCTCCCCTCGAGAGCCCCCGCGATATCGGGATCCGTCACCGTATCGATGCGCAATTCCACAAGATCTGCGCATTCAATGGCATCGCGCCTGGAACGCAGCTCCGCGGTCGTCGCTCCCGTGACAGTCGCACACAGTTGTGCCGGTGGCATCTGGACGTCCTAATATAGAAAAAGCCTCTCCAACCGTGTGGATGAAGAGGCCTATCGCTCTATCTGCCTTATGGCTCGGTATCCGGTCAAGCGAACAGGCGGACCTCTCCAGTGTAACTGCTCATGACCTGCCACCACCTCGTCGAACGCATGCCGCGTGGAAACGCCGGTCCCAAACGGTGATACCGTAGGCAGCTATACATGATTAGAGGACGCGCATCCGCGCTAAAATCGCGCCCGAGTGTATCAAAGCCGTTTGAGAGGCGTCAACGAGATGCCTTAGGGATGAACATACCGTATATGAAGTTGCACGCGAGCGCGTAGTTGTTGATCACATGACATAATTTCCAAGAACCTTCTGCAACTGACATATTTGCACACGATGAGTCAGCCCACGCCCCGCAAAACACCTACAGGGCCGACGCAGGCCATCACCATGCAGAACTTGCGCTCTACCGACACAGGAGGCGACGACCGCCGAGGCACCTGCGCCACAGTCTCGCGCGGTCACGTAACAGCACCATGACACGCCCACAGTGGTTCGTTCTTGCAGTCCTGGGAATGATCGGCGGTCTCACAGCGGGCGCACCAGCGTCGACCGAGACCATGCCGGTGGAAGACGTGACGCCCGGCATGCGCGGAACTGGAGTGACGGTTTTTCATGGCACCGAACGGAGTGAGTTCGACGTTGAGATTTTGGGTGTACTCACCAACTCAATGGGACCGCAACGGAACTTGATTTTGGCACGCCTCCAAGGCGGACCCCTTGCCGAAAGCGGCGTTATTCAGGGCATGAGTGGAAGCCCTGTGTATATCGACGACCGGCTGGTGGGAGCGGTCTCCTATGCCATGGGCTCTTTT
This sequence comes from uncultured Vicinamibacteraceae bacterium, assembly GCA_964591245.1. Classification (GTDB taxonomy): domain Bacteria; phylum Acidobacteriota; class Vicinamibacteria; order Vicinamibacterales; family UBA8438; genus CAZPZZ01. Next base: position 6,126 of record CAZPZZ010000111.1, on the reverse strand, counting down.
TCCAAAGACGCCATTGCCGGGATCACTCCCATCGACGAGATGCTCCGCGATGCCCCGGGCGCCTCCGAATCCGCAGCCAGAGCCAGTATCCGTCTGCCGCTTCCGCTGTCCACACACACACTTGTCGACTTACTACAGCAACAGCTCTCGCGTCCGTCTCCCTTCGCCACGAGTCAGGAGGCGGTGCAGGGAGTAGGTCTCTCGAATGCCGAAGCGACCGAATTCGGTATGCGCTTGCACCCCATCGCGACCCCGCTCGTCATGAGTGGCTTCGCGCCAGGAGCCTTGGAATACGTCGCCCCCGTATTCCGCGCGGCGGGGCTCCTCCCCGTCGTCGGTGGCCTATCTACGGCCCAGTCGGCCACTCCCGGTGAGCCGTTACAAGCCGGCGACCCGGTTGGCGTGGGGCTCATACAGGGTGACCTCTCCATGGCAGGCACAGGAACAGTCACGCTCGTTGACGGCGACCAGGTCTATGCGTTCGGCCACCCGTTCTACAGCGTTGGAACCGCAAGCTTCCCCATGACACGGGCCACCGTCCAAACCATATTGCCCAGTCAAGCGATCTCTTCGAGAATCGCCACGGTCGGTGAGACGTTAGGAACGATCAACCAGGACCGTGCCACCGGCATCGGTGGCCAGCTTGGCCCCGGCCCCCGGATGGTTCCTGTTCGCCTACAGCTCGATATGCCGTCTCGCGCGCGTAGTCACTCGTTCAACTTCCAAATCGCCTCGGACGACCTGTTCACGCCATTACTGACCTACAACGCAATACTGAGCACACTTTTTTCACATGATCGCCAACTCGGACCCGCCACCTATCAGGTAGCGGGTCGGGCCGAATTGACCGGTCACCCCTCGGCGACGTTCGAAGAAACGTTCGCGGGTGACGCGGCAACACTGCGGGCCTCGCTCTATGTCGCCGGCCCCTTGATCGCCCTGCTCAACAACCCCCACGAACCGATCGCACTCGAACGTATCGATCTCACCATCACCGCCCACGACGAAGTACGGACTGCCACACTCGAGCGGATCTGGTTGGACACCCCTCGACCGAGAGCTGGCGAGACGGTGCCTCTGCATATCGCGGCTCGTACACATCAGGGAGAGGAAATTCTTCGGACCGTCATGGTCGACTTACCCGCCGTGGCCCGCGGAACCTGGCAGATCGTCGTGGCCGATGGTGCCACCCTCGCCCAACAGGAACGACAACAAGGGGGACAAGAAGCGACCGCCTCAGATCTCCCCCAGCTCATCAACGCACTCAACGGCGCCCGTCGCAACAACCAACTCTACGTGCAACTGCGGCGCACCGATGCAGGTGCCGTCGTGAATGGTCGGCGTCAGCCCTCGCTTCCTCCCTCTGTCCTCGATATTCTTGGTGCAGAATCCCAAGGCGTGGGCCGTCTGACGACCGCCGCGATGCGCGAATGGAACATTCCACTGGCACACGTCGTCACCGGGGCGCGTGTACTCACGCTAGACATGTCTGGGCGATAACGTCACACGCCTCCCAGAAGTCACAGATGACACATCACTCTCAGCGATCAATTAGCCGGATCCTTACGCCGGCCGTCCTTGGATTGTGCACCCTGATGCTGCTCGGAGCCAGTCCGCTTTTCTGGCGAGTTTCAACTCAAGACGAGTTTCTGCGCGGCGTCGTCAACGGGTTGTCGGTCGATGCGGCAGGACATCTCGTACTCGGCCCCCGGAACGAACCCACATTCGATACGTCTGCTCCCGCGCTCTGGTCTTTGGCGCGAAGTGGAGACGGATCCATGTGGATCGGAACTGGCAGCGAAGGACGGTTATACCGCGTCGCACCGGACGGCTCAGGCAACGTCATCTTCGACGCAGACGAACTTGATGTGCACGCGGTGGTTAGCGACCAGGCCGGCGGCGTATTTGCTGCGACGTCCCCAGACGGTCGAGTGTACCGGGTCACGCCAGACGGCGAGTCAACGTCCCGTTTCGATCCAGACGCTCGGTATATCTGGGACATGGATGTCGCGCAAGATGGCACGCTCTATGTCGCAACCGGCGACCCGGCTCGGGTCTACCGCGTGCCTCCGGACGGCCAGGCGGTCGTGGCATTTGAAAGCGATGCGACTCACGTCTTGACCGTGTCGGTCGCGGCCGACAACGCCCTACTCATAGGTACTGAATCGCCAGGCCAGGTACTACGCATTGCTCCCGAGGGTCGCGCGTTTGTCTTGCTCGACACCCCCTTCGACGAGATTCGTACGGTTCGCCCGCAGGCGGATGGCTCGATTCTTGTCGTCGCGGTTAGTGGCCAGAATGGGCCTACGCGCACCGCACCACCTCCCGTTGCCGCGCCAACGTCAGCCACGCCAACTCCCACTGTGTCAGTCACCACGAGCGTAACGGCGGTGGTCGTGGCCGACACGACAGGTTCGTCATCCTCCGGCAGTTCAGCAGCGGTCACTTCGACCGGCCGAGAACAAGGCGCCGTGTACCGTATCGACCCGGACGGCCTGTGGCACAGACTCTGGCGATCGAATGAAGATACGCCGTTCGACGCAGTCTTTGACAGCCAGGGGCACCTGCTAGTCGGCACTGGTCCCGACGGCAAACTATTCCAAGTGACCAGCAACCCCACTCGCACCATCTTGCTTGGCCGAGCTCCAGCACGGCAGATTACTCGCTTCCTGAGGCTGCCGGATGGATCGCTTCGATACGGGACCGCAAACCCTGGCCGAATCATGCGGCTGGGAGCTGACATCGCAACACGTGGAACCTATGAATCGGACATCCATGACGCCACCACCGTCGCGCGTTGGGGAACTCTCCGCTGGCGATCGAGGACGCCCACTGGTAGCCGGGTTGAACTATCGACACGATCCGGCAACACCGCAATTCCCAACGACACATGGAGCGACTGGTCTGATCCGTATACAAATAGGGCTGGTGCGCAGATCCTGAGTCCCAATGCCCGCTACCTTCAATGGAGAGCCACCCTTAGCGCGGGCGATGCATCTCCAGTGCTCACATCGGTAACTGCCGCGTACTTGCCGCGGAATATCCGTCCCGAGGTGACCGAGCTGACGGTCCATCCGCCCGGTACGATGTTTCAACAGGCCTTCAGTAGCGGCGACACGCCCGTCGCCGGCCTGGGACGACGCGGCACCGAGGCGACCCCGGGCACGCCAACCACATTAGGCCGACAAAGCTACAAAAAAGGATTGCAGACCTTCGTCTGGCGGGCCCGTGACGAAAATCGCGACCGCCTTGAGTACAGCCTGTCGTATCAGCGGGACGGAGAACCTCTCTGGCACGAGTTGGCCTCCGGACTGCGAGAGACGGTATTTGCCTGGGACACGTCCACTGTGCCCGATGGCGCATACCGCATTCAATTGGCCGTCACGGACGCACCTTCGAGCGCCCCCGATACCGCACTCGTCGGTGAGCGCCAAAGTCCGATCTTCATAGTCGACAATTCTGCGCCTGAGATCGATGTCGATGATAGACGCCGTACGAACGGGCGCCGCCTACTTGCGTTCACCGTCCGTGACACGCAGTCGCCGATTCAATCTGTCGAAGTATCTGAAGGGATGAACCTTTGGCGCACCGTCTATCCTATCGATGGCATTCCCGACGGTCTGGTCGAACGCTTTGAGGTCATACTTAACGGTGACGGCGATAGCGTGCCCATCATTCGAGCGAACGATGCCCTGAACAACGGCGTGACCGTGCCTGGCCGCTGAGACCGCCGCCTCAGGGCAGTTCCACGGCCACCTCCACGCTCCTAAATAGACCAGACGACATGCTCAACGGCCTGATCGTATTCATCGCACTGTCATCGGTGCTGCTTGCCGGCTACGCAGGCCAAATGCAAGCGTTGACTGACGCCATCGTGACGTCAGCCCGAGGCGCCGTCGACCTCGCGCTCGGGCTCATTGGCCTGATGGCCTTCTTCCTCGGCCTGATGAGGGTTGCCGAAGACGCCGGCCTCCTGCGTCATCTGGCCAGGCTCATCGGACCGATCATGCAGCGCCTCTTTCCCTCGGTCCCGGTGGACAGTCCCGCGATGAGCGCCATGATTCTCAATATCGCGAGCAACATGCTGGGCCTGGGCAACGCCGCCACGCCCTTCGGCATCAAGGCGATGGACGAGTTGAACAAGCTGAACTCACAGCCAGGCACTGCCACCAACGCCATGGTGCTCTTCCTCGCCATCAACACGTCAGCGCTCGCGATCTTACCCACCGGCGTCGTATCGACGAGGGCTTCATTGGGTTCACAAGATGCCATGGGCATTCTTGTTCCGACCTGGTTTGCCAGCACATGCGCGACCATCGTTGCCATTACCGCCGCATTATTGTTAAGTCGACTGACCAGATATCGCTCGACAGCTCCCCCTCCGATCGAGACGCCGGCACCTGACGACCGGAACGACGGAGCGACAGCGACGCTACTTGAGGCCCCTGAAGCGCTCACCCCACTACCCCACCGTCGCTGGCTCAGTCTTGTTTACTGGACCTTGCTTGTGGCTACCGGCGTACTCTTCGTGCAGGGACGGAGTGAACAGGCGGCGATCTTCGATGTCATCACTGAAGTGACGTCGAGTTGGGCGCTGCCGTCGCTCATTGTGGCGGGAATGCTCTATGGCTGGGTACGCGGTGTCCGCGTCTATGACTCTCTCGTCGACGGAGCCAAGCAAGGTTTTCAGGTGGCGATCCGGATCATCCCCTATCTGGTCGTCATTCTTGTGGTTGTGGGCATGTTTCGCGCCTCGGGGGGACTCGAACTCATCGTCGGGCTCATGTCACCGATCACGAATCGGGTTGGCTTACCGGCGGAGGCGCTGCCGATGGCCCTCCTCCGTCCGCTCACAGGACAAGGTGCTTACGGGATTATGGCTGAGGCGATGACCGCGCACGGCCCTGATTCCCTGATCGGCTATATGGTGAGCACGTTTCAGGGAAGTACCGAGACCACCTTCTATACCCTAGCGGTGTACTACGGCGCCGCAAGTATCCGGAATACACGGCACACTGTGCCCGCGTGCCTCCTAGCCGACGTCGCCGGAATTCTTGGCGCCGTATTTATCGTCAACTTATTATTTGGGTAGCATCGACAGCGGGTTCTGACGGTCCACCTGCCGCCGCGTCCAAATCAAGGCGTTTCAGAAGCTTTGCCAACCCTTGGCGGGTCACACCAAGCGCCAACGCCGCCTTGCCGCGGCGGCCGCCCGCTTGAGCGAGTACACCCCGAACATACCCACGCTCGAAACGCTGGCGAGCTTCCTGCAGCGTCTGCTTCTCAGGGGACCGGCTCACAATGCCTGGGGGCAATGCGTCCGCACCAATCGTCCCCCGCCTGGGGCCGCGGACCGCAAGCCCCGCAATGACGTTCTCGAGTTGGCGCACATTGCCCGGCCAGTGATAGTTGGCCAACGCCATGCGGGTCGCTCGTCCCAAAGCCGCACGACTCTCAGTTTGCAACTGCGCTTGGCTCCAAAAATGGTCTGCGAGCAGCAGGACATCCTTTTCCCGCTCACGCAGGGGGGGCACCTGGAGACGCACGACATCCAGCCGATAAAACAAATCGTCACGAAAACGCCCCTGTGCAACCTCCTGCTCAAGTGGGCGGTTGGTTGCGGCCACGACACGCACATCGATGTGCCGGGCAACCTGTTCGCCAACACGCCGGATCTCTCCGTCTTGCAGCACTCGTAACAATTTCGCCTGGGCACGCGGGGACAACTCTCCAATTTCATCCAGAAAAAGCATTCCCTCATGGAACGCCTCGAACAACCCCGTCCGAGCAGCCACGGCCCCGGTGAACGCACCCCTGGTATGGCCGAAGAGTTCAGCCTCAACGAGGTCTTCGGTGAGAGCGGCACAATTAACTGTGCCGAATGGCCGACCGGAACGTCGACTCAGTTGATGCACAGCTCTGGCCACCAATTCCTTGCCCGAACCGCTCTCGCCGGTCACCAACACGGGATAGGGCGAGTCGGCAACCTGTCGTATCGTGTTGCGAAGTTCATCCATTACCTCGCTTTCACCCAGTAACCCCAGGGTGCCAGATACACGTTTTCGATCCATTGGCCGTCTTCCCCTTCGCGGTCGAACGTCTCGAAAAGGCGAAGAACTGCAAGAA
>CAZPZZ010000110.1:0-13999 GCA_964591245.1 uncultured Vicinamibacteraceae bacterium | reverse complement strand
AGGCACGATGAAGGTCTCGCGCCAACGAGCGATAGAGAATTTCATTCACCAACGTCGACTTGCCTGAGCCACTCACACCAGTGACCGCAGTCAGCAAACCCAGGGAAATCGTAACGTCGATATTCTTCAGATTGTTCGCGCGGGCTCCGCGGATGACGAGTTCACTCTTCGACGGTGTCCGCCGAACCGCCGGTGGAGAAATCACACGCTCGCCACGTAGATACTGCCCGGTGACCGAAGGATGGGCGCTGGTTAACAGTTCGCCAGGCACTCCCTGAAAAATAACCTCTCCGCCATGGGCTCCTGCACCAAGGCCCAGGTCAACCAGGTAGTCCGCCGCACGAATTGTCTCCTCGTCATGCTCGACAACAATCACGGTATTTCCAAGGTCCCGTAACCTTGCCAGCGTTTTGAGAAGTAATCGGTTATCACGCTGATGTAGGCCAATCGATGGCTCATCCAGCACATAAAGTACTCCACGCAGGTTCGAGCCAATCTGCGTGGCCAGCCGAATCCGCTGGCCCTCCCCCCCGGAAATACTCGCCGCGCTCCGAGCCAACGTCAGATACCCCACCCCAACGTCGTTGAGAAATCCCAGTCGGTCACGAATCTCGCGGAGGACACGCCCGGCAACGAGCATTTCTCGCTCTGTCAAATCGACGGCATTCAGAACGTGCACAACCTCGGCCAGCGGAAGTTGCGTCAACTCCGCAATCGTTCGCCCCTTGAACCGAACCGCCCGACTCTCCGGCCGCAGCCTCTCACCCTCGCACGCCGCACAGGTCTGGAGGGAGCGTAAGGGCTCGAGTTGTTCCTGCTGCACCCATGCGCCAGACTGGTAGCGCCGTCGCAGGTTCGGCACCACCCCCTCGAAATCACGACCATACGGAGCCTTTCGAGCCCCCCGTCGCAATGCAGCCCCCCCGCCGGCGCCAGTACTTCGCCGTTTCGACACCGGCGGACCATACAAGAGCGTCTGGCGCTGCTTCTTCGGAAGCTCATCGAATGGCGTGTCGAGGTTGATCCCGAAGTACTGAGACAGGCTGTCAAGGGCCTCTCGAACGAGCTTCTGATCGCCTGCACCCCAAGGAGAAATCGCACCGTCCTGCAAGGACTTTGAGCCGTCAGGGACGATGCGCGACGGATCAAAGTCATCCACCGCCCCGAGACCCTGGCAGGCCTCACAGGCCCCTTGCGGAGAATTGAATGAAAAGACCCTCGGGGTGAGCTCAGGCATACTCAACCCGCACCGCACGCACGCCAATCTCCGCGAGAACAACCGATCTCCACCACCCAAAGTGTTGATGATGACGACATCGTCGGCAAGGCTCAGGGCCAACTCGATGGCGTTACGTAGACGGCGCTCCACGCCAGCCCGAATCACGAGCCGATCCACGAACACTTCAAGGTCGTGATTGCGTCGCCGCTCTAAATTCAGGTCCTCATCCAACGACCGGACGTGACCATCCACCCGAACCTTCGTGAAGCCCTTGGCCCGAAGCGCCGCCAAGTCCCGCTTGAATTCCCCCTTTCTCCCGCGCACGATCGGGGCCAGGACGTTGACTCGCTCATCCGCGGGATCGCACACCACCATCTCGATGATGCGATCAACTGATTGCCGCGTGATCGGACTGTCACAGTCCGGACAATGCGGAACACCGATATTCGCGAACAACAAACGGAGGTAATCGTATATTTCGGTGACAGTACCAACCGTCGATCGGGGGTTGGATCCAGTGGTCTTTTGCTCGATCGCAATTGCCGGTGACAGACCGTTTATTAGATCGACATCCGGTTTCTCAACCTGCTCGAGAAACTGACGTGCATACGCAGACAGGGACTCTACGTAGCGGCGCTGACCTTCCGCATAGATCGTGTCGAAGGCGAGCGATGACTTGCCAGAACCTGACAATCCTGTCACCACCACCAGACCGTCGCGTGGCAAACTGACGTCGATACTCTTGAGATTGTGGACGCGGGCGCCCCGCACCTCGATACAGTCGTGAGCCATCGGGCAGTGACTTCGTTCTGAATCAGGCCGTCATCGCTGGCTCTGGCAAGTGATCGAACCGATACGCCGTATCGGCAGACACGACCACCGCTTCCCCAGACGGCCCCAACGCCACACCAACAAGTGAGGGTGCAGCCACAATCTGCTGGACGCCAGCAGTACTCACCCGATGGAGCCCACTCACACCGGCTAGCGCCTCCACCACATAGAGTGTCCCTTGCCGATCAACGGCGAGTCCCTGCGGTCGGCCGAAACCGTCCTGTGCTACCGTCGCCTCTCCAGACGAGTCGACACGATACACCACATCCCGAGTTCCAAGCGTGGGAACGCTAACAAAAAGATCTCCGCCCGGAGCCATCGCCAAATGGAATGCAGCAACACTCGGGGGGAGAGTCGCAAAGGGAGCCACGGTGCCCTCGGGCGAGACCACGAACACCGTCCCCGTCCGATCCCCTACGTAGAGCATCCCATCATCGTCGAAGGCCAACCCGCAGGCCACACCGAGGTCTGTAGCGACCTGGTGAAAATCGCCGTCATCATCAACCCTGAACACCGTGCCGTCAAAACGGCTCGAGACATAGAGTTGACCGTCAGGACCGATGGCGAGCGACGTCGGGTTCGTAAGCCCGGTGACGAAAGGCTCGCGGAAACCATCCGGACCAATACGAAACACCGTCGCCGGCGATGAATCCCCCCGTGTCCCGCTGTGGGTCAGGAAGAGGGTCCCGTCTCGGCCGATCGCCGGACTATCCACCTGGTGCAGGTCTGTGGCGACGGGAACCCCCACCTCCAACAATACCGTCTCACCCGGCGCAGTATCCAGACGGATCGAGGTCTCCCCTCCCCGGCTCTCTTCCGGCACCAGACACGCGACGGCGTCAGAACTACAGGAGACAACCCGTGCCGGTAGGCCGCCAATCGTGATGACCGGCAGGCGGTCGCCTGCCCCAATGTCACTTCCTCGGACACACACACGGCCGCCCGCAACCGCAGCCAGCGGGTCCACGGAAACAATACGAGAATGAGCTGGAGGCAACATGAATGACGTGACAGTGCAGCACTGAACGAGGGGAAAGACTAGCGCACAACCCTGGTCATTTCCAAGACGACTACTTGTGCGGAAGCCCGGCGTTGCAGCACGGCAGATAAAGTTTCAATAGAGGTAGTGGCGCCAACTTTCCGGCGTATCACGCGGACCAATGGCTACCCGCACCGTCGCGGGACGGAATGGCCGACGTGGCGCGCGAATGACCGGCATTCCGGCCTCCGTAGGAGTTCTCCCCCCCTTGCGCCGGTTGCAAGCAACACACGACGTGACGATATTCTCCCAATGCTTCCGACCTCCGTAACGCACCGGAATCATATGATCGAACGTCAGATGATCGGCCGAAAATCGCTTCCCACAGTACTGGCAGGTATGGTCATCGCGAGCATAGATGTTCGCGCGGGAGAATGGCACCAGATTGAAACGCCTTTTGATCGAGACGTACTCGCGCAAACGAATCACAGAAGGCAGCTTCACCACCAATGACACGGAACGCACGTCTCGTTCGTAGACAGAGAGGACTTCTACCTTGTCCTGACACCACAAAGTGATCGCTCGACGCCAATCGACAACCTTGAGAGGCTCGTAGGTGGCGTTGAGCAGCAGGGTGCGCTCCATGAATTCGCCAGGACTCGTGGATTCATTGTGACCGAGGGCATTTTTAATGTCAAGCCACCAAAACCATGTAAACCATTGAAAAATAAATGTCTTATAGTAGAATTCACTCCTTGCCTTGGTCGCTCAGCACTTCCGTCGATATCAATCGAGTCATGCGTCCGCTGTTCTGGTGTGCACTGGCGTTGCTGACAACCGGTTGCGCGTCTCGCTCTGGCGCCATCCCACAACCTTTTCCGCGAGTACGACCACATGTCAGCGCGCCACCCGCGGCGAGCGTTATTACCCCGCCCACGGCAGCTTCGACCACCATCGCATCGACCGCGCTAGATTACCAAGGGGTTCCGTTTATCGATGGGGGGGAGACACCCACTGGATTTGACTGCAGTGGACTCACGTACTACGTATTCCGCAAACACGGGATTCAACTCCCACGGACAGCGAGAGCCCAATATCGAGTTGGCGTGCCGGTTCGCACAGACCAGATCGCACCTGGGGACTTATTGTTCTTCCAAACCGTGGCACCTGGGGCCTCGCACGTAGCCCTCGCGATCGGCCCAGACGAATTTGTGCATGCGCCGTCCGAACGTGGGCACGTCCGCGTCGAGCGATTGAGCTCACGTTACTGGGCGCGGCGATTCCTCGGCGCACGACGGGTTCTGCCCTCACCCGACGAATCTCGACATCCTACCCTTCCGCGACTACCTTGATCAGATCGCCGGACAAAGGCTGCTCATCGACGAAGAATCCGTTCATGAACGCCAACGTGTCGGCCGGCACGAGACTCTTCGCCGCGTTCTGAGCAATAGACTGCCAACTGTCTCTCTCACGCACCGTGTAAATACGAATCCGGTTAGGCCGTATGCCCTCGACCTGGGCGGCATTGAGGCGGCGAAAGCTCCGAATCGTTCTATTGAACTCGGATTCAACGCGACCATAGGCTTCGGACTGGGCTATGCCACCAAGGGCGTACACCGTCCCTCCGTGGTCGATATAGGCGAGACGAATAGACGCCTGCTCGCCAGCATCTGTCTCCCCGGTGAATGAACCCAAGAACGCATCGAGCCCCCCGATGATCGTGTAGTCACCAGAACCGAGCTGGAAACCACTTTCGCGCATGTCATCCACCGCCAGACGCTCCAAGTCACGCGTCTCTGGGGCACTCACCTGTCGCAACACCATGGACACCTCAGCACTGGACGGCTGCGCGACAACCTGAGTCGGCATGTTGGTGATTTCCCATCCCTCCGGAAATCGCACCGCAAAGCGCAACACAGGGTGAAGGAAATCATTGCCGCGGACCACCCCCTGTTCAGGGTTGTCGCCGAACACGATTCCATCGACCTGGTCAAGATACCGTCGCCGGTTCACCCTGAGCCCGTCGAAGCTGGTGGTCGCCTCCAACTCCGACAACGTTGGGCCAACAAGCACAACCCGATCCGCCGCGTCAGGATGGGTGGACATCCAACTGGGGACACCACGGTCCGAGCCCTCACTCAAACGGGACAACGTGGTTAACATGTCTCGAACCCCGTTCGGATCCCAACCACTCGCCACTGCGTACTCGGCCCCGAGACGATCCGACTGAAGTTCAGCATCTCGTCCATACCGAAGAAAGAGGACGCCGAGCCCGATCTCGGCCAATCCTCCCAACGAACGAGCGGTAGGCGAAACGATACCGCCGATGGCGAGCCCCAGTTGTGCGCCGCCAGCTCGTGTAATCGCCTGGACCGAGTGCCGGGCCGTCACGTGTCCGATCTCATGACCTAACACCCCCGCGAGATCGGACTCGTCATCCAGATACGCCATGATGCCCCGGGTCAGATAAATAAAACCTCCCGGCACCGCAAACGCGTTCACCACCGGCGAGTCGACGACGGCAAAGCTCCAGGGTAGGTCGGGACGGTGGGAACGACTAGCCATCTCAAGACCAATCCTCTCCACGTAGCGCTGCAATTCCTCATCGTCATAGAGCCCCATCTGCTCCCGAATCTGCACGTCGGCCTCACGGCCCATTGCAATTTCCTGCGATTCACTGATCATGACGAACTCGCGTTGCCCCGTCACAGGATTACTCGCACAACCGCAGACAACGAACAGCAACACTGGCACCCAGCACCAACCAAGTATCTTCCCGGTACCCATACTTCTGGGACTCCTTACACGTTGATGGATGAACTGCACCTGCACGAATACGTCAGATCACCGTATCGGTGTGAAGCGTCAATCGTTCGATCGCCTGCCGTATCTGGCTGATGGCGGTATCCGTAGCCGGCGAAAGGGGGGGACGCGGAACACCACCAACATATCCCACCTCCGCCAGTGCTGCCTTGAGGCCAGGAATGCCGTACACCGATGTAATTAACTTGGCCAACGGAATCACGTGGCGCTGAAGTGCCCTGGCCTCCTTGTGCCGTCCAGCCAGAACTAACTCGTAAATTTGCACACAGGCCTCCGGCGCCACGCTGGCCAGAGCAAGCACCCCACCTTGAGCTCCAAGCATGAGACTTGTGAAGAATGTCGGGGCCGAACCGACGAGCACCGAAAATTCGGCTGACGCTGTTTCTACCAGATCTCCGACGTAGCTCATGTCTGGGCCGGATTCCTTGATCCCGATAATGTTCCCGTGCGTCGCCAATGTCGCAACAGCCTGAACCGGTAACGTAAGACCTGTGAACGCCGTAAAGTTGTACAGAATTACTGGCACGGGCGAGGCATCGGCTACAGCACTGTAATGGGTGATAAACGCTGACGTCGTGAGCTGACTCTTGAAGACCGAAGGCGTGCGCACCAGCACGGCGTCAGCTCCGGCGGCGGCCGCCCTTTTCGAAGCGCTGATTGTCGCTCGCGTGGACTGTCGACCGGTTCCCGCAATTAGGCGCCGGTCCGACGGTACTCGCGCGCGCGCGGCCTCGATCAGCTGGTCAGCCTCGGCATCATCCACCAGCGGGGCTTCGCCGTTCGTACCCAGAACGACCACTCCATGGAGCGGCGTACTCATCCAACGTTCCACATTGCGACGCCAGCCCGAAAGGTCGAGTTCCCCGCTTTCGGTAAAGGGCGTTGGAATTGGTGCAAACACACCTGTCATCGTCATATACGTCTTTCTCGGTAACCACCGGACACGACGACGGGTACCCGATCCCGTCCGCAGAACCTGCACCCGATGAACCACGTGATTGCTCGTGAACCGACATAGAAGACCAATAGAGAGGTACTCGAAAACTGCTCTGGAGCCCACCCCGGCGGGACCTCGGCGCCCCCAGACGAATCTATCGCCGTCAATCCCAGCCGCCACGCGATGAAACTCATCCAGCACAGTAATGACGACGATCGAAAGTTGTCAAACGCGCTGCAAGTAGAGAACCCAATGAGGAAGGGCCCGGCGTGGCCACCGAGATGGCCGCCGCCAGGCAATGGTAGGTCACAAGCAGATCCAGCCGATGGTGCGGTCGATTGACTATCGACTTCCACAGGCCCGAAGGACATTGAGGTCAAGCGTCCTTCCAACAGCTACGGATTCGGCAAGCTATCCCCGTCCGGCGCCGATGTCACGAACGCTACACACTCTGTAAGCAAGTTGGTGGCCAAATCAAAAAAGCCTGCAATCCAAGCACATAAACTATTCATTCAAAATACGGTTACGCTGAATTTACAATTTTTCGTGCATTCCAATAGATGGCAAACGTGTCCATTTTTGGAATCAACAAGCACACCCGGTTCCGCGGGGACGCCATCGGAACACATCCACCGATGAACGAGAACGGAAAACGCCGGATGGGTCGCCGACGGTGATGACCGACGGCTAGACCCGCCCCACACGGGTCATGCCGCGCAGCACCTCAAACATCATCGGTGCAACCCTGGCTGTCAATTGCCCCATCGCCAACCGTTCCTACTGTTCCACCGCCAGTACGCGGAGCTGCCGCGTGGGTGGTAATGCCGGGCCAGCCCACGTAGGATCGCATGACATGAGCCAACGCACGACACTCGTCAGTCGGGCTTTGACAGTCTTTCTGGCCACTATCGAACGGGGAGGCAACGCACTACCTCACCCGGGCACCCTCTTCGCCATCCTGGCCGGTGTCGTGATCCTGATCTCGGCCGTCGCTGCCAGAACGGGACTGGAAGTCACTCATCCCGGTACCGGCGAGCTGATTCAGCCGGTCAGCCTTGCCACCGTCGAGGGGCTCCACCGCATCCTGACCGAAATGGTCACCAACTTCACCAGCTTCGCCCCTCTCGGTACGGTCCTCGTCGCCATGTTGGGGATCGGGGTCATGGAGAGCAGTGGTCTGATTGGAGCTGCTCTGCGTCTGCTCGTGCTTTCCGCCCCGCAACGATTGCTGACCTTTGTCATCGTGCTTGCGGGCGTCCTATCGAACACAGCAAGTGAGATTGGCTATGTCCTGCTCGTCCCACTGGGAGGCATTATTTTCCTCGGAGCCGGACGACATCCGATCGCGGGGCTCGCAGCGGCCTTCGCTGGCGTCTCTGGTGGCTACAGCGCCAATCTGTTACTCGGAACGGTGGACCCGCTGCTCGCCGGGCTCTCCGAAGAGGCAGCTCGAATCATCGATGACGGCTACCGCGTCAATCCAGCTGCTAACTACTACTTCATGGTGGTGTCAACGTTCATCATCGCGGGAGCCGGTACCTGGGTGACCGAGCGAGTGGTGATTCCGAGACTCGGGACCTACGAAGGTTCCAACGGAGCGAACACAGAGACAAAGGACGCAGAGGTCCTGCAGGAACTCTCTCCACGCGAGCGGCAAGGCCTGGGTGCGGCACTCCTCGCGCTTGCGATATTCGTCGCCTTCCTGCTCTGGGGCACAGTGCCGGCCGATGGCTTCCTCCGCAACCCGGAAACGGGAGGCTTGCTACGCTCGCCGTTCCTCTCCGGCATCGTTGCCTTTATCTTTCTCGGTGGCGCTTTGGTCGGTGTGACCTATGGCGCGGTAACCGGTGCGTTCCGTAACGATACCGACGTAATGAACGGGATGGGCAAGACCATCAGTACGCTCGGCACGTACTTGGTCTTGGTCTTCTTCGCTGCCCAGTTTGTGGCCTATTTCAACTGGACCAATTTAGGTCTCATCATGGCGGTAAAAGGTGCGGAAGCGCTTCGAAGTTCAGGGCTCGGCGGCATCCCGCTCATGCTCAGCTTCGTTGTTCTCTCATCCTTCATCAACCTCTTCATGGGCAGTGCCTCAGCCAAGTGGGCCATCATGGCACCGGTCTTTGTGCCAATGTTCATGCTGCTCGGGTACACCCCCGAACTCACACAGACGGCGTATCGGATCGGTGACAGCACATCGAACATCATCGCGCCGATGATGTCCTACTTTGCGCTAATCGTTGCGTTCTTCGAACGCTACGACCCGAAGTCTGGCATTGGAACCGTGGTAGCCACCATGCTCCCCTACACCGTGGCATTCCTTCTCTGCTGGTCGGTGTTGCTCGTAATCTGGATGACGTTCGGCCTACCGGTCGGACCAGGAGCCAGTCTGACCCTGGCCCCCTAGCCCGGTCGCCCCTAAGGTCCTCTCGACTCGATCCGCTCACTCAGAATTCAGACTCCTGGTCCGGCCACGAGATGTCTTGGCGGAGACCGGAAAAATTATCTACTGTGTGCACATCCATATACAGCTCGCCAGCGCGCAGGCTGGCAAGCTCGGACGCCGACAGCGACGCGATACCACTCGCCCTCGGACGCCCCCGCCCCCCTAGCAAATGTGTCACGGGGCCCGCCTCCCCACCAGATGACCGGTGGAGGTGGGTAAATAACACCTCATCACTGCCAACTCCGTACACGGACAGCGTATATTGCAAGGTTCGGGTCTCTGGTTGGAGCACTAGCCGCGCCCAAAAACCGAGCCCACTCGCCTCCTCGGAACCCAGCTCTGCGGTCTCCGGCTCGGGTGGCGCCACGAGGCTCGGTGTACTCTCCGGGGCCCGGCGGTGTCCTGTCGCCTGCTCGTAGGCATAGGCCACCCGCAGAAGATCAGATTCAGCAAACTCTCGGCCAATCATCTCCAATCCCACCGGCATGCCATCCTCAGCGTATCCCGCTGGCACCGTGATGGCCGGTAGCCCGGAGATCGCGCTGAGGGCACAATTGCTGCCTGGTTGCGTCAGACCGATCGGCCGGGCCGTCTGGCGAATGGTCGGGTAGATGAGCGCGACAAGATCATGCTCGTCGAGGAGTGCCACGATCGCCGCACGCACAACGTCGCGTTTGAGCAGACGGTCCCGGTATTCGTCTGTCTCAAGGCTCTCCACCTCCAGTGAAGCCCCAAGCCCGCCACGGAGTACCTGGTGATACAGCCCGCGCTCAACAAGTTCCGCCAGTGACCGGACCGGTGCGCCTGGTGTATTCGCCAGATATGCATCAAAGTCGAACTTGAACTCGAGGCCAATCACCGAGGCACCATCGAGCAGCGCCCCGAAGTCTGTCTCGCCGATCTCCACAACCGCTGCCCCCGCGTCAGCCATCTCTTCGACGGCGGCCTCTATGACCGTCCGGACCGCCTGCTCCGCCCGCCCCTCGCCGAGCAGTTCATCCAGCACTGCTACGCGAGCACCACGAAGTCCATCCTCTTGCAAGGCGTCGAGAAACGTCAGGGGAATCCGCCCTTCGCTCAGTGAAGTGGTCTCATCCGAGGGGTCAGGCCCCACGGTGGCATCCAGGGTTATCGCAAGGTCCCGCACAGACCTCGCCAACGGACCACCGATGTCCTGAGTAGTCGAAAGTGGAACGATGCCGTCTCCGCTCGCAAGTCCTCTCGTACCACGAAGCCCGACGAGAGCGTGATGAGCTGAGGGTATCCGAATCGAGCCACAGGTATCACTTCCCATCCCAACCGCGGCGAAACTCGCGGCCACTGCGGCACCCGTCCCGCCGCTCGATCCCCCAGGGTTCCGTGCAGGGTCATACGGATTTCGAGTCTGGCCAATGATGGAGCTGACGGTGGTAATGCCTCGAGCCAGCTCATGCATGTTCGTCTTCCCCAAAATGAGTGCACCAGCCTCGCGAAGTCGCCGCACCTGAGTAGCATCATCAGGAGGCACCGACGTTGACAGCCCGATCGCACCCGCACTGGTCGGCATATCACCAGTGTCATAGTTATCTTTCACGACCACGGGAATGCCATGTAACGGGCCACGTACCTGCCCCGCAGTCCGTTCGTCATCCAAACGATCCGCTTCCTCCAGGGCCCGTGGATTCAGCAGCACCATGGCATTGAGACCAGGACCAGCCTGGTCGTACGCCGCAATACGTGCGAGATAACCATCAACAAGCTCACGAGAGGTGACCTCCCCGGCATCGAGGGCCGCCGCCAACTCGGTGATGCTTCGCTCCTGGACGTCGAATGCGACAGCACCACGCCCATTGGACGATGAGCCGCAACCGACGAACATGATCCCGGCTCCGATCACGAAGAATTGCCCGACAAAGCTGCGGTGGAGGAAGCCTCGCCGAAATGCGAAAAGGAATGCCATGTTGTTCTCCTTCAGAAGCCCAGCCTTGCATGATCGGGCGCGCGAGGGTTACATAGGTAATGCATCGCAATCCTATCGTGCAAATCGTCTTTCACACCATGTACAGCCAATCGAAGTTCAAGTGCCTGAAGGTATTGGTACAATCACACGCGAATGAGATTGACATTATTGGTGACGACCTTCGCCATCACGGGGATAGCGTCAGGGCAACCGACGGACACCGCCCCGGGCAACAGCTCCATCCAGGCTACCGAGCTGGAGGCACACGTACGAACACTGGCCAGCGACGACATGCAGGGCCGCCGCACCGAGACCTTGGGGAACCGAAAAGCGGCGGCGTTCATTGCCACCCAGTTCGCCCGGCATGGTCTGGGCCCCATCGGCTCAGACCGCACCTACTTCCATCGCTTCAATCTCGTCACGACTCAGCTCGGCCGAGACAACCGCCTGGACCTGTCAGGCCTTGAGCGACCAACCTCAAATCTTGGAACAGAGTTCTATCCTGATCCGATCAGCGCCAGCGGGATCGCCCGAGGCCCCATCGTGTTCGTAGGATTCGGGATTGACGCGCCAGACCTCGGACACGACGACTACGGCAGGACTGACTTGACGGGCGCTGTCGCCATGATGCTGGCGCATGAACCTGGAGAATTCCGCTCGGATAGCCGGTTCGACGGACAAGTAAGGTCAGAGGACGCACGCCTGGCACGAAAAGTTCTAGCCGCCCAGAAGCATGGGGCGATCGGTGTTCTAGTCGCCCCAGATATCCATAACCACGGCCGCCCAAACGGCCTCACCCGCCCCATGCGCAGCGTGTGGCCTAACAGTCCACCCAGCCGGACAAGATACGACGTCGCACATTGGGTCGAAGCCATCACCATTCCCGTGGTGCATGTTTCGGGCCAACGCGCCACGGATATCATCGCATTGGCGGGACAGTCGTTCGACGAGTTGGCCAGCGCCGCGGAGCGCACAGGCGGTGGACAACCGACGCGGCTCGTCGGGTCAGAGGTCGAGATCTCCGCGTCGGTACGGCGGGTCCTCGTGCCCAACCGAAACGTGGTAGGGCTGGTCGAAGGCGTGGACCCCAGCTATCGAGACGAATGGATCATCCTCAGCGCCCACTACGACCACGAGGGCAGTTCAGCCGGGCGGATATTCCGCGGGGCAGACGATGATGCCTCTGGAGTGGCCGGATTGATCGAGATCGCAGAGGCGTACCAACTCGCCGCCGCCCGCGGAGTTCGACCACGCCGGTCAATCCTCTTCGCTGCCTGGAACTCTGAAGAACAGGGACTTCTCGGGGCTTGGGCCTATACTGAGACCCCCTTGCACCCGCTCGAACGGACCGTAGCAGTGCTCAACATGGATATGATTGGGCGCGACGAGCAGATTCCGAACTCCGGTGGACCGCGGTTCCGCGGACTCAGCCCACAGACGGCCGAATCGAACCGTAACGCACTCAATATCCTGGGTTATAGCCGTTCGCCAGACCTCAGAGACGCGGCCGTGCGGGCCAATCGTGCGAGCCGGCTGGAACTACGGTTCCGTTACGACGACAATGCGTCTAATCTGCTCCGCCGGAGCGATCAGTGGCCATTTCTGTATCGAGAGGTACCGGCACTATTTCTGCACACCGGACTGCATCCCGACTATCACACGGAACGAGATCACCCGGACACCTTACATTACGAAAAGATGACTCGCATCGTTCGACTGGCACACCAATTAAGCTGGGACCTTGCAACACAGGATCACCGCCCCGTCTACGTAGCGCCCTGATGCAAAACAGGCTGCACCTCACCCTCATGAACACCGGGCAGCATGCTGTCACGGGTGCAGCTTCGCCAGCAACGTTCACCGGGACTAACCGACCTATGGAGTCAGTCTCTCGCCGAACACGCAGGCGCGCTCCATACTCTCGGCCAATTCCTGCAGATATTGCGCCCGAGGAATTTCTACCGCCCCAAACTGACGCAGATGAGGTGTCACCCACTGCACATCCAGCAGGGTAAACCCACTGGCCTGGAGGCACTCAACCAAGTGGCACAGCGCAATCTTCGACGCGTCACGAACACGGTGAAACATCGATTCACCGAAGAACGCGCCATGCAGACTCACGCCATAGAGTCCACCCGCCAACACCCCATCGTTCCACACCTCGACCGAGTGGGCATGACCGGCACGATGAAGTGCACCATAGCTTTCGAGGATCTCCTCATCGATCCAATTGCCGCTAGTGTCCACCCGAGACGCACATGCGGAGATGACCTCGTGAAAACACTCGTTGACGCTAAACCGAAACCGTCCCCGGCGCATCGACCGGGCCAACCGGCGAGACACGCGAAAAGTATCGAGCGGAATAACACCACGCTGCACTGGAGAAAACCACCGGATGCCGCCATGGACAGCCATGGGAAAATAACCTTTGCGGTAGGCACCCAGCAATGTCGTAATCGGTATCATCCGTATCTATCGTAGAACTAACTATCCTCCTCACCGGTTACTATATACAGGTGCTCACCGGTGGCACTGGAATCCTAGGAACACATTCACGCGCTCACGTGCAAGAGACAACCGATGCAGCACAGTAGCATCCATACGTCCGAAGCGGTCACGAACAGCATCCGCGTCACGGTTACGTCACAGTTTTCCCATGCCGAGCCCCACCGGAACAGGTGGTTCTTTACCTACAAGGTGCGGATTTCCAATGAAGGCACAGACACTGTCCAACTCATCAGCCGCCACTGGATCATCACAAATGGCTCGAATGAGGTGGAGGAAGTCAAGGGACCGGGCGTGGTTGGACACCAGCCAACGTTAGC
>CAZPZZ010000109.1:0-14331 GCA_964591245.1 uncultured Vicinamibacteraceae bacterium | reverse complement strand
GCTCGTTCCTGCATCCGTGAGCCAGCGAGCATGTTGGTCAATCCATAGTTTCCCTCGTGACACGCGTACTCGAACATGGGCCCGTCGCTCGGTGTGAATGGCAACGATCCGCTCCACGGGCGGGTCCACGTCTCGGGGTCAGTGACCGTGAACTCGTAGTCCAGGGTGTTGTCCGCGAGAGGAGTGAAGCGTTCTATCACGTGTAGCGATGTACTGAGTTGACTGTTGAAGTTACGGATGAAGGCATGCTCGTTGAAATGCGTGGTTTCGACGATTAGAGTGTCGCCCTCCCACCGTCCCCGGGAGTCACCGGCGTACTGGCGAACTGAATCCGGGATGTTTGGCCGGCCATCGAGCGGGATGAACCGGACATCGTGGATATGTTCTTGGAGAATCGCCACAAAGTCTGGCGTCTGGAAGATCTGGTAGTTGTTGTTATAGGCGGTCGGAAACGAGGGAACGCCACGATACCAGATACATCGATCACCCAGATCCAGCTGCGCGTAGGTGTCGGTGGGGAGACGTCCGCCTCTGACATCGGCCAGGCGGTTCGCCTCGGCAGAGTCAAGCCACGCCTGTGTGTCAGGTGTCAGACTTGGAAAGCGACCGGTCGGTGGATCTACGATAACGGACGTGCGCCTCGTCGACACGACGGTGGTGCCGCGTTCCATCCAGAAATTGTTGTACGACCCTGGCGCACCGTCGCCCCCGCGGTCCACACTTCCGTTCGGGTCGGCGGCTGTGCGGAGGGCAGTCCGCTCTGCCAATTCCTGGTTGCGATTTGCCGTGCGTTGTTCGATGGCAGCGGCTTCTTCTGTGGTCAAGAATTCCTGGTCTGCCAGTGCCGCTGGGCGCTGGAAGGGGGTCAGGGTCGAGTTGTTCCAGACGCCACGAAGATCAGGTGCGCCCCATTCGGTACGCGGGGTCGCACTTGCTGATTGTGCGTCGGTGGCAGCGGGAACCACGAAGGTGCCCAGGGTGATGAGGGGCACGATGGCGAGACGGCGAAAGCTCATGGCACTCTCCTTGTGAGGAAGACATTGTAGACGTCGCTTCTGGCGGTGTGCAGATCATTATGACGCGTCCGACCCTGGCTGTGGGCGGAACGTCCGTGGACGGGTCTGGCACGGCAGTCAGTGAGGTCGTTCGAGGGGGATCGGAACCTGACTGGGACGGCCGGGGTTCTTGACGCCGGTCGGCCTCCGGGCGTGACGTTGTCGGCTCCCGTGGACACCGTGTCCTCCACGGTGAAGCGATATGCCTGCATTGACGTCCGCCCTCCTCGACGAGCCATGATTGCAGGTACTACTGCTGCGCGAGATAGTCGACGGCAAGATGGGCCAGCGCGCGAAGGCCAACCAGAAGCGCTCCTTCGTCGGCGAAGAACAGCGGTGAGTGATTTCTGGCGACCGTGGCGGGATCCCGGTCAAGAGGAGTGACCCCGAGGGAGATGAATAGTCCTGGCGCCTCCCGTTGAAAGTACGAGAAGTCTTCGGCGACAGTCATGCGTTCACTAATGACGACCTGGGTGTCACCGGCGACGCGTTCGAGCGTGGGTAGCATACGCGTGGTGAGGAGCGGGTCGTTCTCGGTGACCGGGTAGCCGCGAGAAATCGTCACGTCCGCGCTGGCGCCGGCACTTGCCGCGATGTGTGTCGCTGTACGGCGGATGCGCTCGTGAATGTCCTCTCGCACCTGTTCGTCGAAGGTGCGAATGGTCCCTACCATCTCGACTTCGTCGGGAATGATGTTTCCGCGGACGCCGCCGTGAATGCTGCCGATGGTGATGATGGATGGCGTCAGTGTCACGGGGAGTTGGCGGCTGGCGATCGTTTGTAGTCCCAGCACGATTTGAGACGAGACGACGATGGGGTCAACTCCGCCCCAGGGAGTGGCCCCGTGGGTTTGCCGGCCCCGAACCACGATCTCAAGTTGGTCCGCGCTCGCCATGGTGCTGCCCGATCGGTAGGCAATTTGCCCCACGGGTCCAGGAAAGACGTGGAGTCCGAAGACGGCGTCCGGGGAGGGTGCGTCAAAGGCCCCCTCCTCCAGCATCAATTCGGCGCCTCCTCGCTCTCCGGTTGGTGCCCCTTCTTCCGCTGGTTGGAAGATGAACTTGACCGTGCCGGGCAATATGTCTTGAATCGAGGTCAGTGCCTCAGCCACTCCCATCAGGATCGCGACGTGGTTGTCATGTCCGCAGGCGTGCATGACCCCGACCTCCTGCCCGTTGTACGTTGTCCGGACGGTAGAGGCAAAGGGGAGATCGACTTCTTCTGTGACCGGGAGCGCGTCCATATCGGCTCTCAGTGCGACTACCGGCCCTGGCTGTCCGCCGCGAAGCGTGGCCACCACGCCGGTGTGCGCGACCTCTGTCCGGACGTCCAGGCCCAATCCCCGGAGGTGTTCCGCAACGAGACCGGCGGTTCGGAATTCTCTATTTCCCAGTTCGGGGTGCTGATGGATGTCCCGGCGCCAGGCGATGAGCTGGTTTTCAAGAGCACGGGCCTGTTCGTCAATGGCACTTCGAAGTGCATACACGTTGGGGGGTTGAGCAAGGACCGGCGTCTTTGCGGGGGCTATGAAGCAGAGCACGAGTACGAGTCCCGCGAATGCCCGCGTCTTGTGGCCAGGGATACAGCTGAATGCGTGTGTCTGTTCGTACGTGGCGTGGGAATGAATGATGGGCATATATCCGACCATAGTCACACTGCGGCGAGCCGCCGCCAAAGTGCCTCAATTAGACCACGCCTGGGGCCCGGTGAGTGCCGGCCAGGGGGGCGGACTTGTCAAGGCTGAGCCACGGGGGACATGCCTCCTGACAGCATCGTGCCGGTAAGAGAAACGCGCTTGGGTACGGCACGTACTTCTTGCCTGACCAAAGGGAGAGGGCATCAATTCAATCCGGGCCGCCAAACGCCCACAGTGCGTCTAGGGTGCGAACGTACAGGTGCCCGTCGGCGATGGCGGGTGTCGCATAGATCGGCGCCGCGAGGTCGTTCACCGTGACCTCGTCGAAGTGACCGTTCGCGTCGACCACGATGACCCGGCCAGATACTCCGGCGAAGAAAAGCTTTCCATCGCCGGCAATTGGCGAGGCATAGTAGTCGTCCACGGCGCCCCTCAGGCGTGCCCGTGCGATGACTTCACCCGTATCCGGGCGAAACGACGTGGCGATTCCGCCATCGTTGATCATGTACAGAACATCCCGGTAGATCAGCGGTGACGGCAGTTGCGGCACGGTTCGATGGTACCGCCAGACAATGTTCTCGTCGGTCATCTCACCATTTCCGCCCAGTCGCATGGCCACCATGCCGTTGAGGCTGGCCATGGCCGCGCGATAGTACTGCCAGTCCGCCTCATTCATGGCACCGTCGCCGTCCAGGTCGAGATAGGGAAGATAGCCGCGTGTTTGCGGATGGGGGAATTCTTCTCGTGAGATCAACCCGTCTCTATCCGCGTCGTGGGAATGCTGGGCATCGAGCCACGGTGCTACGTCGAGCTGCTCTCCTGGTTGATTGAACGGGCTTGCGAAACCATGCACAAACAATAGATCGCCATCTAGGACCGGTGTCGATTTCATCTCAAATGGTAGTCCTCCCACCCACCAGAGGCGTTCTCCCGTCGCCACGTCGTAGGCGATCAACATGAAGGAGCCGGCCATCAAGACCTGGGAGGGACCCTCGACTGGTTCATGCAGTATCGGAGTAGCGTGCCCACTCTTCGCTTCGGGTCTGGCCACTTGCCATTGGACCGTGCCAGTGGCCGAGTTGACGGCGAGCAAGTAGGAATCTTGTTGCTGGTCGCAGGACAGAATCACGAGGTCGCCGGCGAGGATTGGCGATGCGCCCATTCCGTAGACGTTGCTGAATGGCCCTAGCGGCAGCCGCCAGCGCTCTACGCCGTTCCGATCATAGGAGACGAGTCCGAAGTCTCCGAAGAACACAAAGACATTGCCATCAGCATCGACGGCGGGGCTCGGTGCGGCGGGGTGGTTCCGCGAGTCAAGGGCTTCACGGCGAGCCGGTGAAAGCTCCGTTCTCCACCGTTCACGACCTGTCGCGCGGTCGAGGCTCAGTGTCAGCAGCTGATCGCCTTCGAACGCGGTGATGATGATGGAATCGGTGTCGATGACCGGCGAAGAATATCCCGGTGGTATTGGCGTTCGCCAGGCGAGGTTGGTATCCAGCCCGAAGACGCGTGGCAACGGATCTGTCTCCGTCGTCACGCCAGACCCGTTGGGGCCACGGAAGCGATTCCACTCGATGGAGCGTGCCATTGTGGTAGCCCATTGGGCTGAACCGCAGGCCAGGATCAAACCAAACCACACGAGTAGTCGTTGCCACCGTATCGTCACACCGTCACTATAGCGCCGTTGAGCTTCGGGGCGGACTTGCCCGCATGCCGGGATTGTCCGTGAGGCTCGAGTGGCCGAGCAGGAGCGTGGAGGTCGGTGGGCGTCATGGCGGTGGGACAATAGGAGGTATGGGTCTCACCTCGACGCGAGCTACGAAAGCGCTCGATGCGGCTGGTGCGGAGTATCGTGTGCTGGCCTATGACGTATCCGAGGCCGTTGGAGACGGGTACGGTGTTGCGGTGGCGGCCGCGATCGGGCTTCCCGCCGCACAGGTTTTCAAGACATTGGTCGCGGAAGTGGATGGCGTCGCTGTGGTGGCCCTCGTCCCGGTCGCCCGTCGGCTGTCCACCAAGTTGTTGGCGCGCGTATCAGGAACCAAGCGCTGTGTTGTGGCGTCGCCCAAAGTGGCGGAGCGCGTGACGGGATACGTCGTGGGCGGAGTCAGTCCTTTCGGGCAACGCCGTCGTTTACGAACCTTTGTTGACGAATCTGCCCTCGAACACGGCGGCATCGCCGTCTCTGGTGGGCGCCGCGGATTACAGCTTGTTGTGGAGCCTCAACGGCTTCTGACTGTGCTCGACGCGGTGACTGCTCGTCTCGTGACCTAGACAGACGAGATCATCTGTCGTGAACGGGAGGGCGGAGATGACGCCTGTCCAAACTGGGGGCCAATCCATGCGGTGTCCCGGGTGGACGCGGACGGCGAAATTGTGGCGGCGTTTCGGGTATACGTCGTAGGTTTGCTTCACCTGGGCGTAGAATGGGGGCACCGCTTTTCACCGCGCGGGTGAAGGCACCGCAGCAAAGGGTGCTGTGGTTGACGCTTACCCGCTCTTGGTACGGCGTCAGCGGTCGATTGTCGTCAACGGACGCGTGTACCCAGCGGCTTCTCAGGGAGAGCAGGACATGGCAAAGCGACGCAACGGCAGGTCCAACG
Organism: uncultured Vicinamibacteraceae bacterium; assembly: GCA_964591245.1. Classification (GTDB taxonomy): domain Bacteria; phylum Acidobacteriota; class Vicinamibacteria; order Vicinamibacterales; family UBA8438; genus CAZPZZ01. Next base: position 9,037 of record CAZPZZ010000109.1, on the reverse strand, counting down.
ACGGAGAACAGAGACAGTCAGGTGGTCTGAGCCGACGAGATTTCGTCAGGACGGGGGCTGCCGCCGGGTTGGGGGCGGGCGCGATGCTGGAGCCCGGTCAGGCTCAGGCGCAGGGGACTGAGAGTACCGCTTGGGATTATGAGGTGGATGTTGTTATTGCCGGCGGTGGTTGTGCCGGTTTGACGGCGGCGATCCGGGCGAGAGACCTCGGGGCTACGGTGCTCGTGGTGGACCAGAACTTCGATCTCGGCGGTCGCATGCTGCACAGTGGAGCGTTCGTGTCGTTGGGCGGAGGCGACCCCGTGCAACGTAGGGATATGAAAGGCGACAAGGATCAGGAAGGCTTCATTACGGTGGATCCAGCCGAGAATATGGAAGAGCTGGACGACTCGGTAGAACTCCTGTTCACCGACATGACCGATTGGTCGGTTCTGGACACGAAAGCGCAAAGTCCGTACCGCTACAACGAGCGGGAGCTTGCGCGCTCGTGGGCCGAGAATTGCCCACCCACCAGGCAGTTCCTGATAGACAACTACGTACGATTTACGCGGGTCAGTGGCACCCATGGTGGCGGAGGGTTGTCACGCGCTCGGGGCGCCCGCTGTTTTCTCATGCTCGGTGACAAGACGGACATCAAGGCGGGGACCATTACGGCCGAGGATGCGGGCGTCGCCGATTTTGAACGGACGAGTGCATTCGCGCCAGTGCAGATGAATGATGCGAGTCGTTCTGTTGGTCCCAACGCCGTGAGTAATGGCGTGGCCTTGTCGCGGCCGTTGGAGTTTTCGGCTCGGGAGAAGGGCGTGCAGTTCATGCTGCATCGCCGTTTCGACGATCTTATCCGGGAGGAGCCGTTCTCAGGCCGAGTGGTCGGGATCAAAGCGCAATATTCGCCGCGACATCATCCCGAGACCGGAGAGCTACTGCAGAGCTACTGGGAGAACGGCAACGTGGATGAGCGGCGAGAGACCGTGACCATCAGGGCTCGTCAGGCCGTGATTCTCGCAAGTGGCGGCCATGCGGGTAATCCGGAGGTGCGCAGTATGTTCTATCCCGCGATGCGGGAACCGGCCTTTCCCACCAGCGGGAACGCCTTGCAAGGGGGCCACGGCCAGGATGCGAGTGCTCTCGTGGCCGGGTTGCGGGTTGGTGCCAACCTGGCAGGCATGCAGCAGAACCTCTCGTATTCCACGACGTTTCACATCTCGACCCGGCTGGGGACCAGGGATGCGTATACCACGATGATGCCTGGACATCCGACGTTCGGGTTTCGGGGATCAGCCGGGGTCAATGTCGGCAGTGTCGGCTTCGAAGAGTTTATCGCCGTGAATCAAGTCGGTAAGCGGTTCTTCAATGAGGTGCGCCTTCCTGCGAGGCCCCGTGGAAACCGCTATCCAGGCGATGGCGGGGCACCCGGGCAGGGGCTCGACCACAAACCACTCGACTGGCGTAACTGTCGGAAGGAGTGGGTCGGTGAGATGTATACCTACGACCACGGTCTCGACGCGGCACTGGCCATAAACGAAGGTTCAGAGCCTCCTCACTATTATTCAGGGCCGTTGTGGGCCATCTTCGACCAGGATGCTGTCGAGCGGACCGGTTGGGAATTACGCTATCCGTATGTTGCCGACAATGGGTATTTTTTCAAGGCCGAGACTATTGCCGACTTGGCCAAGCAAATCCGGGCGGGACATGAATTCCAGCGGGTGCCCTTGCGCCATCTGGTTGAGACCGTGGAGACCTGGAACGGGTATGTCGATGCGGGTGCGGACCCCGAGTTCGAGCGGGAAGCAGAAGCCCCGATGAATCGCATCGAAACGCCGCCATTCTATGCGCTCTCGATCATGGTGATTTGGCACGATTCCTATGGTGGCTTGCGGGTCAATGGACGGCAGCAGGTTGTCGATATGCAGGGTGCGGTGATTCCGGGCCTGTATGCCGGTGGCGAGGCGGTCGGGGGATTGAATAAGCATGGCCTCGGCAAGGGGCACGTGCACGGCTACGTCGCCGGTACGCACGCTGCGGAAGAGCCGGTCTAGCCAGTCATTGGATTGGGCCCGTCTGTTCTGGATGACCTAGGCGCAGGTTGACGAAGTCTGGTCCCGTGGTGTCGGGGACGTGCCCTGTGCGCCTGCGTCGCAGCCGTGCGCTGGTGAACCGTGTGGGCTGCGGCGGCGCACCGGCTGGCCAGGTCCTGCTCGAACAGGAGGCTGTGGCACCCTTCGGGCACGAACGTTCACTGGGGAAGGCGTGGAGGAATTCACGGCTTCCCACGGTTCCGCGCCAACGCTCGTTGGGGGGCGAGGGATCTTACGGTTGCTTGTCCTCCACGACGGTGTCTCATCACCGCGAAGACGTGCCGAAAAAATCACCGCCCTTCAGGCGTTCGTCGTCAGTGCCCCAGATAATCTTGTTTGTGAGTGGTTTCAGGTGCGGAATATGTTTGGCGCAGTGAATATAGGCTTCTTCGACCTCCACCTGCACCCATCGTTCCGGAGTGCTTCCGCCCACGGAATCATGCGTGAGGCGAATGTTTTCGGGGAGCGATGCTAACGACTGCACGTCGGTACTTTCGAGCACGGCGGCTCTACCGTTGATGTGTAACCCGATGGTCGTTTCATAGAAATCAACGAGAAGCAGGCCGATGTGCGGATTCTCCGAGATATTTCCGAGAGAGGCCATGACCCCGTTCCCACGGAGTTCGGGGTACAGGAGTGTCCTATCGGTCAGCGCACCGACGAAACCGGGCGGACCACAGCGAATGCTGCAATCGCAGTTGCCCTGCGAATCAGCCGTCGACACGAACATCATTTCCATGCGAGCGAGGAAATGACGCATTTGGTCATTGAGGTGATCCAGGACCTGTTGTTCGTAGAAACGCTGGGCTCGCTTGGTACTGCCGTACCTGTCCTGTAACTGTCGTTCTCCGTCAGATCCGGGCAGGTGGCGATTGGATTGCTCCGTCATGGGATTTCATGGCGTTCCCGGCCACGGGCTTGTGTGTCGTGGGTCAACGCCCGCACGGACGAATTCACGCAGGGGTCCGTAGTGCGGTCATGAAGTGGAGGTCTCTTCATTTGGTTAACGGTCGTAGTGTCATTCCTGTGGTGCGTTTGTCGTGTCTCGCGCCTCACGCTCACGTTCACGCTCACCGCCAAGAATGTTCGTCATCGCGTAGTTGCCCTCGTGGCACGCGTATTCGTAAATAATGTAATCATCAAGTCGCGCCATAGGGCGGTCCACGGTCCAGGGTTGCGTGTAGATATGCTCGTCCTCGACGGTGAATTGATAGGCGATCGTGTCGGGGCCGACGCGGGTGAAGCGTTCGATAGCGCGAGTATTCGGCGTTGACAAGAATCGCAGTTCTGTGTCGTCGCTGTAATTTTGTGTTTCGACGACAAGTGTGTCACCTTCCCAGTAGGCCCGAGAGTCGCCATTCCACTGCCGGATTGCATCATCGAGTCGTGGTTGATCATCGATCGGAATAATGCGGACATCGTGGATATTCTCGACGTGGATAGCCACGACATCGGGCGTTTGCAGGATCTGGTAGGTGTTGTTGTAATTGGTGCCGACCGGTGGGACACCGTGATATGTCAGGCAGCGATCCCAGTTGGTACGGTCGGTCCAGGAGTCTGCCGGGTGCATGAGGCGGTGCTCACGGCGTGAGGCGGTCAGTTCAAGGCCCTGAGCATTCAGCGGAAGCCGGCCTGTTGGTGGATCGACGATCTGGGAGGTCCGGTGATCGGGGAGCACCCAACCACCATCCCACCAGAGTGCATTGTAGCCACCGGGATCGACACCGGGTCGGTCCGGCCGGTCGGTTTTCCGGAGCGTGGTGTAAGCGGCTTCTTCCTCCGGGGTGTAAAACGCCCGGCCGTCCAGTTCGGGCGCCCGTTCCAGTGGTGTGAGTGTGGCATACGACCAGACTCCCTGTAGGTCGGGGTCGCCCCAAGGCGTGAGGGCCGTTTCACCGGATTGTCCCGCCGAGGGCATCGCGAGCGGTCCGAGCCCGAATAGGGCGGCGACGAGTGGCAGGACGATCGAGCGGTTCATGTTTCGTTCTCCTCGGGTGCAGGTGCACGGGTCCTCCCCATAGTATGCCCGATTGAACGTGGCGACCGGTGGTTCGACCGGACGGACCGAGATGGTGGCCACGGCATGAGGCACCACGGCTGGTGACGGGATGATCTCGGTGTGTTGCACGAGGGTAAAGCCCGACGGAGCCGGACTGAGTGCGTTGCACGGTGATGAAATTCTGTGACGACCGTAAACGTTCAGGTCGGGTGTAGCGTCTCAGGTGGTGGGCAGTGTGTCGGTGTTGGAGCCAGGGGTAATCGTTCGACGGTGTTGTCAAAAGGAGTCCATTGGTGGTTGGCGATCGTCTTCGTAGGGCTGTGATGAGGTGGGGAATTCCAGTGCCGCTGGCGCTGCTTGCAGTGATGGCGAGCGAGGTTGCCGGTCAGCCTGGCGCAGAACTCTCACCTGACCGGGTAGCCGTTCTTCAGTTTGAGAATGTCAGTGGCGTCGCGGCGGATGAGTGGCTGGGGGCGGGAATCGCGGAGAGCGTTGCCGCTGGGCTGAATGGTGGGGCCGGAGGTGCACGAGTGGAGGGAGGGAGTCTGCGTGGAGCCATGCGGATCCAGGCTCGCGTCCCAGAAGCGTCGGCCGAAGAGGAAGGCGCTGTGGCCGCGGGGCGACGTCTGGGTGTCCGGTGGGTCGTCACCGGAGCTTACCAGCGACACGCCGACCAGCTACGCCTGACCGCCAGAATACTCGACGTTTCGACGGCGGCGGCGGTTGGGGCGGTCACCGTGGACGGAGCGATGGGGGAGTTCTTTGCGTTACAGGACCGACTGGTTGCGGCATTGACGCCGGTTGTGACGGACGCCATGAGGGTGGGAGCCGGGACAGACCTGGCGTTCGAGGCGCCCCGACCTCTTGACTTGCCAACGGAACTCACTCCAAGTCCCGAGGAAGTCGAGACACGTTCCGAGACGACCGGCCTCGTTGACGGGGCACCGGTGAGAGTGCCCGCCATGCCGCAAGACCCGGGCCGCGACCAGGGGGGCATCGCTGGGCCTCCGGCCCCGGTGCCGCCAGCAGTCATCACGCGTGATGCTGATGGACGCGCGACGGTTCGTGCGGTTCGCGTGGAGGAGGCCCTTCGTCTCGATGGCGAGCTCGACGAGTCGGTCTATCTGGCGGTTCCTGCCATCACCGATTTTGTCCAGCAAGCCCCGGTTGAAGGTGCGCCGGCGACCGAGCAGACTGAAGTCTGGGTGCTCTTCGACGAGCAGAATTTGTATGTCAGCGCGAAGATGTCGGAATCGATACCACCCAGCGCATGGATTGCCAATGAGATGCGACGTGACTCGTTTCAGCTGTTTCAGAATGACACGTTTTGGGTGATTCTGGATACCTTCCACGATGGGCGCAACGGCGTGGGCTTCTTTGCCAATCCGCTTGGTGGCTTTACCGATTTTGCCTTCGCAAACGAGGGCAATCCGAATTTGGATTGGAATCCGGTCTGGAACGTGCGCTCCGGCCGATTTGAGGGCGGGTGGACGCTCGAAATGGCGATTCCATTCCGGTCACTGCGTTATCGGCCAGGCGAAGAGCAAGTCTGGGGTGTGCAGTTCCGGCGAGGGATGGCGACCAAGAACGAATCGGCGTATTTGACCCCGATTCCCATTTCCACCGGGCAGGCCGGCGTGTTCCGGGTGTCGGAAGCGGCTGACCTTGTTGGGCTTGAGTTGCCTGGAGCCAGTAAGAATCTGGAGATCAAGCCCTATGGGATTGCTGGAGTGAGCACGAATCTCACCGCGAATCCCCCAACCCGAAACGCTGCTGATGGGAATGCCGGGATTGATGTCAAGTATGGCATTACCCAGAATCTGACGGCCGACTTCACGTACAACACTGATTTTGCCCAGGTCGAGGTTGACGAGCAACAGGTTAACTTGACCCGGTTCAGCTTGTTTTTCCCAGAGAAGCGCGAGTTCTTTCTCGAGGGAGCCGGGATTTTCGCGTTCGCCCGGGGAGCACAGGTCGGTGGCTTTTACACGGCGTTACGTCGCCCGGGGGGGGCAGGATTTCTAGGGGGGGGTAATGCGCCGACGCTGTTCTACAGTCGGCGGATCGGTCTCCAGGATGGCGCGGTTGTCCCGATTGTTGGCGGGGGACGGGTGACGGGCAAGATTGGGGCGTTTGACGTCGGCTTGCTCAATATCCAGACGGACGAGGAGGCGACTGCCGCCGCCGTGGGAACGAATTTTGGCGTGGTGCGTGTCAAGCGAGACATTTTGCGCCGGGGTAGTGTCGGTGGCATTTTCACGAATCGCTCGCTGTCCCAGTTCGGCGACGGTGCAAGCCAGGCGTATGGCGTCGATGCGACATTCTCCTTTTTTGACGACCTCAGTGTTGTGTCGTACTTGTCCAAAACGAATACGCCGGAGCATTCCGACAAGAACACGAGTTATCAGGGGAAATTAGAGTATGGCGGGGATCGCTACGGGTTTCAGGCAGACCACCTCCTCGTCGAGGACAACTTCATTCCGGAAATGGGTTTCCTGCGGCGGGACAATTTCCGGCGTACGTACACGACCGCGCGATTCAGTCCGCGGCCCCGGTCTCTGGAGGCCATCCGGCAAGTGCGCTTCGAAGGTGGTTTTGATTACATCGAAGCGGCTGATACTGGGGCCGTGCAAACACGGCAGTCCCAGTTCGGCATACTTGCTGAATTCGAGAACGGGGACCAGGCCGGTATCAGCGTCGCGGATAACTACGAGTTTCTCAGTCGAGAGTTCACACCGGGACCGGGCGTGGTCCTCCCGGTCGGAGGCTATGGCTTTCAAGATCTGGAGATGACGTATCAAGCGGGCCCGCGGCGATTCATCACCGGGAATTTCATGGCCCGGGTGGGTGAGTACTTCAGTGGGACGATCCGTTCCGTGGGGTTCATGCGGACGCGGTTGTCACTGACCGACCGGTTCTCGCTGGAGCCGAGTATTTCTCTCAACTGGATTGACACGCCATCGGGGGCCTTCCGGACGGATCTGGTCGTGTCTCGCGTCAACTATAGCTTTACCCCGAGAATGTTCTTCAGTGGGTTGACCCAGTTCAATTCGGCGAGCAACACGCTCAGCAACAACTTACGGTTGCGCTGGGAGTATTCACCGGGCAGTGAGGTCTTCGTGGTCTATACCGAAGATCGAGAAACCAATCCCCTGATGCCAGACCGTTATACGGACCTGCGGAACCGTGGATTTGTCGTCAAGGTGAACCGGTTATTGCGTTTCTGAGTGGCGTGTCTGCGCGTGGAAGCCGATGCCGGTGTTCTGGTGCCGGCTTCCACGCGCGCTTGACCCGGGAGGGAGAGGCAAGCCCGTCACCTATTGATCTTGCCCGTCGGTCGTGGAGGCTGTACCCGGCGAATCGAGACGCTGTGACTGCCAGGTGACCAGGCCGTCGGCGTCCCGTTCTGTCCAGAACACCACGAATTGATCATCTGTTCGGAGAACCAGCGGGTGCGAGGCGACGTAGCCGTCTCGCGACAGGGCTTTGGTTTCGCTCCAGGTCTCTCCTGCGTCGTCGCTGGTGGAGATCCTGATTCTTCGAGACTCATCCCACGCCGCGACGACCGTGTTGTCGCGTGCACCAATGTCGGCGTGACGCGCGAAATCGCCGCCGAACCGTCGCGGCGTACTCCAGCGTGCTCCGTCATCGACCGAGGTCACCCAGTACAGTCCATGCTTCGATTCATGGCCAGTCCAGACGAGGGCATGGAGTTGCTCGGCCTGGGAGTTGCCGCCAGTAGCAATGCCACCACCCACGTGAGGACAGCCATCGAAGGCCCAGCCAAACTCTCCTACAACGCCGTCGAGTGACCATGTGCGTCCACCATCGGCGGTCGTGGCGAGTGCCATGTCGCGAATGCCGTGGTCACGATAGAGGACCCGTGCGACACCTGGGCGGGGGGCCTCGATACGGTTCCAGCAGCAGGCACAGGACGACGTATCGGCGAGCTGGGAGTAGTCCCAGGAGGCGCCGAAGTCTACCGACCGTGCGACGCCGAGGGCGCGTCGTGCCGGTCCATCATGGCTGCCGATCCAGGCCACATAGAATGTCCCATCGGGGTCGGCGGCCATGTCGGCGAAGTTCTGGCCACGTCGGGTACCGTCCTCCGCCGGGTTCGGACCCGATGTCCAGGTCTGTCCGCCATCGCTCGAGTACGCCGTGGCCATGGGGCCGGACCCATGGCGATCCACGCCATCGGTCGACCAATGGACGGCGACGTGCTCACCATGGGCGACGACCTGTGGTCCGTTGCCCCGGCTTGCAACGCCGATGGGGGTGAGTCCGGTGTCGCTATCGGTGGTTGCTCCCCAGGAAATGCCACCGTCAAGAGAACGTTGGTGGTGGAGTGTTTTTGCCTGGCCGTCGTTATTCACGAAGAGAATGTCGACCGTCGACCCCGACGCGTAGGCGTCGAATGCGACAACCCCGAAAACAGGTTGGCGTGCGTGTCTGGGACGCTGCCCCGAGACCATGCTGACGCTGCCGACGGACGTGATGGTCGTGATGATGGCGATTTGAGCCACGCGAGATGCAAAATTCCGATGTGCCATGACGATTACCGTTACCCTTGCAAACTCCCAGCAAAACGAGGGAGTTGTCCTTTGGCGGGATGTCGCGCATTATCGCGGTCACCGCCGTTTCGTCCTTCGTGTGTTGCACGCAACGGACGACGCCTCGCCATCAGAGTGTGCGTGGCGTGCGGCCAGTGTCATCGGCGTGCGAGGACGATCCAAACTCCGAGATCAGACCCAACGTGACAGGGGTTCTGAATCGATGGAGCACCAACAATGCTGGTACAGAACGTGGGCCTAGACGAGGGGCGGGGGGAGGAGTACTGGAACGGTTTGCTCGAGGGGGGACAGCGCGCCGGGTTGCGTGTGCAAGGCGCCCACGCGTGGCGTTTGCCAGCTGGCGTGTGCCTGCAGGACTGCCGCCGTGCCCAGTATCATCTCTGGTG
>CAZPZZ010000108.1:0-14416 GCA_964591245.1 uncultured Vicinamibacteraceae bacterium | reverse complement strand
AATTGCGCTCCGGAGTGGTGTTGAATAAATGCGCGGAAGAGGGTGGTGGTTAGATAGACGGGGATCTCGTTGCGAGGACGCTACGAGGGATGACCTGGCGTGCCATCCGAGAGTTTGCCTTTGAGGCTGAAGGGGCCGCTATCGGTGATGTGGATGCGGACAAGCCGACCAAGGTACTCTTTGGGGGCGCCGAAGTTCACGACGGTGTTGCCGGTCGTGCGGCCTGCCATCTCCCAGTCGCGTTTTCGGCTCGTTGAATCCACGAGTACTTCCGTGTCTGAGCCGACCAGGCGACGAAGGAGTTCCTGTTGGATGCCCTTTTGTAGGTCTTGGAGTTCGACGATGCGTCGGGTTTTCTCTGCGGCCGGGACGTCGTCAGCCATTCGCTTTGACGCAAGCGTATTGGGGCGTTCGGAATACTTGAAGGAGAACATGCTGTGGTAGCGCACGGTTCGGACCAGGCTAAGCGTGTCTGAGAATTCGGCTTCTGTTTCCCCGGGAAACCCGACAATCATGTCCGTAGAAAGTGCAATGTCCGGCATCGCGAGGCGAAGGCGCGTCACAAGATCCAGGTATTCCTCCCGGGAGTGCCGACGGCGCATTCGGTGAAGTGCGGTGGTCGATCCTGACTGGACGGGCAGGTGGAGGTGTCGGCAGACCTTGGGCAGTGACCGCATGGCGTCGATCATGCGCTCCGTGACATGTCTGGGATGGGGGCTCGCGAATCGAATCCGCCGCAAGCCGGGGATTTCGTGGATGAGTGCGAGTAGGTCTGGGAACTCGCAGTTTGGTCGGTCCGGTGCCTGGTAATGGTTGACGATCTGTCCCAGTAGGTGAATCTCGGTGTGTCCTTCGTCTACAGCCAAGCGGGCTTCGTCTACAATTTCGGCCGCCGATCTCATGCGCTCATGTCCGCGGGTATAGGGAACTACACAGAATGTGCAAAAGTCATTGCAGCCTTCGATGATGTTAATCGCTGCTTTGGTCGGATCGGATCGACGAGCAATTCCCAATGGAAAAGAAACGTCGTCATAGGGGTTGATGTCTACCTGGTCGGCTTTTTTCTCGCTGAGGCGATCGACCATTTCTGGGAGCCTCGATAGCGCCTGGGTTCCGACGACGAGGTCGACTCGAGCTCCTCGCTGTAGCAGGGCCCTCCCCTCTTGCTGAGCGACACACCCGGTCACTGCGACGATGGGACGACGACCGTGGTTGTTGGTCGGGACCGCGCCCAGTTCCGTATAGAGCCGTTCTTCTGCTCGCTCGCGAACGCTACATGTATTGATGACCACAAGATCGGCGTCGGCCGGATCTCGCGCGGCCTCGTATCCAGCTTGATCGAGAAGGCCAGCCAGGCGTTCAGAGTCATGTACATTCATCTGACATCCGAATGTTTCGATGAAATATTTGCTGGCCACCTCGGTGGGTCCTCCGGTTGAGCGTTGTGCCGCCGCGCCCATGTCGTGCGGGGTGCAGTCGTTGTACCGCCTTATGGTATCCCGCTTGTGAAGTCGTGCCCAAAAGAGTGGATCGACGGTCGTGATGTGCCTACGATGAGCGGCGCGATGACAACAGCTCGCGTGCACTTCGAAGGGCCGCGTCAGTCACCTGGGTCCCCGTCATCATGCGAGCGAGTTCGGAAGCCCGTGTTGCGTGGTCCAGACGGCGGATGGTGGTGGTGGTGCGCCCGTCGTGGACCGATTTGGTGACAAGGTGGTGGCTTCTTCCGCAGGCAGCGATCTGTGGAAGATGGGTCACACACAAGATCTGAGAGTGTTTTGCCAGTGCTTGCAGCTTTGTGCCGACTTGTTCCGCTGCGGCTCCCCCGATACCCGCGTCCACCTCGTCAAAGACCATGGTGAGAGGGGTGTCTTCTGCAGATGTCAGGGTCCGGAGCGCGAGCATGAGACGGGAGAGCTCGCCGCCCGATGCTATACGGGCGAGCGGTCGCAGTTCTTCACCGGGATTGGCCGAGAAGTGAAATTCTGCGTGGTCGAGGCCGCGCTCGGTCCAATCCTCTGGACTGGTCGATTCGTTGAATTTAACTTCTATACGGGTTTTACTCATGGCGAGGTCGGCGAGGCTGCGTTCTAGGCTGGTCGATAGTGTCTCGGCAGCGACGTGCCGCTCTTGGGAGAGTTCTTGGGCGATTCCCAGATACGTGGCCTGAGCGGCGTCGACACGTTCTTGTTGCGCGTGCAGATCGATCGTGTCGTCCAGTTCCTCTTGTTCTGCTCTCAGTTTGGACCGTTGGGCAATAACGTCGGCTAGCGTCGGGCCATATCGCCGCTTTAAGCGTTCCAGTTTTGCGAGCCGATCCTCCACTGTTTGCAGTCGCTCTGGGGATGCCTCTACCCCACTCGCGTGGTCCCGCAGGGCATAGGCCAGTTCCTGCAGTTGAGAAAGCATGCTGTCTTTGGCGTCGAGATGAGGGGTCAAGGCGGGGTCTAGCGTGGCTAGTTCCTCAACGGTTTTCCATATCCGATGAAGCCGTTCCAGGGCTGCTCCATCGCCGTCATACAGGGCTGTGTAGCTCTCCGCCGCGAGTCGGTGGATACGATCGGCATTGGCAAGGAGGTGGCGTTCCGCCGCGAGTTCTTCGTCTTCGCTGTCCAATGGGGCAATCTCTTCTATCTGGCGCAGCTGATGCGCGATCGCGTCCAATCGGTCTCTACGATTCGCGATCTTGCTACGCATCTCTTCGAGTGCGCACTGAGTGTCTTGCAATGCATCGAAGGCGGCATGGACGCGCGTGCGGATATTCTGGAGTCCAGCGAATTGATCCAAGAGTTCGAGGTGACTGCCTGGGTCGAGTAGGGCCTGGTGCTCATGCTGTCCGTACAGGTCGAGCAGCGTTGCGCCAAGGGCGCGTAAGTTGTTGGTGGGCACCAGGCGGTTGTCGAGATACGCCCGGCTTCTTCCCTGCGTCGACACTTCGCGGCGCAAGGTATGTTCGGTGCCGTCGACCGTCTCGGCGACGGCCTCGACCACGGCTTTTTCCATTCCTGTGCGTACGAGGCTCGCCGACGCTCTGGCGCCGCGGAGTAATGCTAAGGCACTGACCACGATGGATTTTCCCGCACCGGTTTCGCCAGTCAGGATGGTCAGGCCCGCGTCCAGCTCTAGTTCGACCGTGTCTATGACGGCCAGGTCGGTGATTCGCAGGAAGCGGATCATGCGCTCAGGGTTCTAGGCGAAACCGCAGAGGTCCCGTATCGAGTACGCCGTGCGACCACGAAGGGGACGTGTGCGTCGGAACGGTCACTACAGGGGTCACGACCATAGCGAGAGTATGCTGAATGCGCAGAAAGTACGTAGAATGGTAATTATACCATATATTTGACAGCCGTTTTGGTGCCGTGATATTATTCCGTGTCGGCGCTTTCCCAGCGGCGCGTTTGTAGTCAACGGAGGGGAACGTGCGTACCCTTGGTTACTACGCCATTGCCTTGCAGAGCGAGGCAGTTGGCGCTGCTGATGTTGTCGGTGAAGGCCTCCTTGACTGGGTGTCGCGTTCTACGCCTCTATCCAAGGGAGTGCTGCTGCTGCTCGTTCTTTTCTCCGTTGCCTCCTGGGCAATCGCGATCCACAAGCTGCGTCAGTTCAAGCGTCTGGAGCAGCAAACTACTAGTTTTCTTGAGGTGTTTCGGCGCAGTAAAAAATTTGCCGAAGTGCAATCTGTCTGTCGATCGTTAGCCCAAAGCCCGCTCGCCGGACTGTTTCAGGCCGGTTATGCGGAACTCAACAGTCAGTTGCGGCAAAGCGACAGCGAATCGGGTGGGCAACCGACGCTGCGGAGTTTTGAGGCGCTTGATCGCGCTCTGTTGCGCGCGACATCGGCGGAGACGACCAAGATTGAGGAATGGGTGCATATACTGGCCACGACGGCCAGCATTACTCCGTTCATCGGGCTCTTTGGTACGGTCGTCGGTATCGTGAATTCGTTTCTGGGAATTAGCCAGACCGGATCAACAAATCTCTCCGTCGTGGCTCCTGGGATCGCTGAAGCTCTGATTGCCACTGCGGCTGGTTTGGCGGCGGCTATTCCAGCTGTCTATTTTTACAACCATTTGACGAATAAGGTAAAGCTCTACGTCTACGAGATGGAAGATTTCTCATTGGAATTTCTTAACATCGCTGAACGAAATTTCACCTAACTCTCTCGACGCGGGTGTCACTGAGATATGCCGAAAATTCACGATCAGGGTGGCGGGGGGCGGCGAGGGAGACGTCGAACCGGTTCGTCACTTGCCGAAATCAACGTCGTGCCTCTCGTCGACGTTATGTTGGTGCTGTTGATCATCTTTATGGTTGCGGCGCCAATGATGCAGCGCGGTCTTGATGTGACCCTGCCTGTAGCGCGGCGTGCGGAGCAAATTGCAGCGGAGCGCTTGTTTGTCATCATTCCTCTTTCGTTCAAGACGGACCGGATTGTGCAAGTCGGAGAAGAGTCCGTGCGCGTGGAAATTTTGGATCAGCGCATGCGGGAAGAACTGGTTGGAGAATCGGGTCGTGACGTTTTCATACGGGGTGATGCGGGAATTACCTACCAGGAACTCATGACCGTCATGGATGAGCTGAAGGAGGGAGGCGTTAGCAACGTGGGGTTGGTTGCTGAGTTCCCGGAAGGGTTGTGACGGTGAGGCGTTCACGAACACAACGGCACAATAGGAATTTCTCGATCCGCGCTGTTCAGCGTGTGGCCGAATGATGAAAACGGTGAAAATGGCCTCGTCGCTGACCGATAGATTGAGACATCGTATTGAGGCCTCAGATCGCCTGAGCCTGACTTTTGGCGTTTCTCTGGCAGGGCACGTGGTCGTGATGGTTGGTTTAATGCTCTTTCCCGCAGGGTTGTTTTCGGAATCGGGTGCAGTCGCTGCGGGGCCCGTCATGAATGTGAGTCTTGGTGGACCGGCTGGCCCAAGTTCAGGCGGGCAAACGGCGCTTGCGGCCCAACCTGTGCAGGAAGTCTTGCCACTTGAAGAAGCTGATCGCCCTGAATGGATTCAGCCTCCGGCGCCGGCTCCTCCGGAGATGACGGAGGCTGTATCCGAAGGGCGTCGTCCGGAACTGGATATTCCAGTCGAGACCGCACCCGAGGAGGCCCGTGGACGGACGCCAACCAGGGGGCCCGAGTTGCGGGAAGGTGCGGCGCTCGCCGAGACGGGTGTTCAGGGGGGAGGCTTGGGGTTGTCGGCTGGCGGACTGGGGTCCGGTGGATATTTAGATGTCGGCGACTTTTGCTGCCCCGAGTATCTCGGCGTGATGGTTGACTTGATCCGGCGTCGATGGAACAACCAGCAGAGTGCTGTTGGCCAAGTGATGATGAGATTTACTATTCAGCGCGACGGGCGAATTACAGATGTCGCACGCGAGACCAGTAGTGGTTTCTTCGCGCTCGATCAGAGTGCGGAGCGAGCGTTGCGGCTGACGGCCCAGCTTCCGCCATTGCCAGGGGGCTTTACAGAGGACAGCTTAACTGTGCACCTCAATTTTCAGTACCAACGCTAAGTGTATCGGCAATTATTCAGACAGACACGGTGGTGTTTTGTCTTCAACCTTTGAGGAGTCTGACCCGTGACCTGTAGTCCACGACGTGCGCTCGCGCTTACCATCGCGGGGGGGATGGCGCTCTGCCTCGTCACTATGGGGCGTGCGGAAACCCAGCGTGCTTCCCAACGCGATGAGGTAAGTCTCATTATCGGCGACAGTGTTGGGACTCCGCCCAGTTTCGCCGTGCCCGATTGTCTTGCGCTGACACAAGATCAAGCGGCGGCGGATGCGGGACGAATCATTGCGGAAGTGCTCTGGGATGATCTTGATTTCGAGCGTGAATTTCGAATGATTTCGCGAGATGTCTACGAGACCATTCCGGCCGCGCGCTCTCTTGTTGATCTCCCGTTCGACCAGTGGCGTGAACTCGGCGCCGATGGTGTCATCAGCTGTACGGTCGCCTCTCCGAGCCAGGGCCAGATTGAAGTGACAGCACGTTTGTTTTCTGTGCGTTCACTGGACTCGGCGTTCGGCGTTGTTTATACGGGGGCGATTAGTAATCTCAGGCGGTATGCCCACCAACTGTCGGATGAACTGCATCGGCATCAGCGGGGACTTGAAGGTGTGGCGCGGAGCAGGCTCGCCTTCGTGTCCGATCGTGATAGCGAGACATCATTGGGGTTGGTTGAGAATCGCCCGGTAAAAGAAATTTATATTGCGGATTACGACGGTGCCAATGCGCGGCGAGTCACCGTTTCGCGTGCGTTGAACACCAATCCAGCATGGTCGCCTGATGGACGATCCATCGGGTACACATCGTGGCTTAGTGGGTTCCCAGATGTAACAGTGTCACATCTATACGAGGGACGCATGAGTCGCCCCGCAGATGGGAATGATCGAGAACAGAACTTCTTGCCCGCGTTTTCTCCAGACGGGAGCCAGGTCGCCTTTAATTCGAATCGGAACAACAACAACGATATCTATGTCGTCAATGTAGATGGCACTGGCTTACGTCGCTTGACGAACCATCCTGCCATCGATACTAGCCCGACCTGGTCCCCCAATGGGCAGCAAATCGCATTTACGTCAGACCGCACGGGTGCACCGCAGATTTATGCCATCGGGGCCGACGGCACTGGCTTGCGTCGCTTGACCTACGAGAGTTACTGCGATCGACCGACCTGGTCGCCGGCGCCGTTCAACGAGATTGCGTATTCATCGCAGACGGGGCCTGGCCACGACATCAAGGTGTTGGATCTGGCGACTAATGAAGTCCGTCAGTTGACGTTTGGTCTGGGGTCGAACGAGAGCCCTAGTTATTCTCCAAGCGGGCGGCACGTTGCGTTCATGTCCACACGTGGTAGCGGATCTAAACAGATTTATACGATCGGACGTGATGGGCGCGGCCTTCGGCGGGTGACGTCGTCTGGCAATAACGAAATGCCGAGTTGGTCTCGATGAGTCGATGCGACGGAATTGGGATTGCCGGATGCGAGACGGAGTCTGCCGTAGAAAGGATGCAGATGAGAATTCGAAGTTCGAGAGTGTCAATTGGTTGGGTAGTCTTGTTCGGGGGCGCCATGTCCTGGCAGATAGCGTGTTCTGGAAACCCGCCCCCGGTCGAGCCCGAGGAGGTGCCCGCACCTGCGCCAAGTCAAGACTTTGGCGCTCCGCCGCCTACTCCCCCAGAGCCACCGGCACCGCTCCCCGTACCTCTCGAACTTTCACCAGAAGATGAATTTTCGACGCTGACGCTCGAGGAACTCAATCGCGATTCTCCGTTGGAGCCGGTATTTTTTTCCCTCGATAACGCGGAACTTGATACTAGGGCTCGATTGGCGGCGGAAGCTGCAGCGGAGGTGCTGCGGAGCTACCCCACCTGGATGGTAACGATCGAAGGGCACTGCGACGAACGCGGTACACCCGAATATAACCTCGGACTTGGGGAGCGACGAGCGATGGCGGCACGGGAATATCTCGTACAGCTTGGACTCGATCCCTCCCGCTTGCGGACCGTAAGCTACGGGAAGGAGTTTCCGTTCGATCCCGGGAGCGACGATGCGTCCTGGGCGGCAAATCGTCGGGCCCATTTTGTGATTACGTCGAAGTAATCCCGATGTGTCTCGTATGCCCACCCTACTTGGGGTCTGGGGCCGGGCAGGATAGGATGAAGGCTCAATGGTCAGTCGAGATCAGTGGCGTCACGAGTTTTGACAGCGACCCCCCTCTCGACTTTCACCAGATTGAGGTGACGCATGAAATGGCTTTCCCCCACGGTTGCGCTGGGTCTGCTTTGCGCTTTATTCGTGGTTGCCCCGCTTCACGCGGCCGATCGCGAGCACCAGCAAATGATGGCAGATATCCGGATGCTGCAAGAACAGGCTGGCCGGCTGAACCAGATGTTAGGAGCCTTAGATCAGACGCTCCAAACGCTTTTGGTTCGGCTTGACGATCAGAATGAAGACCGGCGGCGAGCCTTCGCTGATCAACGATTGATGGTCGATAACGTGGCCGGAGGGGTCCGTATCGTGAGGGAGAAAGTGGACGAAACGAATGTGCGTGTGTCCTCGCTCGCCCAAGAAGTCGAGGCGCTCAGGATGGCCATTCCTCCGATGGGAATGGCCTTGACCGAACTCGAAGTCGATCCCGAGACGGGAGAACCGATCGTGCCGGCCGTATCATTTCCAGCTGCCGCATCTGTCAACCCTGGAGTGTCACCCCGACGGCTCTACGATACGGCCTATGCGGACTACACCACGGGCCAATGGGCACTGTCTATCCAGGGCTTCGAAGCCTATATCAGTTCGTTTCCTCAGTCCGAGTTGGCCGATGATGCCCAGTTCTTCATCGGACAGAACTACTATGCGGATGGCCAGTTTCGGGAGGCGGCCGAGGCCTTTCAACAAGTCGAGCTGAGTTATCCCACGGGGGATGTCGTACCGGAAGCGCTCTACAAGCGCGGATTGACCCTGGAACGACTCGATGAGACGGAGCTGGCACGGGACGCCTTCGAGCTTGTGGTGGAGCAATATCCCGATGACAATATGGCGAATCTCGCACAGCAAGCCCTCGACCGAGCAGAACCATAAGGGCCAGTCACACTGAGACGGAGGCAACTAGGACATCGCGTATGGGAACGGTGAATAAGGCTATCGTGGTAGGAAACCTCGGTCGAGACGCCGAGATCCGATATACCTCGGGCGGTGCGGCGGTGAGCACGCTCAGCATCGCGACGACCGATGTGTGGACCGATCGTACCTCTGGACAGCGTCAGGAGCGTACCGAGTGGCACCGTGTCGTGCTGTGGGGAAAGCAAGCAGAATCATTGAAAGATTATCTGCTGAAGGGACGGACCATTTACGTTGAGGGCCGCCTTCAAACGCGACAATGGGATGACCGAGACGGCAATAAGCGTTACACCACCGAGATCCGGGCTGACCGAGTGGTCTTGCTCGGAGGGGGCCGTGCAGGCGGTGGTGGTGGCGGGGAGGATTTTGGTGACCGCGATACCGCACCGACGGGGCAAGCACCGGCGCCGCCGGAATTAACAGAGGACGATATCCCCTTTTAAGGGGCAGGACACGAGCGAGTCGTTCTCCAGGATTACGATCTCGGCGAATTTTTATTCGGTCGCTCGACCATAGCGATCCTCTAGGCGCACGACATCTTCGAGTTCTGGTGTTGAAACTTCGAAGATGTCTGTATCTTCAATGGCCGACATTCGGTGTACTGTGCCTGGCGTGATGTGGAAGCTGTCGCCCGGGCCCATTTCCCGCTTCACTCGCCTTCCGTTCTCTTCCACCTCAAAGGAAATCCGCCCACTCCATACGAGAATCGTCTCGTCCTTGACGTTGTGATATTGCAGGCTCAAGGCCTGCCCGGCGTCAACGTGAATGACTTTCCCGACATACCGTTCTGTTGTTGCCCATCGGAGTTCGTAACCCCACGGCTTTTCGACTTTCATAGATCTTCCTCGTCGAGGGTCATTCTTCCCCGACGTCTCGGTGTTTGACGCGCCAACGGACACCAGTGATGCTACTGAGTAGCGGTCTGAGTTGTTCGACTATCGCTACGGACCGGTGACGACCACCTGTGCACCCGATGCCGACAGTGAGGTAGGTCTTTCCCTCGTTCTGATATTGTGGAATGAGGAAACCGAGTAGGTCTGTAGTCTTTTCGATGAATGTGCCGGCAGATTCAGTGGCTACGACGTACTCTCGTACTGGTAAATCTCGACCGTTCAGGCTGCGCAGTTCGTCGACGAAATAGGGGTTCGGGAGAAACCGAACGTCGAAGAGCAGGTCTGCTTCCTGTGGCACCCCAAACTTGTAGCCAAAACTCAGCAAG
Source organism: uncultured Vicinamibacteraceae bacterium (assembly GCA_964591245.1). Classification (GTDB taxonomy): domain Bacteria; phylum Acidobacteriota; class Vicinamibacteria; order Vicinamibacterales; family UBA8438; genus CAZPZZ01. The sequence continues at coordinate 4,573 of CAZPZZ010000108.1, read as the reverse complement.
GTGAGCGTTAACAGCCGCTGGTCGTGATCGGCTGAGAGTTCACCAAACGCTTGTCGGAGCTGGTGTACCGTCAGGTCGGATGTGTCGAGTACCCGATCGGCCATCCGTTTGATGGGACGCAGTCGGATCCGTTCTTCCACGATGCCTTCGATGACAGAGCCTGCCGGAGTGAGCGGGTGTGGACGGCGTGTCTCGCTGAATCGTCTCACGAGTGCAGCATCGGACGCTTCGAGGAAAATGAGCGAGGTCCGCAGGTTTTGCCGCGTACGAAGTAATTTGAACACTCCATCGAATTGGTCGAGGAACGTCCGGTCACGAATGTCGACCACGACGGCAACGGCCTCGTGGAGGGTTCCGTCATGGAGTTCAAGTTCGGCCAATGCGGGAATCATGACCGTCGGCAAGTTGTCGATACACAGGTAGCCGAGGTCTTCAAGAGCACGGATTGCCGCTGACTTGCCTGCACCAGAGAGGCCGGGCACGACAACGAAGTGAGACCGTTGATCTTGCGGCCGTGTTGGCTGACCGGTGGAGGTCATAAGCGCAGGCTTAGTCGAGCGTTTCACAGAGAGGCTGTGGAATCAGCCTGGTTAAAAGAGCACCTTCCGTTGTCCGGAGGTTGGAATTCTCATTTCCTCTCGGTACTTGGCAATGGTCCGTCGAGCGAGTATCAGGCCCTCATCCTGTAGCAATCGCACGATGCGGGAGTCGCTCAAGGGCTTCTTCGGGTTTTCGGTTTCGATGATCTTACGAATGCGTTGCTTAATCGTGACCGAGGAGACACTTTGCCCATGGGCACTCCGGATGCCACTGTGGAAAAAATACTTCATTTCGAACACACCTTGAGGCGTGTGCATGTATTTATTGTTCACCACGCGACTGACTGTGGATTCGTGCATGCCGATGTCGTTCGCAACGTCACGAAGCACGAGTGGTTTCAGGTGTTCGATACCGCGATCAAGGAATTCTGTCTGAAACGCGATGATACTTGTCGCTACTTTGTAGATTGTTTTCTGTCGCTGATCGACTGATTTGATGAGCCATAGGGCCGACCGGAATTTCTCTTTGACATACGCCCTGGTCTCGTCGCTGTTGCTTTTGTTCTTGTCAAGCAGTCGGCGATAGGTGGGGCTGATACGAAGTTGTGGCATCCCGTCTTCGTTCAGCGCCGCAACGTACTGATCTTCGACCTTCATAATGTAAACGTCTGGAATCACGTACTGCGATGCGGTGGGGTTGTAACGACTACCGGGTTTTGGATCGAGTTGACGGATGATGTCAATATGATGCTTGAGTTCCTCGACCGACATTTCGAGACGCCGGGCTATTTCCTGTCCCTGATGACTCTGGAACTGCGGCAGGTGTTCCCGAACGATCGTGTCACTGGGTGTGCCTTGTAAGCCGAGGTTCGCGATCTGGAGAAGGAGACATTCCCGAAGGTCTCGGGCGGCAACACCAACTGGATCAAATTGTTGAACCACCGTAAGCACACGCTCGACGTCCGTCTGGGGCCAGTTGCCCATATGGGCAATTTCTTCGACCGACGCGACAAGATAGCCGTCGTCGTCGAGATTGCCGATGATGGCGGGGCCGATCGCGCGGACCGAGGGGTCGTCTTGGCCAATCCGCAATGAGAGCTGCCAGGTAAGGTGGTCGGCAAGGGAATTTTCCGTCGAGAGCGTGTTTTCGATCGGAGGAAGTTCCTTGACTTCACGCGGGGTCCGAGGACGATAACCGTCGTCCAGGTACTCACCGAAAAAATAATCGTAATCGGCGTCTTCCCAGGAGTCGGTTTGGTCCTTGTCGGGGGCCGGTGGTTCTGTTTTTTCTGGCTGGTTCGCAGCTTCGGCTGGTTGTAGCTCTTCGTTCGGGATCTCCTCGAGCATCGGGTTCTCGACAACCTCTTGAGTCAAGAGATCGACGAGTTCCACGGTTGACATCGGGAGTAGCTTGATGGCTTGCTGCAACGATGGCGTCAGAATGAGCTTTTGAGAGAGCCGCGTCTGAAGTCGTTGTTGCAGTACCATGTCTGGACTTCGATCCACTCGGTGGACCGACTCCTGTTCCGATTCTAATCCAAACGAAAATCCGTACCCAAATAGATACGTTTCACATCCTCGTCGGTGGCCAGATCTGCCGGCGTTCCGCTCCGAAAGATGGTTCCGTCGTGCACGATATAGGCACGATCGGTGATCCGGAGGGTTTCGCGTACGTTGTGATCCGTGATCAGTACACCGATGCCTCGTGACTTCAGATGGAAGATGATTTCCTGAATGTCCGTCACGGCAATTGGGTCGATGCCCGCAAAGGGCTCGTCCAGCAGCATGAAGGATGGCGAGATGACCAATGCTCGCGTGATCTCGGCACGCCGGCGTTCCCCCCCGGAAAGCGTATGTGCAGGAGATTTGGCGAGCGGCGTGAGGTGCAATTCCTCAAGGAGTTGGGCCACCCGCTTTCTCCGTTCTGAGCGGGACAGGCTCAGCGTTTCCAGAATGGCCATGATGTTCTGTTCAACCGTCAGGCCACGAAAAATTGAGGGTTCTTGAGGTAAATAACCAATGCCTTTCCGCGCCCGAAGATACATCGGGTCGTCGGTGACATCTTCGCCGTTGAGCTCCACTACGCCCCGGTCTGGTGCAGTGAGACCCACGGCGAGGTAGAACGTCGTCGTCTTGCCGGCGCCGTTGGGGCCAAGCAGGCCAACGACCTCACCGGACGAGACGTTTAGACTGACATCACGCACAACGGTGCGACCGCTGTAGGACTTGGTCAGATTGTGCGTACGAAGTGTAGCCATGGGTAGATGGTTGGTGATGCGCACTCAGGCCGTTGAATCGATGCATCACGGGTGCGGCCGATAGGCTTGAGCCTGCGTCTCACGTCAACGGGAAAAGCGACCGTATTACCGACTGCTCTCGTGAACTGAGCTGCTATTTCGCTAGAAAATTAAAGGTTCACAATCGTTGTTGTTGGTTTCCGTCCGCAGGCGCTCTCGCCCATCGACGATGATCGTGTCATTGGCACGAAAAAACGTTAAGGCTTGACCCTGGGTGCTCCGACAATCCTGGGGAGGGGGTGCCGCGCCACCTGGAACGCTGGTTTCTGGTTCTTCGGGCTCTATTTGCTCGACCATCTCGACCGGGCTGCCCTCCATTTCGTACCGTCCTTCTGTTTCGTGGTATGTCATGCTCTCGCCCGCTGCCCAGCGGCCGTCCAGCTGAAGTTGCACCGCGCCACGCGCTTCCAGCCGATCCAAGGTACGTCCATCCGGTTTCAGAAAGACATGGATGGTGGTTGCCTTCAAGTCGCCAAGTCGCGAACGAAGTACGGCGTTGCCCGTATAGGCAGCGTGCTTTCCGACGTCATCGTACTCAAATTTATCGGCTTCGGCACGGGTGAGCGTTACCTCGTTGTTCTGGGTGTCCTCGTTGAGCCTGATTATCTGAATAGCGGTTCTGACGGCACCGCTGGCGGTCAGGCCGCCTGTCCCGTTGTCGATTTCGATTAGGTCTCCCTCGAAGCTGGTGGGCCCTTGCCATAGGCGTGCGCTTCCGTTGTATGTTGCAACCCCAGGATCCCCGGAATAATTGAGTTCGCTCGCAGTCACAAAGATTTGCTGATCATCGTTGAGGAGTGCGGGCGTCTTTTCGGTTCCGGCGTCGTCGAGGTCGTGGTTCTGTGGTGTGATCACGTTCTGCACACCCCCGGAGGCATTCAATGCGGACCCGTCCAGCGTGACGTCGAGTGTGGTGGCCTCGATTGAGTTTCGTTCATCGACCACGCGCGGTTTGCGTCCGGTATCGCCCACTGATGCCAAGCTGATGACCCCTTGGATGACATCGTAGTTTGCTTGGTCAGCCTCGACGGTCTGCCGATCATCCTGAAAGGTTACATCACCGAGAAACTCGACTTTCAGCAGGGCGGTCAACTGTGTATCGACTCCTCCTGCCAACCGTTGAGCGTGCACCACACGGGTAATGGCTGGATTTGTGGCGCTCGCGGCCCGTTCCTCGCGATATTGAACGTCTCGCTCGAATTGGACCGCCGTGAGCCCAATCTCCGGTGTACCGGTGCCGACCAGGGTCATGGCGCGGATCTCCTGCCTCGGGCCATCGGGTGTGGCTGGTAGCCGAAGCTGCACTCCACCGCCGCCGGCAATGGCCATGACCCTGTTGCCGCTAGGGGTCATCGTGACGTCTATGCTGGACGCGCCGATTCGAGAACCCGGCCCGCCACTCTTACCTTTCAGTTCAACGGTGGCGTCTCCGGTAAGTGTCGTTTGTTCCAGACTCCTTGAGCCGTCGAAGACGAGCGTGGTTTCCCGGGCGGCCATCTGTCGTAATCCGGAGGCAGGGTCGGTCGACTGGACAATGGTGTCTTGCACGAGTTCGAGCGATTCGAGTGATGTTTCGTCCGCCCCTAGGTGCATGGTTGCGCTATCCGCCCCGATTGCCATCAAATCCATGTCGATCGCGGTGCCGCCTTCGAAGTGCATGTACCGTTCGGCTTGTGCCAGGATCGCGCGATGGGCTGAGATGTCGACGCTGGCGCGTGTATCGTCACCGGTCAATCG
>CAZPZZ010000107.1:13141-14526 GCA_964591245.1 uncultured Vicinamibacteraceae bacterium | reverse complement strand
GCGTCTTCCTCTGGGTCACCGTTGACCAATGCAATGGCCCCTTTGTTTCCGTGTGGGTCCCTTCGATTCTCTCGCTATGGGTCGGTGTCCGACTGGCACTTGCCGACAACCACACCGCCCCCAACGACCACTAGCCCACTGCATCGCCCTAACTGTTCAAGGAGTTCGTAATGATTCCCTACATCAACACCGCAGTCATATTCGCATTTGGATTACTCGTTTCAGGCATTGTGATGCTTGGAATCATGCAGGCTCGCGACCAAGCCGCACAGGTAGCGCGCGCGCGGGCCGGGGCCCGTCGCACCGCCGCACGCACGCCTTCCCATACAACCTGAGAGGCTGTGGCACTTGGCAACCTGCTCTCTTGAGGCGGTCCTGACCACCGTTCCCCGGGCCGCGGCCTAGACGACCGCGGCACAGCCCAGGGGGCAGCAGTCTGGCCGCCGCGAAACCACTTCACCCTCACCCCATTACCCAAGAACCGCGCCTCACGCGCGATGACACGTAAGCGTGGTGATAGACGTATGATGAGTTCCCCCTCGATTCCAGGCATTGCAGGCCTTAACTGGCACATCGGACACGTCCTTCGCCGACTGCGACTGGCACACACCAGAGAGTCGCAGCGGCAAACTGCCATGGCGTGTGGAATTTCGACGAGTGCCTACCAGCGGCTCGAAGAACGTGGCAACGTCACCCTGATTGCACTGGAACGCATCGCTGCCCACTTCGAGACAACAGTCTCTGCCTTACATACCTACGCAGCACGCCTTAACGACGCTAGCCACTGAGCGTCGATACCATTGGCCCAGTCGAACGTGGCCAATCACAAGTTAAATTAAACAAGGCAGGAACCATGACCGCCTGGTCGCGCACCATCTGGATCGGGAGAGTCCGATCACGATGATGGTCAGGCTCTTGCGAAAACTGCTCACCTGTCCTCACGCTTCCCATGAATCGTGGACAGCGGGCAGTCTCGCCCCCCCACCGAGAGCGGAGATTTGACACATCGACTGACGAGGTAGGCACCACTTTCGTCAACCATTTCTCCCACCTCTAGTCATTGCAGGAGGTGCAAATCCAACATTCATCGGGCTCGAAACACCGGTGACCAATGCCTGGCGGGTCTTGGTCGTGTACATTGGATGCGCTAGGGCTTCATGTCAGGATTAACGAAGTGGATATCAAGCAGGCAGCACGCATCCCGCTACGGGCCAGTCGCTGGTGCCCTGTCGCTGAATCAATGGTCCCCGCCACGCGGCGCCAGCCTGGTCATCGTGCAAACCGCAGCGACAGTGCGCTCCGACAGCCCACCCAACTAGCGATGCGCCGAAATTCCCTAACCGCTCGTCATGTGGCAGGCATTTGTATCAGGCCTTCGGCCATGG
>CAZPZZ010000107.1:0-13041 GCA_964591245.1 uncultured Vicinamibacteraceae bacterium | reverse complement strand
AATTCCCTAACCGCTCGTCATGTGGCAGGCATTTGTATCAGGCCTTCGGCCATGGATTTTAAACGCGGAGTGAAATCCGCATAGCAGTTCAAATACGCGAATGAAGATTCTGCTCGCGAGCGTCATGGCTCGATACCCGTTCGGCGGCGTAGCCTGGTGTTCTCTCATGTATCTGCTCGGACTTCGAGCTCTTGGACATGAAGTCTGCTATCTGGAAGATACGGGAGAGTGTATCTACGATCCCGACGCCGACATGATGTCGCCAGACCCGTCCTACGGTACCCGGCACCTTCACCGCACCCTTGCGCCCTTCAATCTTGGTGATCACTGGTGCTTCGTCAACTATGACGGCACCTATCATGGGCTCTCCAAGGAGGCCATTCGCACCTACTGCGCGGATACCGACATCTTCGTGAATCTCTCTGGCGGGACATGGTTCTGGAGAGATGAATACGCACGTATCCCGCGCCGCATATTCATCGATTCAGATCCCGTCTTTACACAGCTCGCGCTGGAGAAGGGTGACCCGTGGTACGTGGACTTCTTCCGTCAATTCGACCACCTCTTCACATTTGGCGCCAACATTGGTACATCCAGATGTGACGTCCCGACAGGTGAGTTCACCTGGCAAAAGACCTGGCAGCCGGTGGTCACCGAACTCTGGCGCCCCGACGCGCCGCCGTCGCGTGACTACTTCACCACCGTCATGACCTGGCGCACACAGAGCTTTACGGATGTCGAAGGCAACAAAGACCGTGAGTTTCTCCGTTTTCTTGATCTGCCCTCGCGAACACCCACTCGATTTGGCCTGGCCGTGAACGGGCCACAAGAGTTGCTGGCTCAACACGGCTGGTCGCCCAAGCCTGCGATGGCATTGACCCGATCTATCGAGACATATCGTGCCTTCATACAGAGCTCGAAGGGCGAATTCGGTGTGGCCAAGCATGCGTATGTGTCCAGACGGTCCGGCTGGTTCAGTGATCGCACGGCGTGTTATCTTGCCGCAGGCCGACCTGCACTCGTCCAAGACACTGGTTGGACCGAACACCTTCCCTCCGACGCCGGTCTACTTTCGTTCTCCACACCGGACGAGGCAATCGACAACCTGGCCCGCCTGGAAGCGGACTATCCAACCCACGCCCGGAGCGCTCGGACGATTGCTCAGGACCATTTCGACGCATCCCGAATCCTACCGGCGTTGTTGGAGCGAGCAACTGTATGAGCGGACCAGCAACTCGCCCGAACATCGATTCCTCCCCGCTCAGGGTCTGCCTCGTGGGACCGGTCGCTCAATCGATTCCCCCAACCCGATCGGGTTCGATCGAAACAGTGACCGCGATGCTCGCGGATGGATTGGTCACGCGTGGACACGATGTCACACTCTTTGCAACCGGTGATTCAGCCACACGTGCGCGGGTACACGCCGTCTTTCCTCAGGGCTACCACGAAGACACTTCGCTCTGGCCCTGGGAACTGTGTGAACTGTTCAACCTGGCCGCTGCAGTAGAACGGGCGAGAGAATTTGACGTCATCCACTACCAGGCCGAGTACTCGCCGATCTCTCTCGGCTACGCACGCGTCTGCCCGACGCCACTCCTCCAGACAGTGCACCATGCGCCAACCTCAAGTGAGGTTGCAGTCTGGGCCCGGTATCCAGACGCCCCCTTCATCGCGGTCTCGCAAAGCCAGGCCCAACGGCTCGCTGGACTGAATGTAGTAGACACGATCCAACACGCAGTCGACCCGAAGACCTTCCGGTTCCAATCTCCACCTGACGACTACCTGTTGTTCTTGGGTCGATTTACCGAGGAAAAGGGTGTGGTCGATGCGATCGAGGTCGCACGCAGCACAGGGCGGCGGATCATTCTCGCGGCGGCCGAGAACGAGTATTACCGTCAGGTCGTGGCCCCGCTCGTCGACAACCGCTCTGTCTCTTATGCTGGAGAAGTCGAACTACCCGACAAAGTCGCTCTACTGCAACACGCGACCGCACTTCTTTACCCGCTTCGATCAGCCGAATCATTCGGCCTGGTGTTAGCCGAGGCGATGATGTGCGGAACGCCAGTCGCCGCGCTAGCTCGGGGCGCCGTGCGGGACGTCGTGGACAATGGCGTTACAGGGTACGTTTTTCCGACCCTCAGCGCACTCCAGAGCGGGCTCGACAAGGTGTTGACCTTGGACCGCGCGAAGGTCAGAGCCCAGGCCGAAGCTCGATTCGGCCCGAACCGCATGGTAGACGCGCACGTCGCCGTCTATGCCCGTCTGGCCAACTCTACCCATCAAGTGGCCCGCACACGGTGAGCACCTATGCCTTCGCTCCTCGCAATCTTTGCTCATCCAGACGACGAATCACTCGCCTGCGGTGGTCTACTGGCCTGCTGTGCTGCTCACGGTATCCATGTGTCTCTCCTCTGTGCCACCCACGGGGAACACGGAGGCGACAGGTCCGCACTACCTGCCAATCGGCTCCGGGAAATCCGCGCAGCAGAACTCTCCGCCGCAGCACAGGAGCTTGGCGTGGCCGACGTCACGATCCTCGACCATGAAGACGGGATGCTGCCCTGGGTCAACCCCGCCCGGCTGGAGTCTGACATCCGTACCGCGGTACAGCGGACGCAGCCTGACGTCGTGATCACGTTCGGTGAAGATGGTCTGTACTGGCATCCGGATCACATTGCCATGCATCTACGCACGACAGCGATCATCGCCACGCTGGGCGATGGGGGCCCGGCGTTGTACTACGTAACATTGCCGGCTGGCTCCATGCGGGCTATCGTGGACCATGCGGCCCGGCTGCCCCAACAGCTCGGCGCAGGCCCGGGCGCAATCCTCGGCGTCTCAGACCCTGACGCTTTCGGTGCTGACGCCACCCCACCGACTCACGTGCTCCGAACTGGCAACTACGCACTGCAACGATGGCGAGCCCTGCTCTGTCACCAGAGCCAGCTCACTGACTGCGCATTGACACGTCTGGACGCAGAATCGGCAACACGGCTGCTCGGGATCGAGTACTACCGCCGAGCCACAGTTGGCTCACAGCGCGAGACGTTTCTCGATCGTCTTGTCACGGAGCTGCAATAGTGCACGAAAGCCTACTCGATATGCTCCGCTGTCCCTACTGCGGGACGCGGCTGGAACTCGCCAACAACGACGCCGTGGTTCGTATTGGGGACGAGCTCGATTCCGGTGTCCTTGGGTGCCAGTGCTGCGCCTTTCCGATCGTGGCCGGCATTCCGGTGCTTGTCACCAATGCGGTCACTGGCGCGGCAATCCGTGCACTCGAAGCTGGGCGACACGACGAAGCCCTCACAGGCCTGCTTGGGCTCGATACCCCTCGGGCCTCGCGGATGCAGGCGCTTCTTGCGGACAAGGCAACCACTTTTCAAGAGGCCATCGAAGTCCTGAGTCCAGATCCTGAAGGCACCTACTTTGTGTATCGCTTCTCTGACCCGACCTTTCGAGTCGCCGAAGCGCTGGTCATAGCGGCCGACGAGGCTACCGGCCAGGCATCAAAACCACGACTCGATCTGTGTGGAGGTAGCGGACACCTCACACGGGTGCTGAGCGAGCGACCTCGACGTTCAGACAGCCCTCAGCCAGATCCAATCGTCGCCGACTTACACTTCTGGAAGCTCTGGCTCGCCACCCGCTTCACGGCACCTAACTGCGCCGCCGTCTGCTGCGATGCCGAGGCTCCACTCCCGTTCCGCCCCGACCTCTTCTCGCTCGTCGTACTCGCCGACGCGTTTCCCTACATCTGGAACAAACGACTCTGCGCGGACGAGATGCTCCGCGTGGCAGATCCCAATGGTGTCGTGCTCATGCCTCACCTTCACAGCGCCCTCGGCGAAAACATGTCCGCTGGTGACACACTCACACCAAGCGCGTATCGAGACCTCTTTGCGACATGGCAGCCACGACTGTTCAGTGATACCACCTTGCTCGACGAGCTACTGGACCACCACCACCTCGATCTCACGACTCCGCGCTCACCCACGTCACTCGATGGTGAACCCTCCCTGGCGTTGCTGGCAACCCGTGGAGACACGATTCGCGGGGTGCACACGATACCGCCCCCCCTTACGGTCACCGGACAGCTGAAAGTGAATCCACTGTATCGTGCCACCTCCCGGCCGGGAGGTGCTCGTTTGACACTGCAGTTCCCGAGTCAGGAGTATGAACAGGAATTCGGCACCTGCCGCAGATATCTGCCTGAGACCGTGGACATCCCGACCGACGTCTCAAAGACAATGACGCCGAACACTCTCGGAGACCGGTATGCGGAACTGCGAAGACGACGGGTCATCCTCGATCTTCCTCTCCGCTACTGCCCATGAGCAGCCTCACTGTAGCTCCAGGCTCGCCACCACCGGATAATGGTCCGACGGGTAGCGCCCGCCATCATTGAACAGCACCGTCTCAACGCTGCGTACCGCTACTGGACCGCCCACGAGGATCCAATCAATTCGCCAGACCTCGTCGGAGGGCGGAGGGCCAAAACCATTGGCGGTAAAGGGTGGCCCACGACGCTCGCCCGCTACCACCCAGGCATCCTCCAGCCCGCGCGCCGTCGCCAGTCTCCAGGTCTTAGTGAATTCGGCACTCGCATTGAAATCCCCCGTCACGACAACCGGACTTCCCTCGGGTAAGGCGGCAACACGTTCCGCGAGCAATCGAGCAGACTGATACTGACTCGGCCCCTGGCGCAGTGTAAAGTGCGTATTGAACACATAAAACTGTCGGCCGGTCGCTCTATGGTGAAATCGCGCCCACGTCACGATACGCCCCCAGCGACGGCGCCCCCAACGGCTATCCCTGACCGGCGGCGGCGTGTCTGGCGTAGACGTGAGCCAGAAATTACCTGATTCGATAGGACTTACTTCGTCGTGCCGGTAAAAGATCGGGGTGTACTCACTGAGTCCCACTCCTCCGTTGAGCCCGCGGTCCATCCCCAGCCATCGATAGTCACGAAGCCTCAGATCGAGATACTCCGCTTGTTCATCGAGGACTTCCTGCAAACCGACGATCTGAGGGCTGTATCGCGCGATCGCCTGCACGACGACATCCTTCCGATGAGGCCACGCGTTCGCACCATCCCGACCATTTGACGTCCGAATATTGAATGTCATGACGTCCAATGTCTCTTGCGCCAGCCCCGGTGACACCGCCAACCAGAGCCATGCCACTGATACGGACACTATCGGGAACGCTCGGACCTGTGAATACATTGACGTCATCGAACGCGCCTCACCAACATTCAGCTGCCCTTAGGACGTGCCTCTCCAGACGACTTCGTCGACAGCCTCTAGTCCCTGGCCTTCCCATTCATCGAACGACGTTCTCTTCGGGTTCCCCATTACCCGTGACCACGCCGACCGGTGCGACATCTGTGTCCGCCATTCTGTCGCCAAACGCATCGAGCAAAATCGGCAGCAGGGTGTCCATCCGAGCCACGGTTTCTGGCGCCGGCGTCAGACCACTGGTAAAGGCATGCCGCTGCTCAAGACGCTCCAGAACGCCGGGCCGACTCGCGATGACGTGCACGGGCACATCCCATGACGCCCCCTCACCGCTGACCAATGCAGGCGGCTGATGGTCCCCGACGAGTATCATCACGAGGTCGCGATCGGCTCGCAACTGCAAATACCCGCCAAGATAGTCGAAGGCATACTCGAACGCGGTCAGATAGCTCGGCCCCAAATTCATCCAATCAGGCCAAGCCGACCACGCGCGATCGAGGGCCTCGTCGTCATAGGGCGTCTCCGAGAGCACCCTGGTCCAGTCTGCTTGATAGGGTGGTGTGGGTACAAACGGGGCGTGCGTTGTAATCGTTGTAAAAAACACGAAGGCTGGTGGACGGGCTTCTGGGGCAATCTCAACGGCATCGACTCGCGCAAGCGAGTACTGGTCATTGACACCCCACCAACCAAACGGCGGTCCACGATAATCCAGACGCTCGTGATCGTAGATCTGATCGAATCCGTAGAAAGCCCCCTCCGGCCAGCTGACCAAGATTCCAGGCACGATCGCCACTGTGCGGTAGCCACCACGCCCAAACACCTTCACCAGGGTGTCCCGCTCTTGCGCCATCAGTCTGACATTTGTCCCCTGATCGCGGACCTCCGTACCTGACAGGAGACTGATATGAGCCAGCCAGGATTCACCACCAAACGTGGTGGACTCGACGAACGCGGACATCACATTCCGACCCGTTGTTTCGATGGCGTCAGTAAAACGGGACCGCACCGGTGCCAATGCCTCGACGAACTCTGGGCGGGACCAACTGACGGCACCGTACGATTCAAGAAACACGACCAACACATCTGCGCCCTGGACACGAGAGAGATCAGATCGCCAGGATGGCGCTGCCCCGAGATCACGCAACCCTGCCCCACTCGCCTCATACGCATACTCCCGCAACTCCCGGGCAAAGGCGGGGAGTACCGGGTCAGCAAACCGCACCCACTCGAATACACGATATCCGGAGAACGTCGTCACGCCGACCACGAGCACTGTGCCCGCGACGCCCCCGAGCGCCAGACGCATCCGGCGCCACTGCGTCGCTTCCGCGATCGTCGTCAAGACCGACCATGTTGCTCCGTAGAGAAGTAGGGGCGCCAACAACAAAGCCGCCACGACCCCGGCCTTCAGCCACGGGTCAGCCACGAATGCGAACATCGCACCGACGCTGGGCATGTGCTGAGTATCCCAGTAGAAATTGATGTCTCGACCGTATAGCGACGTCGTGGTGACCTCGGCATACCGCCCGACGATAAGTAAGAGCCAGAGGGCTGCTCCCCACCGCACCGCGATGGCCATGGAACCTTGGAACACACCCCGGGCGACCACGAAGCCGAGCACACAGAGCGTGGCCTCAAGCGAAAGATCTACGGTGGGATGCACAGCCAAGGTCGGCCACACATTGGCAAATGTCAGCGACAGGTTCAGCGCGGCCACGGCCGCGGCGAGTCGCAACCAACGGCATAGCCCCCACCAGTGTTCCAGTTCCATACGCTCTTCGTCTGCACGTCGCACTAGTAACTACCCGGAATACTCAGAGGTAGACGTCGCGGCCCTAGCGCCAGCGCGGCGAGTGCTCCGATCACCGGCAATCCATAACCGTTGGTCAAGTAGGTGAACTGATACAGGATGCCCATCGCGAAGTGAAAATTCACGACCATGACTAGCGCGACCACCGCCGCCCACCTGACACGGTAGCCAACAATCAGGGCAGCACCGGTAGCAAGTTCACCCAAGGGGACGAGCCTGGAAAAGATCGGCGCTCCCGGCATCGCGATCGTGTCGATATACCACTTGCTCGGCGCTGGTGCGTTTCCCCACCAATTGCGCAGCTCGGCAATGAGCGCGCTACTGTCACCCAGCCAACCGAGCTTACTCTCACCCATAGCAAGCAGGAACACCCCCATGACCGCGGCCAGGACGCGAAGCCCACCGACACTATTCATACAGAGAATTGTAACTGCGAGTGGCTGCCGCAGAATACGCGACTTTCGTTTCCAGGCTATGGCTGTCCCTGCCTGCGCGGCACGCCCACCTGCATGATCGGATACGATCGCCACGCGTCACCAACACCACACGTCGTTGCGGAAGGAACCTTTGTGAGCTCTGACCCAGACCGCCGGTGGGACACGCTGACAACCCGTGAGGCCTCGTCGCTGGCGTCGCGCGACCCGGTTATCGTGCTCCCTCTAGCCGCCATTGAACAACACGGCCCCCACCTCCCGCTTGCTACCGATGCCGAGGTGGGGCGCGGCATCCTTGCCGACGCCTTCCGGCGTCTCCCTGCAGACCTGCACGCCTGGACTCTCCCCATGCAAACCGTAGGGACGAGCCATGAGCACCGTAACTTTGCCGGGACACTCAGCCTACCGCCTGCACTTCTGGCGGACGTGGTGTATCAACTCGGTGCCAGCGTTGCCGCGACAGGGATTAGGCGGCTAGTACTCTTCAACAGCCACGGTGGCAACACGGCCGTGCTGGACACCGCCAGCCTCCGGCTTCGCGCAGACCATCAACTGCTGGTCGTCACGGCCAGTCACTTCAACTTTAGCCGCCCCGCCGATGTCGTACTCCCCGACACCGAATGGGAACACGGCCTTCACGGCGGTGCAGTCGAGACGGCCATGATGCTCCACCTTCGACCGGATTTGGTACACACCGATGCACTAGACAGATTCCGCTCACTGGGGGAAGAGCTCGATGGCACGCTTCGCCAAATCCGCCCAGAGGGTGGTGCCTCATTCGCCTGGCTTGCCGAAGACCTCCACATCGACGGTGTAACAGGAGACACTCGCTTGGCCAGTGCCGAAATGGGAGCACGCTTGATCGCGCACTACGGGCACGTGTTGGCCGAGATCATCGAAGACACCCAGGCCTTTCCGCTCGAGCGCCTCAGATAACAGGAAAGGTATTCCGCGGAAACCGCTATTTATCGACCGCGCCACCTGCCAGCATTTCGTCAAGCCAATGACCGGCCCGATCGGCCTTCGCTTTCACGTAACGCAGATTGTGACGGTTCAAGGTGCCAAACAGCGGTTGCCGGTCAACGACTTGAATCCCGGCTTCTCGGACAGCATTCACTTTCTCTGGATTGTTCGTTAGCAACTGCACCCGCTTGACGCCTAAGTAGCGGAGCATGTCCACGGCCGCATCATAGCCACGCTCATCCGCTCCAAATCCCAGCATCTCATCCGCATCCACGGTGTCTAGCCCTGCATGCTGAAGAGAATAGGCGCGCAGCTTGTTCCCGAGACCAATCATGCGACCTTCTTGCGAGAGGTAGAGGAGGACCCCGCCACCTTGCGATGCAAACGCCCTGAGACTTCCCCTGAGTTGCTCACCGCAATCGCACCGCAAGCTCCCAAAGAGGTCGCCCGTCAAACAGGCGGAATGCAGCCGGACCGGTACCGGATCAGGCCATCGCTCAGCATCCCCAATAAGAACCGCCACATGCTCGAGTAAGCCGTTCGCCTCCCGGAACACCATGAACCGCGCATGCTCCGCATCCGCCAACGGCACCGGGCCCTCACTCACGTACGTGACGGTCGCGCGAACATTCTCGGCCATCGACTCGATTTGCGCAGTTGTGACCGAAAGAATCGATCCGGTGGCCAGCACCGCGTTCAGCGTGTCACATTGTTCGGGCCGCACCTGAACACCGACGACCGCAGGGAGAAACTGACCGAGACGGGCCAGCGCCAACCCTCCAACCTCCAGCCTCGTTGCAGGCCGGACCCCGAGGTCCTCGCCGGCATACGTGGTCGCCGCGCTACACAGATGACGGATTCGCTCTGGGGCAGTCTCGCCCCGAACCCTCAGGCTGAGGGCTCGCGCTGGTTCCCCATTTGCGAGGCCCATCGCGCGCGCGCGATGAGGCGTGACTACCACGCGAAGCGTTGTGGCGTCATATTGGCGGAACAGTTCGATCGTGTCCGCGGTGAGGTTCTCAACGGTCGCCAACAACATCCCGGGATCGCCGGCACCGATTCCGGTCCCAGCAACCAACAATGGGCGTCCCTGACGCAATTCAAACAACGCGCGTTCTGCTTCGTGCATACTACCAACCGTCAGCATCCGCTCCGGAGCGCTTCGACTCTTTAGATTATTGTCGAAAGGCCAACCGGCGCAGAGTGAATCAACTTTCTCTGAACGGGGCTTCAACGTGGCCGACGCGCGACTGGACACGCTCCCGTCGCAGGGCGAGGAGGATAAGACGTGCCATCTCCCGTTGATGAAGTTACCGCCTGGCGACTTCTGCGCGCCGTCGTCCCGCAAGCCCCTGGGGAACTCGTCACAACTACGACTCCTCATAATGCCAGCTGCCACGCGCCGCTGCAAATCGACGAACGGGAAAACTGGACGCTACCGGGCCCTGTCAGCGATGCCGCGAAAGACCTGCTCGACCTGTATTTGCCACTTCAGCTCTCATCGGACCTCATAATCGGCCAGATCGGCCAGAGCGTCGACGGGCGCATCGCAACTGAAAGCGGCCACTCCCACTACGTCACTGGACCAGAGGACAGGATCAGGCTGCATCGACTGCGCGCTATCGTCGACGCGGTCGTTGTCGGAGCGGGAACGGTCGAATCTGATGACCCGCAACTCACTGTCCGTCACGTCGACGGTCCCAGTCCTGTGCGCGTTGTACTTGATCCGAATGGCCGCGTCTCCAGAGACCGGACAATCTTCCATGACGGCATAGCCCGCACGTTGACCGTACGACGAAACCCGAATCCCGCCGAGCCACCAACGATGGACGGCGAGGATTTATGGCTACCACACGACGGAGAAAAGGGCTTTGCACCCGATGTACTCATCGCGGCACTCAGGGACCAGGGGCTCCGTCGTCTCCTTGTGGAAGGCGGAGGCGTTACGGTTTCCCGATTCCTCCAGGCTCGTTGCCTCAACCGGCTCCACGTCACTATCGCTCCACTGTTGATCGGGTCCGGTCGACCAGCCCTGGCCCTGCCGCCAATTGCAACGCTGGGTCAGGCACTGCGCCCTCCCTACCGGCTATTCAGGCTGGGCCACGATGTCCTTTTCGATCTGGATCTGCGCTGAGGTCAGCCGCTGGGCTCCTTCGAGCCCCGAACACGAGTACCACTGCGCCGGGCAAGCTCGAGAGGAGCCCCAGCAGCCCATATGCCATCGAAACGACGACGCCGTCAGCGACAGTCAGCCCGACAGCCCCCCAGAGAACTGCTGCTGTCCCCTCACGGAGCCCCCATCCGGCCACGGTAATCGGGATCAACATCGACATCAGGACCGGTGCAATGAGCGGAAGGAGCACCAACAAAGGCGTCTCTACGCCCACAGCCCGGGCCGCCACGACGTAGGTGACGAGATAGCTGCTGACAACCAGGATGGCACTCCCGAACTGAATCGCAAACGCGGCAGGGCTGAAATGCGCCTCACCCATCTCCGTCAGCACACGGCCGAACAACGAGCCACGCGACGACTCCCGCCGAGTCCAAACCACGATTGATACAACGATAGCGAGAGCCAACACGCCAGCGCCAACCATCACCCCCGGTGCCGGCCCCACCGTCACAGGGAGGGCCAGCAATGAGACCACTGCGACCGTGGTCATCACCGCCTGCGCAGATACCCGCTCGAAGACCACAGCTCGTACAGCAGGCCCACCCTGCTCCCGCACGCGAAGCTGTGACCGTGCCTGTCGCCACGCGCGGGTGACGTCACCAAGGACTCCACCCGGGAGAACCTGATTAAGAAAAATCGATAAATAGTATTCGCGCCACGCGGCGCGAAACGGGAGTTCCACGCCCAGACGCCTCGCCGTGAACGACCAACGCCAGGCCAACACGGCGATCTGTACCACCGAGAGGCACAACGCCAGCAAGACCAAACTCGGCCGCATGGTGGCGAGTCTCGTCCCCAGCATCCCTGCATCAAACCGCCAGGCAAGCCCCGCGAGCAGCCCAACGCTGAATAGAAGGCGTCCCGCCACCGGAAGCCACTTCATGGCTTAGACACCGGAAGAGCGAGGAGATCCCAATGCCCGACCGTGACGACACATGTCCCCTGCGCCACACTCGCCTGCCGGCGGTGTACCCAGTCAGACACGCGGGAGTCAGCCCCCGGTCGCATCGCCACCGCGGCGCCGGCCCACCCCTCCACCAGACGCTCGATGAGAGGCGCCTCTCCAGCCCCAAGACACCAGGGACTCCGAACCAACACAGTGTCGAAACCCGCTGCCGTGAACAAGCGCTCCGCGACCGGAGCCGCGGCCGGCCCCAGGGCTGGCCCGAATCCCTTATCTCCCCGCTGGTGCTGATTCACCGCATCCCATATGGCATCGTTCTCCGGATCGGCTTCGCTGTCTTCTGACTCCTCCCACCGAATACTCCCGTCGAAGCACAGCGTGAAAAGCGCGCCCCGCCGCGCCGTCGCGCATTGGTCAACCAAGCGCGTCAACCACCCCAACGAAACCAGATCCAAAAGAGCCGTGGCCGTTACCACATCGGCTGCAGGCCAGCGTGACCCCGGCGAGGCGAGATCGCACGAGACCACCTCAAGTCGCTCGACTCCATCAGGCCGTTCCAGACGCCGGAGCCGTTGCAGGTGGTCAGGATCATGATCGACAAGCGACCATTGCTGCCCCGCCGGAAGTCGTGGAGCCAAGTATCGAAGGTTCGAGCCCGTTCCCGCTCCGAGATCAACCACTCGGCTCCAACCAGATGTACGCCATGCCTGCCGCAGCGGCTCGAGTACCGAGGTCGCTCGAGACCGGTGGTCAACGGGCTCCCGTAAGGTGAGCCAGCGTGCATCGAAGGTCTCCATCAGTTTCTTCAGGGCGTCAACTCAAGAACAGCCTCGCCGAAGACTCGGGCCGCCTCGTCCCACTCCGGGACGGCGACAGCATGGTGTCGTGCCGCCTCGGCCAGGTCTTTTCGCCGTGCCTCGCCAGCCCCTGGTTCAAGCAGCGAGCGTAACCCCCCCGCCAACGCCCTCTCATCACCGGGAGACACCAACACACCGGCACCCGAAGGTACGGTAAACGGAATCGCGCCCCCAGTCGTACTCACGATCGGGAGACCACGCACCAAAGCATCCACCAGGACCATCCCATAGCCTTCGTAGTGCGAGGGGAGCACAAAGACAGTCGCGGAGTGATAGAACGCGTCAAGTTGCTCTGGTTCGCACTCTCCCATCAACTGAATCCGTGACTCGAGACCGAAGGCACGAATGAGTTCGACCACCGACTGCGCGAACGCCGGATCTCGATCGTAGCTTCCCACGCAGCTACAGGTCCATCGCAGGTTCTGGATCGCCGCAAGAGCCCGTACGAGTACGTCCTGCCCCTTACGAGGCACGACCGAGGCAACACACAGTAGGGCCGGTGGAACCCCAGATCCGGGCCCCACCGCCAGAGAGACTCGATCGGCCCCAGGCGGGGCTACGCGAACGCGGGTCACAGGGACGCCGAACCCTGCCATCCGTCGAGCGGTAAAGTCACTGGTAACAACAACGCCAGCTCACGCGGCGAGAGCCGCAGACTCA
>CAZPZZ010000106.1:0-14592 GCA_964591245.1 uncultured Vicinamibacteraceae bacterium | reverse complement strand
CCCGGATCAGTGCGACCGACACCTCGGCGGCCGCCCTTGCCGTAGCCAAGCGAAACGCCGCCAAACACGACGTGGTCAACCGGATCGAATTTTACGAGACACCCTTTCTGAAAGGCCTGAGTGGTTCCTTTGATGTCATCGTATCCAACCCACCCTACATTCCCGAGCGTGATCTGGCCGGACTGGCCCCGGAGGTCGTTCGCTACGAGCCAATGAATGCGCTGAATGGAGGCGTCGATGGACTTGCCCTCATACGGCCCCTGGTAAAGGACGTAACTTCCAGGCTCCGTGCCGGCGGTTACCTGATGATGGAAATTGGAGCCGGACAGCTGGAAGCCGTCACCGAACTTATAGACCGGAGCAGACTCCAACTCACGTCTGTTCGTCGAGATTTACAGGGTTTTCCGAGAGTGGTTGTTGTACAGGATGGGGATGCAGTCGAGATCTCCAAGGGTAAAAATTACTGATAGACTGCGTGAGCACCCCAAACGACCAATGCGTTCGCCGCACTGGAGAGACATGTCAGACGACTGCCTGTTCTGTAAGATTGCCAACCATGACATCCCTGCAAATATCGTCTATGAGAACGACGAGCTTGTCGCGTTCCATGACGTGAGCCCGCAGGCGCCATGTCACCTGCTCATCGTTCCACGCCGGCACATCTCAACACTGAACGACACGGAAGAAAATGATCGCGCGTTACTCGGGGCCATGCTCTGGTGCGCCACTCAACTCGCCAAGGAACAAGGACACGCGCAAGACGGATACCGCACCGTGTTCAACTGCAACCGTGGCGCCGGTCAATCCGTCTTCCATATTCATCTGCACCTGCTGGCGGGACGGAATATGACCTGGCCCCCCGGATAAACCAAACTGAAGTATCCCCGCGTCTTGTACTGGCAATCCACTCTCCAACGGCCTGAATGTCTCAGGCGATCGGCACGACCAGGAAGACAGTGCACCGATTCAGCGTGGATGAAGAGAAATCACGAACGAAACGTCACTCGCCTTCATAAGGTCCAGCGATCGCAATGGCTGCCCTGTCGCTCGCCATCGTGCTGGCCGCCGCGCGAGCCACGTCCTCATCCGTCACCGCTTGTACCCGGTCTGGAAGCTGGCGGTCATAATCGAGGCCGAGGCCATACAACTCGGCAGTTTGCAAGAATTGTGCGATTCCCGCATTCGTCTCCAATGACCGTGGAATCGATCCGACGAGATACCGCTTGGCATTCTCGAGTTCCGCCGCAGTCGCCCCCTGATCGGCCAAACGATCCACCTCTACATCAATCGAGGCGATCGCGCGGTCAACATTCGTCGCGCTGACTCCAGCACGCACCAGTAAGGGACCGGCTATCGGGCCAGCGTCGAACACACTCCCCGCATAGTAGGCCATTCCCTGTTCCTCCCGGATACGGCGCCCGAGACGACCGCCAACGCCATATTGGCCCAGGATGTTATTCATAACCCAATAACTGTAGTAGGCAGGATCACTGCGGGGTATCGTGGTAAATCCGTACACGATGTCCGCCTGTGACTTTCCAGGCAGGCTCACCACCTGCCGCCGGCGCGAGGGGGCCGGCGGTGGTGGGAGCACAGATGCCGCTTGGCCCAACGGGACCCATTCGCCGCACGCTCGGGTCACCGCGGCCAAGGCATCAGACATGGCAATGTGCCCGACTAGCACGAGGGTGAGTCTATCCGGACCAAATTGCGCGGCATGAAACCGAAGCAACTGTTCCCGACCGATCGTCTCGACTGTCTGGACAAACCCCTTCGGCGGGCGCCCTACCGGATGGCGCTCCCCGTAAAGCAACATCATCGCCGCCTGGAGCGCGCGTGCGGCCGGATTCTCTTCGTCTTGCCGCAGCTGCGTCAGTAACTGTCCACGCCGGACTTGCACTTCACTGTCTGGACATAAAGGAGAGCGGACCATGTCACAGACCAACGGAAGAACGATATCCACATCCTCCGCCAAGCAGTCACAACTGATCGTGGTGGCGTGGCGCGTTGCCCCGATCGCTGGAGAAATTCCCCGCACGTCGAGCAAATCGGCGATGTCGTCAGATGAATGGCTACCGGCCCCGCGGTCGAGAAGACGACACAAGAGCTGCGCGGCGCCCTCGGACCCCGGGGGATCGTCCGTACTCCCAGCAGATACCATCGCGCTGATCGTGACCGTCGGCTGGGTTCGCGTTTCCTTGACAAGCAACGTGAGCCCATTCGCCAACCGTTCACGCACTGGAGCCAAACTCGCCACACCCATGTCACGCCGGCCGGTACACGCCTACGGTCCGATTACTCGCCACCAGGTATCTCGCCGCGACCCGGGAGACATCCTCTTCGGTCACCTCCGAAATCAGGGTGGGCAACTCAAGAAGCCGACGGTGTTGGGACACCGTCTCAAAGAATCCGAGCTGGTGTGCAACATTTGTGATGCTGTTGTTCTCAAGAGTCACACGAGCTTGAAGCTGTCGCCGCGCTCGGTCCACTTCCGCTCCGGACAGGCCCGCCACTCGCACATCATCTAGTTCGGCCAGCGTCTCTTCCCTCAGCTCGTCGAGCGCCGTCCCCTCATTCGCAGTGACCGATACCGTGAACAAAAACGGGTGAGCCGTGGGCATGACCGCCCCGCTCACAGTGGCGGCACGGCCGCCATCCACCAAGGCTCGAAACAACCGAGCCCGACGCTGCGGAGCCACCCCGCGAAAACTCGCCCACAAATTCAGCCCTTTCGCGCCCGTCAAGGCCGCATCCAGGACCAGCATCGGGGCAAAATCAGGATCCGAGACCGCCGGTGCATGGTAGGCCAACTTCAGATACCCAGTCGTGCCCTCGCGCACGATATCCACCTGGCGTTCGCCGGTCTGTTCCGGCTCGGTCACACGCAGACGCGAGGGTTCACAGCCTTCGGCAATCTTGCCAAATCGGCGTTCTGCCTGCCGCAGAGCATCATCCGTCTCAACATCGCCCACGATAACCAACGTTGCGTTCCGTGGTGTGTAGTAACGACGGTAGTAGCTATACAGATCATCCCGGCTCATCGCCTTCAAATCGCCGATCCACCCGATGGTCGGATGCCGATAGGGATGGGCCTTGAAGGCCGTGGCCGTTACCTCGATATCCAGGAGATTGTCGGGGTCGTTCTCACCACCTTGCAATTCCGAAATAATAACCGTGCGCTCCGCCTCAAAAGCTTTGCTGTCGTAGAGGCACCGATCCATACGCTCGGCCTCCAAGAACAGCATCTGATCGAGGGCATCTCGAGTTGCCGTTGCGAGATACGTCGTTTGATCTATCCAGGTATACCCATTCCAGGCACCACCAAAACGATCGATGAACTCCTTGAACTCTTCCTGAGGAATCTCCGCGGTACCCTTGAAATTCATGTGCTCTACCCAGTGCGACATTCCTGTCTGCCCGGGCGTTTCATCCTTGGAGCCGACCCGGTACCAGCACCAGACCGAGACGAGCGGTGCGGTATGCACTTCCTGCACAAGCACTTTCAGTCCGTTGTCCAGCACCTCCTCTCGGGGTGGGACGAACTGATGGGGGTTTCGACCATCCATAGCCACAGACCGCATTATAGCGTGTCGATCACTCGCTCCCGGCCCCATGCACTACAATGAAAAAACGTGTCAATGACTGACTGGAAAAAGACGCTCAACCTTCCGCGAACCAACTTCCCGATGCGAGCCAGTCTCCAGACCACGGAGCCGGCTACCCTCGAACGCTGGAATGAGATGGGGCTGTATACGCGCATCCGGCAGCAACGCTCCGGGGCCCCTCAGTTTGTTTTACACGACGGCCCCCCCTACGCCAATGGAAAGATTCACATCGGGCACGTCCTGAACAAGGTCCTGAAGGACATCATCGTGAAGTCCAGGACCATGACGGGCTTCGATGCGCCGTATATCCCAGGCTGGGATTGTCACGGCCTTCCGATAGAGCTAAAAGTCGATAAAGAACTGGGCGGCAAGAAGCGCGAGATGAGCGTCGGGGACTTTCGTCGCGCCTGTCGCCGCTACGCGGAGAAATTCGTCAAACTCCAGGCCACGGACTTTCAACGGCTCGGTGTCCTTGGTGACTGGGATCGCCCCTATCTGACAATGACGTCTGATTACCAGGCGTCAATCGTACGAGCACTCGGACGCTTTGTGGAACAAGGCATCGTCTACAAGGGTAAGAAACCTGTGCACTGGTGTCTGCACTGCCGTACGGCACTCGCAGAAGCCGAGGTGGAGTACGAAGACCACTCATCTCCGTCCATCTACGTCGAATTTCCACTGCGCACCGAGTCCGCCGATGATCTCTACAGCCGCGTCCCGGCTCTGGCCGGCCGTTCAGTCTCGGTACTCATTTGGACAACAACGCCATGGACGATTCCCTCAAACCTCGCCATTGCGTTCAACCCATCACTCGAGTACGGAGCCTACGCAATCGATGACAGCGTCGTGCTGATCGCCGATCAATTGCGCGACACCGTCGCCAGCGCGGTCCAACGCGATTTCGGAACAAAGATTGCCACTATCAAGGGCCGCGATCTCGAAGGATTAAAGTTCACCCACCCTCTCTTCGACCGAGAATCATTGGGCGTACTGGCCGACTACGTCACACTCGAGCAAGGCACGGGAGCTGTTCACACCGCTCCAGGACACGGAGCCGACGACTACGCTACCGGGGTCAGGTATGGGCTGGAAATCTACGCTCCCATTGGCCCATCTGGCCGATTCGACGATGATGTTCCGATCGTAGGAGGCCAAAAAGTCTTCGACGCCAATCCACTCGTCCAAAAAGCCTTAGACGAGACAGGGAGACTGTGGCAGCAAGATACGATTGACCATACGTACCCGCATTGCTGGCGCTGTCACCACCCCGTCATCTTCCTGGCGACGTGGCAATGGTTCATCGGCATGGACGCGGACGATCTTCGCGAACGCGCGTTAGCGGCTGTCAAGAAAGTCGAATGGTTTCCGGGATGGGGCGAGGAGCGTATCCACAACATGCTCGCCAATCGCCCCGACTGGTGCATTTCGCGGCAGCGCCTGTGGGGGGTCCCAATCCCGGCCGTCACCTGTACCGCATGTCGAGAGGCTGTACTGACAACGGAACTCACTGAGCGCGCAGCAGAAGTATTTGCCGAGCACGGAGCCGATGCGTGGTACGAACACCCCATCACGGCATTCGTACCACCGGACCTCACATGCCCGAAGTGTGGTGAAACC
The DNA here is from genome assembly GCA_964591245.1 of uncultured Vicinamibacteraceae bacterium. Taxonomy (GTDB): domain Bacteria; phylum Acidobacteriota; class Vicinamibacteria; order Vicinamibacterales; family UBA8438; genus CAZPZZ01. The sequence goes on along the minus strand of CAZPZZ010000106.1, from coordinate 9,370 downwards.
GAATTCGAGCGGGAGCGCGACATCCTCGACGTGTGGTTCGACTCGGGGTCGAGTCACGAAGGCATCCTCGGCGACCATCCCGAGCTGGGCTGGCCTTATCGCGTCTATCTGGAAGGCAGTGACCAGTATCGCGGCTGGTTCCACAGCTCCCTTCTGGTGGGATTGGGGACTCGCAACGCTGCTCCCTACGAACAGGTGATCACACATGGCTTCGTGGTGGACGAATCGGGACACAAGATGTCCAAGTCTGTCGGGAATACCATCGAACCACAGACAATCATCAAACAAAGCGGCGCCGAGATCCTGCGGCTCTGGGTCGCAATGGTGGACTACCGCGAGGAAGTTCGAATTGGGAAGCACATTCTGGACCGCATCATAGAGGCCTACAGAAAGATCCGGAACACACTCCGAATCCTGGTGGCCAATCTGTACGACTTTGACCCGGCAACCGACGCCCTACCACTCAACGACCTTGCCGCAGTAGATCGCTATGCACTGGCTCGCTACAGTGAGGTGGCTATTCGCGTCCGCGACGCGTACGAACGCTACGAGTTTCAGACAGTCGTCCACACGTTGAACCAGTACCTCACGGTAGACCTCAGTGCGTTCTATATTGATATTTCAAAAGATCGACTTTATACATACGGCCGAACCTCGGAAGCCCGACGTTCGGCCCAGACAGCGATCCACCGAATTGTCGATGGCGTAACCCGTCTCCTCGCGCCAATATTGCCCGTGACCTGCGACGAACTCTGGCGTAGCCTTCCGGGGGCAGACGCCGACAGCGTACATTTGGCTGATTTTCCGTCCGACCTCGAAGGCATGAGGAATCCCGTGCTGATTCAGCAATGGACGCGGTTACTTGCTTTGCGGGACGCCGTTAACGGCAAACTCGAAAAACTCAGACAAGATAAAGTCGTCGGCACTTCACTCGAGGCAGCCGTCACCTTGACGACCGACGCTGGCTTCGCTTCGGCACTTGAACCGCATCTTGACGATCTCCCGACGCTCTTCATCACGTCGGCCGTCACCGTTCGCACGGGAACCACAGACATTGCCGACGGTGATGACGCGTATCACGACGAATCCAGTACCGTTCGTATCGACGTACAGCGGGTCAATGCGACGAAGTGTCCAAGATGCTGGCGTTGGATCCTTCCCCCGCAAACGATGGACACACCGGCAGAGAACGAGATCTGCGCACGATGCGCAGATGCGCTCTCTGCGTCCGAGGCGACGCTCAGCTGAGACAGCCACAGGACCAACTCCCAAGATAGCAAACCACTATGACCATGGACGCGCACATGACACAGGTCATTCCCCCTGCCACCGCACCCTCTCGGGCATCCAGCATGATGACCAGGTCGGTGATGTGGATCATAAGCACAGTCGTGCTGGTCCTCGACCAGGTGACCAAGCAGATTGTAAGGACGGAAATCGCACTGCACGATTCGATCGAGGTCATTCCAGGACTTCTCAATCTTGTGCACGTACGCAACACTGGCGCTGCCTTCGGGTTTCTCAACGTCACCGAGCTCGCGTACAAAAGATATCTGATGACCGGAATAGCCATCGTCGCACTAGTCGCAATCGTGTACTACGCCACACAAACAGGCTCACGGGACATACTGTCTCGAGGGGGACTGGCTTTGATCATCGGGGGCGCCATCGGGAACTTAATCGACCGAGCGACGATGGGGTACGTCGTTGATTTTATCGACGTCTATTGGCAAAGTGCCCATTTCTGGGCGTTCAACGTGGCCGACTCGGCAATCACGGTGGGCGCCTCCTTACTCATTTTGGACACGTTCTTGGCGACCGACGATGTATCCACTTCTCATTGAACTCGGACCGCTCAGTATTTATAGCTACGGTGTGTTGCTCGCAACCGCCTATATTGCTGGGCTTCGCTTCGCTCTCCAACGCGCCGAACGCGCGGGTCTCAACGGGCAGCGCGTCATGGACCTGGGCATTCTCGTCATCATCAGCGCATTGCTCGGCGCCAAGTTGATGCTGCTGCTGGTTGACTTCGACCGGTTCACGAGCGACTGGTCACAACTACTCGTGCTGTTGAAGTCTGGAGGCGTATTTTACGGCGGCTTGCTTCTGGCCGTACCCCTATCCTGGTGGTACATCCGTCGCTACAAGCTGCCCCTTTGGACCACGTGCGATTTATTTGCTCCGGGTATCGCCTTGGGACACGCGATTGGACGGATGGGCTGTCTCATGGCCGGCTGCTGTTATGGGCAAGCCACTGAGGTTCCATGGGCAATCACGTTCACCAACACGCTTGCCGCCGCCAACGTCGGCACCCCGTTGGGAGTGGCATTGCACCCAACCCAGGTATACGAAGCAATCGCCGAACTACTCGTGCTCGGCCTTCTGTTGACTGGTGAGCGTCGTTGGCGCCCCTTCGCCGGTCGGACATTCTGGACCTACCTCTTGATGTACCCGCTGGCGAGAATCGTGATCGAATTCTACCGTGGCGACCCGCGAGGTATGGTCTTCGAGACCATTCCAACATCACAGTTCGTCTCCGTACTGATTATTCCGATCAGTATCGCAATGCTCCTCTATCTCGGTCGACGCCAGGACAATGGCACGCCCGCGCAAACGACGTAACGACAAACCCGATGCGTCTTGAAGTCTCCGAGGAACACGAAGGCGCACGGCTCGATCACTACATCACGGCCGTATTGCCAGACCACTCCCGGTCCAGGATCCAGCGCCTGATCCGGGAAGGGCACGTACAATTGAATAATCGCCCGGCACGAGCCAGTCACCCCGTACATCTTGACGATGTGGTTGACCTGCAGATCCCCGCACCTGTACCGACCACTCCCAAGCCCGAACCCCTGCCACTCAAGATCATTCATGACGATTCGGATTTAGTCGTTGTCGATAAGCCCGCGGGTATGGTCGTTCACCCTGCAGCGGGCCACCAACATGGCACCCTCGTGAACGCATTGCTCCATCACGTATCCGGGCTCAGTGGCATCGGTGGAGAACAACGCCCCGGTATCGTGCACCGACTCGACCGGGGCACCTCTGGTCTCATGGTCGTTGCGAAACATGACACAGCCCATGCAGAACTCTCTCGTCAGTTCGCGGATCGGGAAGTGGACAAAGAATACTTTGCACTCGTCTGGGGTCTATTGAACACCGGACGCCGTATCGATGCCCCGCTCGGCCGGGACCCGACGAACCGCCAGAAGATGTCGACACGGGCCAGACGAGCTCGGTCCGCAGTCACGCGCGTGACCGGCACAGAACGACTTCGTGGTCTGACCTTGGCCAGAGTCGCCATCGCCACGGGCCGCACACATCAAATTCGGGTACATCTCAACAGCATCGGCCATCCGGTCGTGGGTGATTCGGTGTACGGCGGTACCCGCAGACACTTGGCTGCTGACCACCGGTTTTTGGCATCTCTCCAACGCCCGTTCCTTCATGCCTGGCGGCTGAAATTCACACACCCCGGAGACGGACGCCGCATTGAATTCACGACACCACTCTCCGCCGATCTACAGCAGGTCCTCGATGGGCTTCGGGAACACCATGGCCGAACACACCGGTAAAGGTCCTTCCACCATGGCCCAACGAACATTGAAGAGTGAGACGATCTTCACTGGAAACGTGTTCTCGGTGCACGCCGATCAGGTCATGCTCCCGCATGGTCACGAGACACGCATGGAGGTCGTACGGCATCCCGGCTCTGTCGTGCTACTCCCCATGCCAGATCCACAACATCTCTTTCTGGTCCGGCAATACCGATACGCGATCGATCGGCACATCTGGGAACTCCCGGCTGGAAGTCTTGATCCAGGCGAATCGCCCGAGCAGGCCGCCCTTCGGGAAGCGCACGAAGAAATTGGACAACTCGCGACCCACCTGGAACGAGTGGGCGAATTCTTTCCGTCGCCAGGATTCTGTGACGAGCAGATGATTTTCTTCAAACTCACCGGCTTGTACACACCACCTCACGCCGCTCATTCGGACGAGGATGAAGACATCGAAGTGAGCCGGTTCTCACTCCCTGAAGCGGAAACGCTCGTACGCGACGGCCACGCGCCCGACATGAAGACAGCATTGGGACTAGGGCTTCTTCGCCGCTGACGCCGACAGTCCACAGCAAACATTCACTCAGTTATGTCTGTTGAAACCATTCTGCTCGATGCCGGAGGCGTCTTGATTTGGCCCAACTGGACGCGCGCGGCCGAAACGCTCAGCCGGCAAGGACTTCACATCGAGGCGGCAACGCTAGCCAAGGTCGATCCTCAAGCCAGGCGTGCGCTGGACGTCCCGGCATTGATCGGCACGTCAACAGATCATGGCCGTGGGCAACGATTCTTTGAGCAGGTCATGGAAGGCGCTGGTATTCGGCACTCTGCCGCTAGGGACAGAGCACTGGCCGAACTCCACCAGTACCAGCGCGACTCGAACCTCTGGGAACATGTGCCTGCATTCGTACGCCCAGCGCTCAGGGCCTTGCGAGAGAGAGAATTCCGACTAGTCGTAGTGTCGAATGCCAACGGGACGATACGAAAGCTGTTCGAGCGCCTCGACCTGGCCCAACTCGTCGACCACATCATGGACTCGGGAGAGGAAGGCATCGAAAAACCAGACCCTCGTCTATTCGAACAAGCACTCCGGCAGACCGGGGCCATTGCATCGAAAACCATTCACGTGGGCGACATGTATCACATCGATGTGGTCGGTGCCCGGGCCGCCGGAATCTCCCCCGTTCTGGTCGACGAAGCCAACCTTCACCCAGACGCCGATTGCCCACGGATCCGGACAATCGCCGAACTGCCCGCACGACTCGGGTAGCCGCGTGACACCAGTGCCCCATCCCCTCGACACCTGCGTAGCCAAGGACAGAACCCCGAGCCGCGGCACAATCGTCATACGCCATGCGACTGGTGTCAGCGGGGATCACATGCAACACGAAATCGTAAATGAATTTCAGTTCCTTCTGTCGGTAAATACTGTAGCCAAACCGAACGCACGATGATTACCGAGCTTCATGCCTGAGCTACCAGAAGTCGAAAGAGCCAGAAGATTGATCGAGCACGTAGCGATCGGCCACCGGATTCTCGAGGTCACCTGTGCCCACGACCCAATCGTACTCGTCAACGTGAGTCCGGCAACGGTCACCCGGACGCTGACCAACCGAATGGTCCTCGGCGTGCGACGGCGAGGAAAACATCTGTGGCTAGAACTCGACCAACGACCTTGGCCATGCTTCCACCTTGGGATGACTGGACACTTTCGTACAAAGGGCGACGTTCCGCTCCAGCTCGCATCCAGTCCATCTCACGCAGACCAGATGTGGCCCCCCCGGTTCAGCAAGTTGCACCTTGTCCTTACCGGAGGCATCGAACTTGCACTAACCAACAAGCGCCGACTGGGACGTATCCGTCTTCGGCATGATCCCGAGCATGAACCTCCCATCAGCGAACTCGGGTTCGACCCTCTACTCGACCTTCCATCCCCCACTCGCTTCGCCGAGTTGTTCTCGAAACGGTCTGGAGTAATCAAGAGCCTGCTGCTAGACCAGTCATTTGCGGCTGGAGTCGGAAACTGGATCGCTGACGAAGTCCTCTACCAGGCAAGGCTCGATCCTCGGCGACACGCCAACCAACTCTCCGCCAGCGACATCCGGCGTCTCCGTCTAAAGTTGAGGCACATCATCCAGACGGCGGTCCGCGCTAACGCTGACAAGGCACAACTACCCAAGAGTTGGCTCTTCCATCGTCGATGGGGACGCAAGAGCAACATGACAATACAAGGACGGCGGATTGAACACCTCACCATCGGCGGACGGACCACCGCCTGGGTACCAGAGGTTCAAGAATAGCTTTCCGTGCTCGACCGACACGCAGTCGCAGAAGAAACTTTTACTGCACGGTGCCGTGTACCCCAGAGGCTTGCTCTCCGACATCAGCGGACGGGGGAAGAGATGCCGGCTGCAGTGCAAGCTGCAACACCTCGTCGATTCGGGAAACGAAATGGACAGTCATATCGCGCCGAAGATCCTCACTGAGATCCTCGTTCACGTTCTTTTCGTTCTGCTTCGGCAGTACGACCTCGAACACGCCGTGACGACGAGCAGCGAGCACTTTTTCCTTGATTCCGCCGACAGGAAGCACATGCCCGGACAACGTAATTTCACCGGTCATCGCCAGGTCACCGCGAACGGGACGCCCCGTCAACTCAGAGGCCAGTGCGGTAGCCATCGTGACCCCCGCCGATGGCCCATCCTTTGGAATGGCTCCGGACGGCACATGTAGGTGGATCTCGGCAGTCTGATAGAAGTCGGAGTCAACGCCGTAGGCAGCGGTCTGGCCACGGAACCACGATAGGGCCGCTTGTCCTGACTCCTTCATCACGTCTCCCAGCTGGCCGGTCAAGGTCAACGACCCCTTTCCGGGCATACGGGTGGCTTCGACAAACAACACTTCTCCACCAGCCGGAGTCCAAGCCAAGCCCAACGCAACCCCAGGGTTTTTCGTACGCTCAGCCACCTCCTCGTCCTGGAACCGTGGAGCACCCAGCATCTCAGTCACGGTCTCTGGCACCACATCTATCGGGTCGGCGTCGCCCTCGGCATGCCGGCGTGCCACCTTACGACAAAGTGCGCCGATCTCGCGGTCAAGGTTGCGAACACCAGCCTCTCGAGTGTAGCCACGGATGACGGCCGCCAACGCACTGTTTGTGAACGTGATCTGTTCGGCATTCAGTCCGTGGTTCTCGATCTGTCGTGAGACGAGATGCTCGGTGGCAATAGCCAATTTCTCTTCTTCGGTGTAGCCAGGTAGTTCGAGCACTTCCATCCGATCCCGTAGCGCAGGCGCAATCGGGTCAAGGACGTTGGCAGTGGTAATGAACAGCACCTCGGAGAGGTCGAAGGGTACGTCGAGATAATGGTCACGAAACGTGTTGTTTTGCTCTGGATCGAGTACTTCCAGCAGTGCTGACGAAGGATCTCCTCTGAAATCTGCACCCAGCTTATCGATCTCATCCAGAATAAACACAGGGTTCTTCGACTCTGCTCGCCGCAACCCTTGAATGACCTGGCCTGGCAGTGCGCCTATATACGTGCGTCTATGTCCACGAATTTCAGCCTCATCGCGCATTCCCCCCAACGATACCCGGACGAACTTACGCTCGAGCGACCGTGCAATAGACTTCGCCAGTGAGGTCTTACCCACCCCAGGAGGACCAACGAAACACAAAATGGGCCCCTTCATATCCGGCTTGAGTTTACGCACGGCCAAATATTCAAGGATGCGATCCTTTGCCTTCTCCAGTCCTGAATGATCCGCATCGAGGACCCCCTTCGTCAGGCCCAGGTCGATCACCTCGTCGGTCCGGACGGCCCAAGGGAGTGCGACGAGCCAGTCCAGATACGTGCGGGAAACCGTATACTCCGCCGCGGCGACCGGCATTCGCGATAACCGATCCAGTTCGCGAAGCGCCTCCTTCTGCACGGCCTCAGGCATGCCAGCCGCCACGATCTTTTCCCGGAGTTCCTCAATCTCCTTGGTCTGCTCGTCACCTTCTCCGAGTTCCTTCTGAATCGCCTTCATCTGCTCACGGAGCAGATACTCGCGTTGACTCTTACCGACTTCGGACTGAACCTCAGACTGAATCTTCGAACCCAGCTCCAAGACTTCAAGTTCCTTGATCAACGTCCGGTTCAACTGCTCCATGCGCTCGCGCACGTCGAGCATGCCGAGAACTTGCTGTTTCACGGATGTCTGGATCGTCGTCAAGCTCGAGGCGATGAAATCCGCAAGTTTTCCAGGTTCGGTGATGTTGCCGGCCAGTGCCTGAAGGTCATCTGACAGGAGAGGGGAAAGTGAGACGACCTGCTGAAAATTACCTTTGATGTTTCGTTGCAGCGCATCAATTTCCAGACGGTCCGCATCCCCCAAAATCTCCTCAGCTAGACGCACCTTGGCACGAATATATGGTTTTGTCTCCAGCACTTCGTCCAGGTGAAGACGTACTTGCCCCTGCACGATGAGACGCAGCGTCCCGTCCGGGAGCTTGAACATCTTATGGATGTGCGTGGCCGTCCCAACCGGATACAACTCCTCTTGAGTCGGCTCCTCTATCGCCGGGTCAAGCTGGGTGAACACACCAACCAAACGACTATCAGCAATGGCTTCCTCAATAAGCCGAACTGAACTCTCGCGCGCGACGGCCAGCGGCATGAACGAATTCGGAAACAAGACCGTATCGCGCAACGGCAACACCGGCAGTTCCGCTGGAATCGAGATCGGCCCCTCATCGGCTGAACTCTCCCCAACGAGGAACTCTTGCTCTTCGCTCATTTGCGACTCTCCTGTCCCGCGAAATTTAAACAGATCCCGCTCAAAATAGGCGGGGCATGTTCGAAGTCTAACCCGAACCTCGACGAGATGGGATTCCCAACACTTTTCCCAACAACACGAGTTTCGTCAACTAGACGACACCCCAGACAATGAGACTGCCTTGCTCCGAGATTCCAGCACACGTTCACGATTGACTTCAGACTCACACACCTCTTCGCAATCCCGACAACGAGCCGCAAATGGAAGAGCTCGAAGGCGCTGCTTGGCGATCTCCTTCCCGCACTCGTAGCAGTAGCCGTAGCTTCCCTCTTCGAGTCGGTCCAGCGCAGCTGCAATCTTCGTCAGCGTCTCGGTCTTCATTTGAATGAGCGCAAACTCGATGTCATCCTGGATGTCGGTTTCCGACGTCTCCGTTGCGTCGGCAAGGCGACACGTTCCTATTTGCGTCGCCTCGAACCGTACCGTACGGATCTTATCCTTCACCTTATCGGCAATTTTTGCGCGCCGTTCCTCCAGTATTTCGCGCAACTCGTTATACCGGTCCTTTGTCATACCTTCCGTCCAACTACTCATGATGCGGCTCCTTGCTTGACCGACCTCCGGCTACGGAACACGCTCGCCTCGATCGTGTCGGATCCACTCCCTTCCTTCTATAGGTCTACCTAGCAAGTTGGGTACCAGAACAACCCGCACCACTAGCGGCACTGCAGGGAACAACTACTCGTTCTTGTCTGAATCGAACTCAGGGGAGGGTCGCTCCGAGGGTACGAAGTACGTTCAGGAACCTCGTCCCTGCTCACGTCCATCTCATTGATTTAAATAGCTTTACCGTATAAACAGAGTCCTTCCACCGCACTCGCATCCCCCCCACTGGTCAACTTAGACGACAGATCGCCCAATTGAGTCTCAAATTTTTTGATGACATTTTTTTCACCTCCAGGGGACACTGCGCACAACACTCCCTGGCGGTCCACGCACCAATGGATGACTCCAGTTCGCGAACATCTCTACGCACGCCACGGAAACCT
>CAZPZZ010000105.1:0-14733 GCA_964591245.1 uncultured Vicinamibacteraceae bacterium | reverse complement strand
TGGTACCGAGGGCGGGGATCGAACCCGCACGACCCTAAGGGTCACAGGATTTTAAGTCCTGTGCGTCTGCCAGTTTCGCCACCTCGGCACAGCTTTACAGATATCCGGAACAGCATGCCGGTCTTCTGATTACACTCTCTGTGGAGTGCAGGATCAAGAACCCAGACTACGTGCAGAGTGTATACAATCTGCGCCAACTTCCAATGGGGTTGTTGAGGACTGGTGCGTGCGCTGCCGGCTGGGAGTCAGCGGTGAGTAATTTGCGGCCGTTGAGAGATGGACTGTTGTCGCTGCGTTCACATTACGGGTACAAAGGCGTCGTATTGTGGGTTTTCAATTTGTTGACCATACCGGCGACACCGCTGTCCTGATCAGTGGGGACTCCGAGGCAACGCTGTTAGGGCATGCGGCGCGGGCGCTGTGCGCGATTCTGATCGACGTTGACCGATCGCGCCTCGAGCCATGCATCGAATCTGATGTGTCGCTGGAGGCAGAAGACGTCGAGTCGCTGCTGATCGATTTTCTGAACGAACTCGTCTTCCTCTTTGATAGCCGCCGCGTTCTGCCTATCAGTCTCCGGATTAGCCGGCTTACGCTGGAGGCGCCCTTGCGACTGCAGGCCACGGTGGTGGGTGATACGTATGCTCCAGATCGCCATCGGTTTCTCACCGAAGTGAAGGCAGCGACGTTTCACGACGTCGAGATCCGTCGGTCTTCTTCCGGTCTGTCGACGACGGTCGTTTTCGATCTCTAACAATGCTTCGGGTGGTGTTGACCTTCTGACCGGGGAGTGGCCGTCGCATTGGCGTGGTCGGTAGCAGCCCACGAGAAGACCGCGGAACCGGTGAGCGTCAACCGGTGAAGGTGCTAGGCTGGCCCGATGACTCGCCCGTGGAAAGAACCCCTGCGGCTGGAGCGGCTAACCGAAACGGCGTGGCGCATTCCTCGCACCGGGCCCATGCAGGTGGACGGTGTGGTGTATGCCGATGATGCACTGATGACGGAACTTGCCGGCGACCAGTGCCTTCAACAGGTGGCAAATGTGGCGTGCTTGCCCGGCTTGGCCGGACCGTCCATCGGGATGCCGGATATCCACTGGGGCTACGGCTTTCCGATTGGTGGGGTCGCGGCATTTGACCTGGATGAGGGCGTGATCTCGCCTGGCGGGGTCGGCTACGACATCAATTGTGGAGTGCGGCTCCTATCGACGCGGCTCTCGCGGGGCGAGGTGCAGGAACGTATTGGTTCCTTTATCAGGCAGCTCTTTGCCAACGTTCCGAGCGGTGTGGGCCGTGGTCGAAAGGATCTGCGTCTCTCGCAGTCAGAAGCACGTCGGATGGCGAGTGGCGGTGCCGCCTGGGCCATTGAGCGCGGATTTGGCGAGGCAGCCGATCTCGATTACATCGAGGAAGGTGGCGTGCTGCCTGGGGCGGATTTTGATCTGGTCAGTGAGAGAGCGTTCAAGCGTGGTCGCACACAGCTTGGCACGATCGGCAGTGGAAATCATTTCGTCGAGATCGGGTACGTCGACGAGATCTATGACGCGACCCTTGCGTCGTGCATCGGGTTGGCTCGCGACGCCATCACGGTAATCATCCATACCGGGTCTCGGGGATTTGGGCACCAGATCTGCGAGGACAACCTGCGGGCCATGCAGAAAGCGGCCACGAAGTATGGCATTTACCTGCCGGATCGGCAGCTCTGCTGCGCCCCAATTGGGAGCGAGGAAGGGCAGCGTTACCTTGGCGCGATGGCGTGCGGTGCGAACTTTGCCTTCGCCAACCGCCAGCTCATCACGCACTGGGTACGGGAGACGATAGAGCAGGTGTGGGAGATGGCGCCAGGTCGGCACGGCGTGCGGATTGTCTACGACGTGTGTCACAACATCGCCAAGATCGAGACTCATAACGTGAAGGGACAGATGCGCCGGGTCTGCGTGCATCGGAAAGGCGCGACACGGGCTTTTCCGCCCCAGCATCCTGAGGTGCCTGCCGCGTACCGTGTTGTGGGTCAGCCTGTACTGGTGCCGGGTGATATGGGGCGCTATTCCTTTGTGCTCGCCGGACATCCCGCGTCACCGGAGCACGCGTTTGCGAGCTCCTGTCATGGCGCGGGTCGACGTCTGAGCCGGAAAAAGGCGTTGGAGGCCACGCGCGGACGACGGATTACGAGGGAACTCGAGGCGCAGGGCATCCATGTTGCGGCCGCCAGTCGTCGCACGATCGACGAGGAGTTTCCCGGGGCCTATAAAGATGTGGAAGATGTCGTTGGCGTGGTCGAAGCGGCGAGTCTGGCTCGTAAGGTTGCCCGCCTGCGGCCGCTGGGGGTGATCAAGGGGTAAGGCTGTACCCGTGTTTGGTCTCTGCGTTTAATGCACGCGCCCATCCCAGTCGTCGCGTCCAGAATAGACCTGGAACTTCCGACGCAGTCGAGCCATCTTCCATCGGAGGTATCGGTACTTGATTTCGGCCATCAGACCAAATCGGCCGAATTGCAGTGATCCGGTTCGACCTCCGTACTTGAGGTAGAGATAACCGACGATGAGTCCACCAAGATGGGCGACATGGGCGACGCCGGCGCTGCGTGGCACCGAGAGAAAGGCAATCGCGCCAATAATCATGACGAAGTATTTAGCCGGTACCGGAAACACAAAGAACATCAGGATCGGGGCGTTGGGGTAATAGAGGGCAAAGGCCATGAGAAGGCCGTAGATGGCGCCGGAGGCTCCGATGGTGACCGCAACGTAGGTGGGCTCGCTGAACGCGAATGGGAGGAGCCCGGCGATGATGGTGGCTACGCCCGCGCCGGTACCGGTGACCGCGTAAAAGCGCAGGAAGTATGCCGGTCCCCACAGGCGTTCGAGTTGGACGCCGAACATCCAGAGGACGAGCATGTTGAATAGGATGTGTCCAATGCCCCCGTGCAGAAACATATAGGTCACGGGTTGCCAGAAGCGGAAGCCAGTCAGGACGGCTTCCGGGCGCAGACCAAAGATCTGGATGAGCAATCCATGAAGCGGTGGAATCAGGACACCCGCCACGAAAATGCCGACGTTCGCCCAGAGCAGTAGTTTGACAGCAGGCGTCATGATGCCTGGGCCGAAGGAGAACTGCTGGGATCCAGGGTAGGTTCTGTAGGCGGCCACACCAGCATCGTACCATGGCAGCGTGGTGCGATATGCCGGTCTCGGAAGGAGCAGGGTGTCCATGACCATGAAGAAGTCCGGACCGTATGAGGAGGCCGCAGTTTGTTTTTCGGCGCTGGTGACGCCGATCGGTCGGTTGTTCGTCGGCATGACCAAAGTGGGCGTGTCCGATGTTTCCATCGGGGAGGTATCGGAGAGTCACTATCGACGGAAATTGCTCGCGCGTGTGGGAAGCGTGCGGAAAGACCATGCAGCGTTGCGCGAGGTCATCCGGCAACTTCGGGCCTACTTCGACGGTGCGCTCGCCGAGTTTGCCTTGCCCATCGACCTCGGCACCGTCACCCCGTTTACCGGTGACGTGCTGCACGAGGCCCGCAAGGTCGATCATGGCCAGCTGACGACCTATGGTGAGATCGCTCGACGCCTCGGGCGTCCGCAGGCGTTCCGCGCGGTCGGCGGGGCGCTAGGACGAAATCCGATTCCCATCATAGTGCCCTGTCATCGAGTCATTGCCCGTGGGGGAGGGCTTGGCGGATTTACGGGTGGATTGGCCATCAAGCGCGCGTTGCTGCGGCTCGAGGGGCATGCGATTCCAGAGTCCGGGGGAAGTCTGTTTGAAGGGCGCGCCGGTGGTCCATGAGCGTTGCGGGTCGTGTGTATCGGATGCACGAGGCGGGTCTAGTGAAGGACTCCAGCAGGAGCACGTGGGTGCGGAGTTTCGCGGGGCAGGGCAGACCAGCGAGTTCACTCTGGATTGTCTGGGACAGCGACGGGCGTGTCTCGGGGACGCTCTGGAGTTCCAGTATGCCACTCTTCGTCGGTCTCGGCGGCGTTGTTGATCACTGTTGGCACGCAAAATTCAGTGCGCCCGACGTGAGCACGAGCACCCCGCGGACGAGGCAGTTGTCACGTGGCAAAGCGAAAATTGATGACGTCTCCGTCCTGCACCTCGTATTCCTTGCCTTCGAGGCGCACCTCGCCGTGCTCGCGACACGCGGGTAAGGAGCCGTCTCGAGCGGCCAAGGCGTCATATGGAACGACCTCGGCCCGGATAAATCCGCGGGCGATGTCGCTATGGATTTCTCGCGCCGCCTCTTGGGCTGGGGTTCCACGTGGGATGGACCAGGCACGACATTCGTCTTTGCCGACGGTGAAGAAAGAGATGTAGCCGAGGAGTCCGTAGCTGGCCCGGATCACCCGGGCGAGTCCTGAGTCTGTAAGACCGAGATCGGCCAGGAATGCACCGCGCTCGTCTGGCGGAAGCTCGGCGATTTCCAGCTCAATCTTGGCGCACACGGGTACCGCCTCCACTCCGGCGCCGGAAAGGACTGTGGAGAGGCCCGCCTGCGCAATTGCCGCATCGGGGGCCGCGACGTCTGCTTCGTCGAGATTGAGCACCACCAGAAGGGGCTTGGCCGAGAGGAAACTGAATCCGCGCAATCGCCTGTGGTCCTCCGGGGCCAGATCAAGTGCGCGGAGTGGTCGTCCTTCCTCGAGCGCCTCACGGCATTCCTCGACCACACGCTGCTCTTCCAGGAGTTCTCGGTTTTTTCCTTTCTTCAGGTCTTGGCGAATCCGGTCAATGCGCCGTTCGGCCACGGCGAGATCGGCCAGGATCAGCTCATCTTCCATCTGCTGTCCGTCGCGGGCGGGGTCAACGTTGCCCGCCGCGTGGGGAACCCGGTCGTCTTCGAAGAGTCTGAGTACATGAAGGAGAGCGTCGGCCTGTCGGAATCCCGATACGTCGAGGAGTGCCGCTGTGCCGCCGTGACCAGCGAGTTCTGTCAGTTCGACTGTTGCCGGCACGTGTTTGCGTGGATCGAAGAGCGCGGTCAGTTGATCCAGTCGCTCGTCCGGCACCTGCGCGACGCCGACAAGTGGGTCTTGCCTGCCTGCGGTGAGTGGCGCGGAGCCCGCCGAGCCTGTTAGGAGGTGGAAGAGTGTTGTCTTGCCTGATGACGGAAATCCAATGAGTCCAGCGTGCAGCATAGCGTCGTGTGCTCGTGTCGAGGAATGTGCCTTGTCACCGTGAACGAAGAAGAATCCTATCGGGTCTTACCAAAATTCTGATGCATTTTCACTCGTGGTGTCTCGATTTCAAGGCAACAGGTGGCGTTCCAAAGCTCCAATTTTGTTCCGAAGTGACCACTACCCAGCATCGAAATTCGAAGGGAGAATAAAAAACGTAAGTAATAAAAGACAGAATTGTAATCAATAACAAACACTATTGGTTGTTGACACTAGCCTCCACGCCTTCTACCATCGAGTGGATTTTATTGGATTTAGATGGAGTATAAGGGTGCTCAGGGGAAACTTCTCCGCGAAGATCGACGAAAAGGGAAGATTGAAGATCCCGACCATCTTCCGGACTCTCATCCAGGACAAGTACGGTAGCCAGCTCTTCGTGACGAGCGTCACTGGCGAGTTCGCCCGCCTCTACCCGATGGCGGTCTGGGAGGACGTTGAGCGAAAGCTTGCTGAGGTTCCGACCACGCTGCCAGCCCGCGGCAAGTTCTTCAACCGAGTCAACTACTACGGTCAGCCTGGTGAATTGGATCGGCAGGGGCGCGTGTCGATTCATCCGAGACTCAGGGACGCGGCGGCCATGACTGGCGAAGTCGACGTGTTTGGCCAGTACGAATATTTGGACGTGTGGAATCACGAGCGCTTTGCCCTGCGGCTAGGCGAAGAACCATTCACGGAGGCAGACGCGCACGCGCTGTCGGAATTCAAAATCTAAGCCCATGATTTTACACGAGCCGGCGCTCTGCGTGGAGACGGTCGAATTGCTCGAACCGGCTGGTCGTGGGTTGCTCGTGGATTGCACGGTGGGGACTGGCGGCCATACCGAGGCGTTGCTGGAGGCCGGGGCGGAACGAGTGCTGGGTCTAGACCGGGATGCGGAAGTGTTGCCGCTCGCTCGAGCTCGACTGGCCCAGTGGAAGGACCGGGTTGAACTCGTCCATGCGGACTACCGATCTCTGGAGGAAGTGTTGGACCAGAGGGGCATTGATCGTGTCGATGGCGCGTTGGCAGATCTTGGGTACTCCTCAGTGCAGGTCGATGGACAGGGGCGTGGGTTCAGCTTTCGTCGAGAGGATCCGCTAGACATGCGCATGGATCGCTCCTGCGGTCCAACATTGGCCGAACTTCTCGATGACGTGACGGCAGAGGCGTTGGCGGATGTGATTTACGAGTATGGCGAAGAGAGGCGTTCTCGACGTATTGCTCGTGCCATTGTGGGCGCACGGAATGAAGGGAGTGTGACGACCACGGCCGGGCTTGCTGCGGTTGTGCGTCGTGCGTCGGGGGGACGTGGCCGGTCCAGGATCGACCCGGCGACCCGAACCTTCCAGGCGCTGCGAATCTGGGTGAATAGAGAACTCGAGGGGCTTGATACGTTTCTCCGATCGATGGCAAGCCGTCTGCGGTGTGGAGCCCGTTTGGCGGTGATGAGTTTCCACTCGTTAGAAGACCGGATCGTCAAGTACGCACTCCGCGAGCTGGAGTCTGCCACGGACGCGACGGTGCGTGTACTGACCCGAAAGCCCCTACGTCCGACTCGTGCGGAGGCACTGCGAAACCCACGTGCGAGGTCGGCAAAATTGCGTGCCGCCGAAAGGGTGTCATGAGCCAGCCATCTCTTGACTTCGGAATCAAGCGACCGGTTCAGAACAACCCGATCGTACGAGAGATCGACAAGACACGACAGCGCGAGCTGTGGCGATCGGCAGTTATTGGGGTGTGTTTGGTTGTGGTGCTGTTGTTCTCGGCCTGGCAGCAGTTCGAGTTGTTGAGACACGGGTACGAGATCGAACTGATGGAGCACGAGCGGGCACAGGAACTCGAGTTAAACCGCCACCTGCGGCTGGAGATTGAAACCCTGCGGGCACCAGCGCGGATCGAGCGCATCGCGACGGAGCAATTGAATCTGGTTGCGCCGACTTCGGACGATGCCCAGGTGTTGGAGCGCTTGATCCCTGTCGCGGCACCGGATTCATCGATTGTTGTTGCACGTGACACGGGGGGCGCAATGACTCGTCGGCCCTGACCAGGGATAGGGGTAACGAGAACAGATACGAGACCAATGGCCGTGCACTCTCACTCTCCGGATTGGTGGCGTCGTACCGTGCGACGGCGTGTTGTGGTGGCCGCGTGCATCATGACGTTGTGGGGCATTGTGATAGAGGCTCGCCTCGTGCAGCTCCAGGTGTTTCGTCACGAGGCGTTGGTCGAGCGAGCAGCCAGGCAGCAGTCGCGCTCTATCGTTACCCATCCCAAGCGAGGGGAGATTCTCGACCGTGAGGGGCGGGTGCTGGCCTACAGCGTAGACGCTGACACGGTGGTGGCGGTGCCAGACGACGTCGACGACCCGAGTGGCACTACCGCGCAGCTCTGCGAGGTGTTGGGGTGTTCGGACGCACAGCGGAACCGGATCGAGGAAAATCTCAGCAGAGATGGACAGTTCGCCTGGGTGCGACGGCACGTCTCAGTAAGCACCGCACGACAGATCCGACGCCTCGATTTACCCGGCATCGGGTTTCTCAAGGAGGACAAACGCTTTTATCCCAACGGAGAGTTGGCAGCGCACCTCATTGGCTATGTCGGCATCGACAATCAGGGGCTACACGGGCTCGAGTCGCTCCATGACGAGGAAATTCGAGGGCTCCCGGGTAAGGTGCTCGTGCAGACTGACGCTCGGCAGCGGGCTTTTGGTCGGGTCGAACTCCCTGCCACCACCGGCGTCACGCTCGAGCTGACTATCGATAAGTACATTCAGCACATCACCGAGCGTGAGCTGCGGGCGGCCGTCAGTGAGCATGGTGCGGCGGGTGGTAGCGCCGTGGTCATGGATCCGTACACCGGCGACATCCTGGCGCTGGCAAACGAACCCACGTTCAATCCCAACGCATTTGCTCGGTCGGATGCGGATGCTCGCCGGAATAGGGCGACCCAGGATGTATACGAGCCGGGTTCTACATTCAAGCTTGTGACGGCTTCAGCCGCGATCGAGGAGCAGGTATTCAGCCCCGAGCAGATCATCGATACCAGCCCAGGCGTCGTGTACTTCGGTCGTCGCCCTATTTCCGATATGGGACGGAACTATGGGGCGCTCTCGTTCACCGACGTTATCGTCAAGTCGAGTAACGTCGGGGCCAGCAAGATCGGCGTTACGCTCGGCAGCGAGCGTCTTGGGCGTTACGTGCGGCGGTTCGGTTTCGGGCAGACGTTTGCACTTGATTTTCCGGGGCAAAGCCGGGGGATCGTCTATGACCTTTCTCGGCTCGCTGACAGTTCATTGGCGCGGGTGGCGATGGGTTACAACATTTCGGTGACCCCGTTGCAGATGGCAACGGCCATGAATGCGGTGGCGAACGGCGGTGAGTTGATGGCTCCACGCCTGGTTCGAGCCTGGGTGAGCGCAGAGGAGCGCCGCGAGGTGCCACCGCGGGTGATCCGGCGGGCTATTTCTCCCAAGACTGCGGCCACGTTGACACGCATCATGGAAGATGTGGTGTCTCGCGGCACGGCCCGCTCTGCTCGATTGGGCGGGTTCTCCGTGGCCGGCAAGACCGGGACTACGGAGAAGATTCTCCCTGGCGGGGGGTACTCGCAGACCCATCACGTCGCATCTTTCGGTGGATTTATTCCGTCCCAGCGCCCTGAACTCACCATCCTCGTTGTGGTCGACAACGTTCGCCGGTATGGGGGGCAGGTAGCGGCGCCGGCCTTCAAGCGAATAGCAGACGCCTCACTGCGGTATCTCGGTGTACCGCCAAACATCGATGCGCCGCCGCCTATCTGGGTGTCTCCAGCCGAACAGGACGATCCTGCGGGGCAGGCCACGTTGGCGCGCGCAGCCGTGTCGGGGGCGCCGGAGGAGACCGCGATCGCATCGGCGGGACTGATGCCTGACCTGCAAGGTCTGAGTGCCAGGAATGCGCTCGGAATTGCGATGAAGCTCGGGCTGTCGACTCGGGTTACTGGACGAGGCATTGTCGTCAGTCAGGATCCGTATGCCGGTAGCAGCATCGTGCCTGGTCAGGCCGTCGTCTTACGCCTTGCGCGGAATGGGCCGGAGGACGACGCGGCGAGGTATGCCCCATGACGGTGGCTGACTTGATTGGGCGGCTGTCTGGGGTTGAGGACCGTTCGATGGTTGGTGACCTGGCGCGCGAACGCGCGGTGACTGCCATTACCTACGATTCTCGTCGCGTCACGCAGGGAGCCATTTTCGTGGCCATGCAGGGGGTGCATCTCGACGGTGTGCGCTTTGTGTCGGAGGCCATGAATCGAGGTGCGGCGTTGGTGGTCTCAGCATCCGGCGTGTCTCGGGTGCCTGGTATCCCCTGGCTGACGGTGAAGGATGCCCGTTTGACTCTTGCTGAACTGGCAACGGCATTTCATGGGCACCCCAGCCGGGAGCTTCGAGTGGTGGGTATTACGGGGACGAATGGGAAGACCACGACGACCTATCTGCTCGCGTCTGTGCTCGAGGCTGCCGGATTTCAGTGTGGGCGAATTGGGTCGGTGCACCATCGCACCGGGCGACGTGATGAGGTGGCCGAACGGACCACCCCTGAGGCTCCAGATGTTCAGTCGCTGCTTCGGGAAATGGTAGACCAAGGGTGTTCTGCGTGTGTCATGGAGGTCTCGTCGCATGCCCTGGCGATGCGACGGGTCGATGGGACCCGCTTTGCCGCCGCGGTGTTCTCGAATCTTTCGCGGGATCATCTCGACTATCACACCGACATGACGCAGTACTTCGAGGCGAAGCGACGTCTGTTCGACATGCTTCCCGAGAACGCACCAGCGGTGGTGAATACGGACGACCCACGAGGACGAGAACTCGTGGCTTCGGTGAAACGTCCCTTGACCTACGCCATCGATCAAGAGGCTGATGTGATGCCCGAGCGCATCGAATCATCGTTGTCCGGACATCATCTGGATCTTCAGACTCCGAGCGGCCGACTGCGAGTCAGAGCCTTACTTCCCGGGCGATTGAACATCTACAACGTGTTGGCGGCCGTCGGTACGGCGGTGGCCCTGGATGTACCGCTTCCAGCGATCCAGCGAGGGATCGCCCAACTCGAGGGGGTGCCGGGCCGTTTCGAGGTGATCTCGACCCCGAATGATGATGTGTGTGTGGTGGTCGACTTCGCGCATACCGACGATGCACTTCGATTACTGCTGACTGCTGTCCGCGCTCTCTGTGAGCGAGAGATGACGGTGGTCTTTGGTTGCGGTGGCGACCGTGACCGCACGAAACGTCCGCTCATGGGAGCGGTTGCCGCGCGTCTTGCTGACCTCGTGGTGCTGACATCGGACAATCCGCGGTCTGAGGATCCTGAGGAGATCGTGGCCGACATCAGTCGCGGGTTCGGCTCAGCTGGTCGGGACGGGGCACCGGCACCCGTTTGCATTATTGACCGTCGCGCGGCGATCACGTATGCCATCGACGCGGCCGAACCTGGGGATGTCGTCGTTATTGCGGGGAAAGGTCACGAAACGGATCAGGTGATCGGTGATGAACGTCGGCCCTTTGACGATCGGGTGGTTGCGGCGAGCGCGCTCAGTCTCCGACGCACGAGGGCCACACCAGCGTGATGGCGAGCGGAATTGGTGTAGGTGGAGAGAGCGCGATGGTTGCGCTACGTGATGACACTAGCAGAGATTGCGCAGGCCACAGGCGGTCGTGTGGTTGCCGGTGCTCCGGATACCGGCATCGACGGATTTTCGATCGATTCGCGGTCGGTGGACACCGGCGACTTGTTCATCGCTCTGCGGGGCGACCGTTTCGACGGGCATCGGTTTGTGGAGGGAGCGTTCGCGGCCGGAGCGTGTGGGGCGTTGGTCAGCGAGCGGGACGCCCTTGGGGTTTCACCGACGGGGGGGATCGTCGTCGACGACACGCTGCTGGCGCTGCAAAGGTTGGCCGGATACGTGCGGCGGGCATCGGGAACGCGGGTTGTAGCCGTCACGGGGAGCGTTGGAAAGACCACGACCAAGGAGCTGGCCGCGGCCGTTGCCAGTGCGCGGTATCGCGTGTTCAAGACCGAGGGCAACTTGAACAACCACATTGGTCTGCCGTTATCGCTACTCGAATTGCGTTCGCGACCAGAAGTGGCCGTGGTTGAGCTAGGCATGAACCACAGCGGAGAAATCAGTCGTTTGGTTGCCATTGCCCAGCCGGAGATGCGGGTCTGGACCAACGTCGCCGAAGTGCACGCTGAGTTCTTTGCGTCCCTCGATCATATTGCCGATGCGAAGGCGGAGATTTTAGAAGGTGCGACAACGGATACCGTGGCTGTGGTCAACGCTGGGGACCCACGGGTGATGGCTCGCGTGTCCGAATTTGAAGGAACGGTGAAGACATTCGGGTTGGGCGTGGATGCCGATGTGACTGCGTCCGCTGTTGAGGACCATGGGTTTGACGGTATGCGCGTGAGGCTCGACACCCCGGTTGGGACGGCCGTGGTGTCCACACCATTGAGCGGCCGAGGCAATTTGGCCAATCTCTTGGCGGCGGTTGCCGTAGGGGTGGAACTTGAGGTGTCGCTCGATGCTCTCGCAGAGCAGGTGCAACGGGTTGGGCCGCCACCTCATCGCGGGCAGGTCCATCGACTCGCTCGCGGGGTGGTGGTGGTTGACGACTCCTACAACGCCAGTCCGTTGGCAATGGAGACTGCTCTGGCGATCTTGTCCTCCGACACTCGCCCAGGACGGCGGATTGCTGTGGTGGGCGAGATGCTTGAATTGGGCGATCGCGCGCTCGAGTTGCACCGCGGGGTCGGACGTGCGGCGGCGGCGGCTGGGCTCGGCCTGCTCGTGACAGTGGGCGGGGAGATGGCCCGGGCGTTGGGAACTGCGGCAGCGGAGGCGGGACTCGCGACGGACGTGGTGTTCCACTGCGAGACCAGCGATGACGCCGCCGAGCGTGTGTCGCGCCTGATCCAGGACGATGATCTTGTGCTCGTCAAGGGATCGCGGCGGGTGCGTACGGACGTGGTGGTGTCGCGGTTGGTCGGGGAGTGGACCTGATGTTCTACGAACTGCTCTATCCACCGCTGAACGTCGTCCAGTACATCACGTTCCGGACAGCTGCCGCCGGCCTGACGGCCTTTGCCATCAGCTTGCTGATGGGGCCCTGGATGATCCGGACGCTTCGAGGATTTCAGATTGGCCAGGTGGTGCGGGACGACGGGCCATCGACGCATCGCTCGAAGTCAGGGACCCCGACCATGGGGGGACTCCTCATCTTGACGGCTGCCGTTGTTCCAACGGTCATGTGGGGAGACCTCACGAATGCGTATGTCTGGATCGCGATGTTGTCGACTCTGGCGTTCGGATTGGTGGGTTTTCTGGATGACTACCTGAAGGTGGTGCGCAAGACGCCTCACGGCTTGCGTCCTCTATACAAGCTGGTAGGGCAGGGCGTCGTGGCCTTGGGGGTTGGCGTGGCGCTGATCTGGCTGAGTGAGCGCGACTTGTACAACACTGAGTTGATCTTTCCATTTTTCAAGCAGCTCACACCGGATCTGGGTTGGCTCTATGTGCCCTTCGCCGTGCTCGTCCTGGCGTTTTTCTCGAATGCGGTCAACCTCGCGGATGGACTCGATGGCCTGGCCATCAGCCTCTTCACGGTCGCTGCGGCAGCGTTTACGGCGCTTGCGTATGTGACGGGCCATGCAGTTTTTGCTGAGTACTTGCTGCTGGCGCACTTTTTACCGGCTGCAGAGCTGACGGTATTTTGTGGCGCGCTTGTCGGCGCAGGTCTCGGTTTCCTTTGGTACAACTCGCACCCCGCAGAACTTTTCATGGGAGACGTGGGGTCGCTGGCCCTGGGAGGGGCTCTGGGTACGGTAGCCATCTTGATCAAGCAAGAGCTGCTGCTTCCCATCGTGGGTGCGGTCTTCGTGATCGAATTGTTTTCAGTGGTCATTCAGGTCGGCTCATACAAGCTCACGGGACAACGGGTATTTCGGATGGCGCCGTTACACCACCACTGCGAGCTGATTGGTTGGAGCGAACCAAAGGTAATCACCAGATTTCTGATTGCTGCCCTTGTGTTTGCTTTCTTTAGTTTGGCGACATTGAAGCTGCGATGAGTGAGTTTTCCGTGCGTGGGACAAATGTGGTCGTTGTGGGCGCGGCTCGCAGCGGCATGGCGGCGGCTGTGTTGCTGGCCAAGCGAGGAGCCCATGTCACGTTGAGCGAGATGAGGAGTGAAGTTTCGGATGATGTGCATGCCTTGCGCGACGCAGGGATTGCGCTCGAACTTGGGGCACACCGAACAGAGACGTTCGCGTCCGCCGATCTTGTTGTGCTGAGTCCAGGGGTATCCCCCGGAATCGAAGCGCTGGATGTTCCGCGTCAGGCGCGGGTGCCAATCATCAGTGAACTTGAATTGGCGGCCAGATGGCTACAAGGGCCGATCGTGGCTGTGACCGGGACCAAAGGTAAATCGACCACGGTGGTACTGCTGGGAAGGATGCTTGAAGCCGGCGGTTCGGTGGTGTTGGTCGGAGGTAACGTGGGAACGGCATTGAGCACGCAGGTGGAGGACTCCACCCCTGACTCGGTCCATGTGGTCGAGGTGTCGAGCTTTCAGCTCGAGCTGGCTACAACCTTCCGCCCCTCGATCGGCGTCTTCCTCAATTTGTACAGCGATCACCTCGATCGGCATGGCGGGCATGAGGCGTATGTTGCGGCCAAGTCGCGACTTTTTGCCCGGCAGAACCCTTCGGACACATTGGTGGTCAATGCGGATGACCCTGAAGTGATGCGAGTGACCCAGGCGGCAAGCGCGCGGCGGCTGTCCTACGCGTTGACCGAGTCCCTGGACGACGGGGTGGTCGTGGCGGGAGATCAGATTGTTCGCCGAACCGCATCGGGTGATGAGCCACTGGTGCCCCTCGCCGCAGTGCGCCTGCTTGGGCGCCACCTCCTGAGTGATGTGCTGGCGGCCAGTGCAGTGGCTAACGAACTGGGCGTGCCTGCACGCGATATGACGCGGGCCGTGCAGGAGTTTGCCGGTCTTGAACACGCGCTGCAGTCGGTTGCCGAGGTGGGGCGTGTGCGGTTCGTGAACGACTCGAAGGCGACGAACATTGAAGCTGCACGGCGTGCTCTGGAGAGTTGTGGGCACCACATCGTCCCGATCATGGGTGGCCGGTTCAAGGGTGGCGACCTACGTTCTTTGCGCCAGGCACTCGAGGAGCGCGCGGACACCCTTGTCGTCTTGGGTGAGGCGCGTGCGCAAATACGTGATGCGGTTGATGGTGCCGTACGGGTGGTCGAAGTGGGTTCGTTGAACGAGGCGGTGAGGGTGGCCTACGGGTTGGCCGTTCCCGGAGGCACGGTGTTGCTGGCTCCCGCCTGCGCCAGTTTCGACATGTTTCGAGACTACGCCGAGCGTGGTCGGGTGTTTATAGAGGCGGTCCACCAGCTACGGGAGGAAGTCAACGAAGCGCGTGAGCAGTAAGCAGTCATCAGTCAAGCACGGCGGTGGAGAGCTGGCCGCTGGGAACGCGGGCTGTTCTGGCCGGCGAGGTCGGTGTCTCCACCTCGTGCTTGGCTGATGACTG
>CAZPZZ010000104.1:0-14764 GCA_964591245.1 uncultured Vicinamibacteraceae bacterium | reverse complement strand
AGGTGGTCGAGCTTCGCGTACACCTCACCCGTCAGCGGATCGAAGTGCGTGAGCTGCTCGACCTCATCGCCGAAGAACGAGACGCGGTAGGCCGACTCGAGGTTGGCGGGCTGGATCTCGACCACGTCACCGCGGACACGGAAGCGCCTGAGTTTAACAAAATCTACAAGCTCGATGTGATGGTCATCCCGACCAATCGCGACCTCATCCGTATAGAGGAACCAGACTCGATCTATCGCACCGAACGAGAAAAATACGACGCGATCGTCGACGACATCATCGAGAAGCAGCAAGCTGGACGCCCGGTCCTCACCGGAACAGTCTCGATCGAAAAATCCGAGAAACTCTCTGGCCTGCTCAAACGGCGTGGAATCAAACACGTAGTCCTCAACGCCAAATATCACGCCCAAGAAGCAGAGATCGTCGCTCAAGCTGGTCGACGTGGAACAGTGACGATCGCAACGAACATGGCCGGTCGTGGTACCGACATCGTCCTCGGCGGCAACGCAGAATACATGTCGCGACAACAGGCATTAGCCGAGGACGCGGCGGAACGGCTACCTAAAGAAGAAGCGAAATTTGTTGACGACGAGGAATTTTCCTACTTCTTTCATTTAGACCACTTCTACCGCATTCGGCACGGCGACTGGGAGCGCATCTTCAGTCAGTACACGTCTCAGACATCAGCCGAGCACGACCTTGTCGTGAACGCCGGTGGCCTTCACATCATCGGTACCGAAAGGCATGAGTCGCGGCGAATCGACAACCAGCTACGCGGCCGCGCAGGACGTCAGGGTGACCCTGGATCTTCACGATTCTATCTGTCCCTCGAGGATGACCTCATGCGTATCTTCGGCTCAGAGCGAATTTCCGGCCTGATGGAACGTCTGGGTATGGAAGAAGGAGTGCCGATCGAGCACGGAATGGTGACACGGGCCATCGAGCGCGCTCAGAAACAGGTAGAAGGCCAGCATTTTTCCGTCCGCAAACACCTGCTTGAGTACGATGACGTGATGAACAAGCAGCGCGAAAACGTTTACACGCTGCGCCGCGAACTTCTCGAGGGTCAAGTCCACCTCTCAGAAGACGAGATCGTCGACAGCCGAGAATACCTGTTGAACTTGGCGGAAAATCTCATCGATCAAGATGTGGAAGCCCACTGTGGCCGAGATATCGATCCTGAAGATTGGGACATCGACGCACTCAAACGCTCGGTCGGTGAACTCGCCGGACTCCCGGCAGAAGAAACGGAGTCCCTGGACCTCGACGAGAGTAGCCCCGACGAGATCCACGAAGCCTTGTGGGGCGCAGCAAAGTCGCGATACCAGGAAAAAGAAGAGGCGGTGGAGCCAGAGATTCTTCGCCGGGTTGAGCGCGACGTCATGCTCCAGATTGTCGATACCCAGTGGAAGGACCATCTCTATAGCCTGGACCATTTGAAGGAAGGTATCGGACTCCGCGGTTATGCCCAGAAAGATCCGCTGATCGAGTACAAACGGGAGAGCTTCGCGCTCTTCCAAGACATGGAGGACCGGATCGGAACCGAAATGGTCCGATACCTTTGGCGCCTTCGTCCGGTCGCGCAAGGCGACGCTCCAGAAGCCGGACGACCAGCATTACGATCACGCGCGCCCATGACCTTGAACGATCCCAGCGCAACCCCCTCCGCGTTTGCCGGAGCCCCTGGACAGGGGCCCAGACCACGACCTGCCCGCACCGGCGGTGATGACGCGGCGGTCCGAACCATGCGTCGAGACGCTCCCAAAGTTGGACGTAACGACCCCTGCCCCTGTGGGAGCGGCAAGAAGTACAAAAAGTGTCATGGAGCATGATTAGCCCAAACTGTACACATGCGAAACATGCTCCGCTGCGACTCACAGGTAGAATTTCTTTTTGAATCGGGCACTGCCTCCGAGGGACTCTCTTATGAACGCGAACACCGATACTCGGGCAACCCACTTCACGACAGCCGACATCTCTATCGCCTTGACCTTTGACGACGTACTTTTGGTCCCACGTCACTCTGAGGTACTCCCCAACGAGGTGAACGTCGTCACGCGGGTGACCCGCAACATCACGCTCAATGTCCCCATCGTCAGTTCGGCAATGGATACCGTCACCGAGTCGCGTCTTGCGATAGCCGTTGCCCAACTCGGGGGCATGGGTGTCATTCACAAGAACCTCTCCATCGAAGATCAGGCAGCCGAGGTCGACCGCGTGAAACGGTCGGAGAGCGGCATGATCGTCAATCCGATCACGCTCGCCCCAGACGACCGGCTCATCCAAGCTCTCGAATTGATGAAGAAATACCGGATTTCTGGAGTTCCGATCACCGAAGATGGCAGCACTGAAGGAAAACTGGTGGGTATTCTCACCAATCGAGATCTCCGGTTTGAGGCAAATGTCGATCGCCCAATTTCCGAGGTCATGACACGGGAAAAACTCATCACCGTTCCCGTTGGCACCACACTCCAGGATGCACAAGCGCTGCTGCATGCCCACCGTGTCGAAAAGTTGCTCGTAGTCGACACAAATTACCGCCTGAAGGGATTGATCACTGTCAAAGACATCCAGAAAATGATCAACTACCCCACTGCGGCCAAAGACGCGCTGGGGCGGCTGCGCGTTGGCGCGGCGGTCGGCGTCGCCCAAGACACGGTAGATCGCGCAGCGGCGCTCGTCGAGGCCGGTGCGGACGTGCTCGTCATCGACACAGCACACGGGCATTCGCGCGGCGTGATGTCTGTCGTGAAACAAATCAGAGATCGATTTTCAGATGTGGACCTGGTCGCAGGTAATGTCGCCACCGCTGAAGGCACCGAAGCCCTGATTGGCCTCGGTGTCGACGGGGTCAAAGTTGGCATCGGGTCCGGCTCCATATGCACCACCCGAGTGATTGCCGGGATCGGAATGCCCATGATCTCTGCACTCGCCGAATGCGCTCAAGCCGCACACCGCCACAACGTTCCGATTATTGCTGATGGCGGTGTGCGATATTCAGGCGACATCACCAAGGCGCTCGCGGTCGGCGCCAGTACCGTCATGATCGGGAGCTTATTCGCTGGGACCGACGAGAGCCCAGGAGAACTGATTCTCTTCCAGGGGCGCAGCTTCAAAGAATATCGAGGGATGGGTTCGATCGGGGCAATGCGAGCTGGCAGCCGAGACCGGTATTTCCAGGAAGATTACGAACTGGCCGGCCCCAACGAGCACGACGAGAAACTCGTACCAGAAGGCATCGAAGGCCGCGTACCCCATAAGGGCTCGATCGGCGCGATGATTCATCAACTCGTCGGAGGACTCCGTGCCGGCATGGGCTATTGCGGGTGCGGCACGATTGCGGACCTACAGCAGAATGCCCGGATGGTGCGCATCACCCCGGCCGGAATGCGAGAGAGCCACGTTCACGATGTGGTCATCACCAAAGAAGCCCCTAATTACCGCTCCGAGTAACCCCGGGGCAACCGTCATCGATCCTCAACTCTCTCCTGTCCTCCCCCAGATCGATGATATGCACGGCAACGGCACCAGAAAACGGGCGCGGTAACCGTTCAGCCCACTCGATACAAACCAACCCTCCGCCCTCGGGAAGCTCCTCTAGCCCAAGATCGTCAACTTCTTCCCCGGTCAACCGGTAGAGGTCGACGTGGAAGACACGCCCCCCACCATACTCCTGAATTACCGTAAACGTGGGACTCGTCACCTCATCCGGATCAACCCCGAGCCCCTCCACAAAGCCACGTACAAATGCGGTCTTGCCGGCCCCCAGATCGCCGGTGAGAGCCACAACGCTTCCCGGCGCCAGAGACCGCGCAAGCTGCGCCGCCACGGATGCAGTTTCCGTTTCCGAAGCCGTACGATGTTGTCGAGTCACGAATTACACATCACCCGTCAAAGCACATAAACCGTGTGCGTCATATCGCTCTTCCCCACTCTGCCTGTCCAGCAGCGCGAGAACCCCATCTCCGAGATGATCAACGATGTCACTGGCGATCAGTCCAGGCTGGCTCTTGGCAGCCGCGGCCAGATCCCCCGCTATCCCGTGGAGACAGGCCGCTACACGACAGGCCGCGTCAGCATCCACCAACTGCGCCAACCAGGCGGCCACCATCCCGGTCAATACGTCGCCTGCACCTCCCGTTGCCATCCCCGGGTTTCCCGTCGCATTCACCCACACCTCACCACCTGGCGTCGCGACAACTGTTCCGGCCCCCTTCAGCACGACATGGATTTGACGTTCCATCGCAAAATCCCGGGCGACCTCGATCCGATGAGTTTGCACATCCTCAGCCGAGATCCCCACCAAACGGGCCATCTCACCCGGGTGCGGGGTGATGATCAAATCTCGGCCGTCACGCCCCACGAGTGTCGTAGCATCGCGAGTACACACATTCAACGCATCCGCGTCGAGGACCAGTGACGCCGCGGTTCGCTCAACGAGCGTCCGGACCAGGAGTTCGACGTCCGGCCCCTGTCCCAAACCCGGTCCCACCGCGAGCACATCGCACCGCTGCTCGAGCACCAGTTCCGCCGCCCCAGCCGCGACCTCGCCGAGCGGAGTCTCTTCCAGCCCCAACGTCATGTACTCGGGCATCCAGGCACTGACAGTCTGCTGACATCCCCGGGGAGTCGCAACCGTCACCAAGCCAGCCCCAGACCGTAGCGCTCCAGCCGCCGCCAGCCGCGCCGCGCCAGATTTCCTCGCAGACCCGGCCACGATGAGCACTCGTCCACAATCTCCCTTGTGTATGTCCCGCGCCCTGGCCTTGAGGAATCCGGCCGCATCTGCGCGAGTGCTAAGTGAAGTTACGGGTCGGTCTAGCCCGTCAATCACCCTTGCCGGGATTCCAATATCTGCAACGACGACCTCCCCCGCCTGCATCGAACCGGGTGTCACGACAAGTGGAGGTTTCAGCGCACCCAGCGCCACCGTGACTTCCGCATCAATCGCCTCGCCAATCAGTTCCGCGGTATCACCACAGAGCCCTGAGGGGAGATCTATGGCAACAATCGGGACATTCAGGTTGTTGAGGTCGCGCACCATCGTGATCCATGGTTCCCCAAGAGGTCGAGTCAACCCCGTCCCAAACAATGCGTCAACGATCACATCACTGCTGGTCACCTCGGGAAACGACGCACGCCACGCGCTGCTCTCAAACACCTCATGAACAGGGACATCGTAAGACGCAAGCGCTAATAGATTCGTCCGAGCCGCACCTTCAAGTTGGTCGGACCTGCATCCCAAATACACACACACGTCGCTGCCTCGCAAGGCCAGCAAACGCGCCACGACAAAGCCATCTCCGCCGTTGTTTCCACGACCACACACGATAGCCACGCGGCTCTCACCGATCGCCGGCCAACGCTGCAGCATGGTCGCGACGACGGCTCGGCCGGCATGTTCCATCAGCCGCATGGCCGGCACACCCATCTGGGTAATCGTGCGTTGATCGGCCTCACGCATCTGGCTGGTATTCAAAATCCTCATCGGTGCCACGCTCTCTTGCCAACCGAGGCTGCCTCAGGCGTCTTGAAACGACCAAAATCCAATCCTACGTATGGTACTGTGAAGACTGCGCAAAGCTTGCACCCTTGAGACCAGCCGACAACAGCATGCCGGAAGCTATCGTCAACGTGAACGGTGTCGTGAGCGACGGTGACCATGCGGTCATCTCAATCTTCGACCACGGATTTCTCTACGGAGATGGAGTGTATGAAACACTCCGAACCTACAACCGGCAACTCTTCCTCCTTGACCAGCACCTGATTCGCCTTCGCGCCTCGGCCAGTCGTGTGTCGTTGGACATTCCGCTGTCTGACGCCGCTCTCGGCTCAAGAATGGAAGAGACGATGCGCGAGGTCAACCCAAACGGAGAGGTCACAATCCGGGCCTTGATCACCCGAGGCATCGGCGATCTCACGTACGACCCGGCCGCCTGTCCCTCGCCGTCCGTGGTCATTATCGCCAGACCCTTTCACCCCGTTCCTGACCAAGTCTTACGGGAAGGCGTGGGCGTCATCATCGCCACTGTCATGCGGAACCATCCTCGCAGCGTGGATCCCAGCATCAAGTCGAACAATCTGCTCAACAACGTGCTGGCGATGCAGGAAGCTGTCCGCCAGGGTGCCCATGAGGCAATTCTCCTCAACCATCGCAGCGAGCTAGCGGAATGCTCGCAATCCAACCTGTTCGGCGTGCGCGACGGAATCGTCCGAACTCCCCCCCTCGCTGCCGGCCTCCTCGAGGGGGTGACCCGAAATCTGATCTTCGACGTGGGCGCAGACCTCGGGGTTCCTATACGGGCGGAAATCATGCGTGAAGGAGATCTCAGAGAACTCGATGAACTGTTCATCACGAGTACTACTCGTGAAATCATCCCCGTCGTTCGAGTCGGGGACCAGCCCATCGGCGAAGCTTGCCCTGGACCGATTACCTCACGACTCCTTGAGGGACTCCGTGCACGGGCTCAGGCTGTCACACGCTCCGTTTCCACATGACCCTTTCGTCAGCCAGTTAGAAACTACACCGCAAACCCTAGTTCTCGTATTCATCAAGAGGCGGACAACTGCAGATGAGATTGCGGTCGCCGTGGGCGTCATTGATTCGCCCAACGCTGGGCCATACCTTGTGTGCCCGCACGAAGGGCGCCGGGAACACCGCCTGCTCGCGGGTGTAGGGATGAGTCCACGCATCGGCCGTTGCTTCTGCGATCGTATGGGGTGCATTCTTCAGGACGTTCTCGACTGCATCCACGCGACCGTCGATTACGGCCTGAATTTCAGCCCGGATTGCCACCAATGCGTCGCAAAACCGATCCAGCTCGTCCCTCGGCTCACTCTCAGTGGGTTCAACCATCATCGTGCCAGGAACCGGGAACGACACCGTAGGGGCATGAAAACCATAGTCCATGAGACGCTTGGCAACGTCGAGTTCTGTAATGCCATGAGGCTTGAACGCGCGAAGATCAAAGATCAACTCGTGAGCCACACGCCCGTTCGCTCGCGTGTAAAGCACGTCATAATGAGATTCGAGACGAGCTTTCAAATAATTTGCGCTTAGCATCGCGACAGCCGTCGCGCGCCGCATCCCCTCCGCTCCTAGCATTCGCATATACCCGTGGGAGATGAGCAGGATGCTGGCACTCCCCCACGGCGCTGCCGAGATGGGAGGAATCGCCTTCGCTCCACCCACAGGTACCAACGGGTGCCCAGGTAGATACGGAGTTAAGTGGGCAGCGACCGCTATCGGTCCCATTCCTGGTCCACCACCACCGTGAGGAATGGCAAACGTCTTGTGTAAATTGATATGGCACACGTCCGCACCAATCGCTGCCGGACTCGTGAGTCCAACCTGCGCATTCATATTGGCGCCGTCCATGTACACCTGCCCACCGTGGGTATGCACAATGTCGCAGATATTGCGAATCGCATCTTCGAATACGCCATGCGTAGACGGATACGTCACCATGAGTGTCGAGAGCGTTCCGGCATACGTTTCCGTCTTCGAGCGAAGGTCATTGAGATCGACATTCCCTTGCTCATCGCACGCGACAATCACTACTTGCATGCCGGCCATTGCCGCGCTCGCCGGATTCGTGCCGTGCGCCGACGAGGGAATCAAGACGACGTTTCGGTGACTCTCTCCCTGGTCGCACTGAAACGCGCGAATCACCATCAGACCGGCGAACTCGCCTTGCGCCCCAGAATTCGGTTGCAGAGAAACTGCCGCCAACCCGGTGATCACGCACAACGAGCGCTCGAGTTCACTAAACACTTCGCGATATCCAGTGGATGCCACGTCTGGCGCAAATGGATGAACCTCGGCGAACTCGGGCCAGCTCACCGGGCGCATCTCGGTGGCTGCCGTCAATTTCATGGTGCACGAGCCGAGGGGAATCATCGAAGTATCGAGCCCAATGTCTTGCTGCTCAAGCTTTTTCAGGTACCGCATCATCTGCGTCTCGGAGCGATGCTCATGAAACACAGGATGCGTCAAGTATTCCGACGTTCGTATCAGATCACTGGACCAGTTCGGATCAACCAGGGTATCGGGACGGTCTTCCGTTCCCGATGGCAGTGGCCGCTCAATGGCCCCCCCTAATAGCCGTAACACTTGATCAACCGCAGCGGGCGTTGTCGTCTCATCAAGTGAGATCCCGACGTCCGTGTCGTCGACGTAACGAAGATATACCCCTGCCGCCTCTGCCTCGTGAGCAAGTCGATCGATTGCCCCCGCGGAAAGGCGCACGCGAACCGTATCAAAGAAATGGGCGCTGGTTGGCTCAACGCCCAGCCCACGCATCCCATCAACAAGCGTCCGCGTCAGACTATGCACGCGCGCGGCGATCGCGCGAATTCCCTCTGGGCCATGATAAACAGCATAGAGGCCCGCCATGTTTGCCAGTAGCGCCTGGGCGGTACAAATGTTCGACGTCGCCCGTTCACGTCGAATATGTTGCTCACGTGTCTGCAGCGACATGCGATGCGCGGGGTTTCCATGTCGGTCGACGGACAATCCGATGACCCGTCCGGGCACCTGGCGGACGTACTGTTCTTTGGTCGCAAAGAACGCCGCATGCGGCCCGCCACACCCGAGTGGAACGCCAAAACGTTGTGTATTCCCGACAACCACATCGACGCCCTGCTCTCCAGGAGGTGTCAGCAGTGTCAACGCCAACAGATCCGTGCACACAGCTACCAACGCACCGGCGCCATGAACCTCATCAACTAACTCACTGAAGGACGTCACGGCACCGTCTTCAGCGGGACATTGAAGCAGCACGCCAAACACCCGTGCGTCAATGGCCATGTCTGCCGGGTCTACCAGTTCGACATCGATCCCAAGAGGCTCCGCTCGCCCGCTCACCACCGCGATCGTTTGCGGAAAACAGCTACGCGCAACCAATAATCGATTCGCGTGGGGTCGCGTGCGAGCCTGAAGACGATGCATCATCGCCATCGCTTCGGCCGCCGCGGTCGCCTCATCGAGCAACGAGGCGTTGGCAACCGGCATCCCCGTCAGGTCACAGACCATCGTCTGGAAATTCAGCAGGGCCTCAAGACGCCCCTGCGCTACTTCCGCCTGATAGGGAGTATAGGGAGTGTACCAGCCTGGATTTTCGAACACATTGCGTAGAATCACGCTTGGGGTGATGCATCCGTAATACCCTAGCCCTATAAAACTTCGGCCCGGGCGATTACGTGTCGCCACCGTTCGAAGCCCCGCTAGGAACTCCGCCTCGGTCTCAGGACCTGGCACGAGCCACGGCTCAGCCAGGCGGATGTCCGAGGGCACCACTTCGTCGATAAAAGCGTCGAGTGAATCCGTCCCGACGGCAGCCAGCATGCCCTCCACATCCTCCGCACCAGGACCGATGTGCCGTCGGGCAAACCCAAAGGAATTGGCTGTCGTCGGAGCTTTGCGAAGAGCCACGTACCTACTCGGAGACCAAGCTTCCGTAGGCGGCTGCATCGAGCAACTCGCCCTTCTCATCGGCCGACGTCAGTTCCAGTTCGATCATCCAGGAACCGTGCGGATCGCTATTCACCGATTCAGGGCGGTCGACCAATGCGGTATTCACCTCCACCACTCGACCCGACCGGGGACAATACAGGTCCGAAACAGCCTTGACCGACTCGATGGAGCCAAACTGTTTCCCGCCGTCGAAGACCTGACCAACGTCAGGTAACTCAATAAACACCACGTCGCCTAGCTGCTGCTGCGCATAATCGGTGATCCCCACTCTTGCGGTGGTCCCAGATACCGAAATCCACTCATGATCCTTGGTGTACAGCCTGTCGCTCGGGTACATCTTAGTCACCCTCGGGAACGTTTATAAAACGGAAGCGGTACAACGCACGCGGGTATTCGACGGCCTCGAATATCAACATGGTACTCGGTACCTTCCTCTGAGCCGTCGATCGGGACATATGCTAAACCGATCGCCTTCTCGAGAAACGGCGTACGCGTGCCGCTCGTCACCACCCCGACCGCGCGCTCGCCTGCGTACACCGTATACCCATGCCTGGCAATACCACGCCCAGTCATCTCCAAACCGACGAGCCGCCGTGAGAGCCCAGTCTCACGCTGTCGGACCAAAGCGTCGCGCCCAACAAAATCCGCCTTTTCCCAGCCAACGACCCACCCCAAGCCCGCCTCGAGCACACTTGTGGTTTCATCGATGTCCTGCCCACTGAGTCGCATCGCCGCTTCAAGACGTAATGTGTCGCGAGCTCCCAATCCAGCAGGCCGTACCCCGAAAGGTTCGCCAGTCGATAAGAGCGCGTCCCACACCCGCTCGGCAACTTGCGGGGCGACAAAAATTTCAAAACCATCTTCACCGGTATAACCTGTACGGGAAATCGTCGCCCGAATGCCAGCCACTTCACCGGTGGCGAAGCGATAGTATCCAATCGAACCCAGTTCCACGTCGGTCAACGCCTGAACAATCTCCAAAGCTCGGGGGCCCTGTGTCGCGAGCAAAGCGTAACGATTGCTGGTGTTCACTGCGAACGCATCGCCAAACCCCTTCACCGCATCGGCAATCCATGCCATATCCCTCGCAATGTTCGAGGCGTTGACCACCAGCATGAAATGATCGTCCGCCAGTCGATACACGAGTATGTCATCGACAAATGTGCCCTCCGGCGTCGCGAGCACGGAGTATTGCGCCTGCCCGATCTCTAAACACGCCGCGTCGTTGGTAGAGACGTGCTGGACGGCAGCCAATGCATCAGCTCCCGCCAATTCGATCTCGCCCATATGACTGACGTCAAACACACCGGCATGCTCGCGAACAGCCAAATGCTCTTCGGTGATGCTCGAGTACTGAACCGGCATCTCCCAGCCGCCGAAGGGAACCATCTTCGCTCCCATCGCGCAGTGGCGTGCGTGCAACGGCGTCCTCTGCAGTGCGACGTGCGATTCTTCAATCATGGATGCTCATGCACTCTGCGGCCCGAACCGGGTGGCGGGTTGTCGTCGCTAGGAGGGACCGGGTTCGGTCGCGCGAACTCCGCGGAACCAGTACTAACGTACTACTGGAACCAAGGGGTGGTCAAGGCGGACAAACCCGACTGATGCGCGATCACGTAAGAAGCCACTACTCCGGTAACCAGCGGTCCAATATGTCACAGCTGGCGCTAGCTGCGGTCAAGTCATCTCTCCTCCCGCCTCGGAAACCTGAGCCGTCGGGCTATAGCGCAAGTATGACTGCAACGTGTGGTAACTAATGCCCAGTACCCCACAGGCTCGGCGTTTGTTGCGTCCGCAACGCTCGAGCACGAGTCTCGCGTAGCGGCTACCCCATGCACGCATTGTTTCCAAACGGGTTAGCGACGGTTGCAGCACTTCCATATACCCCTGAGTCAATTGCAGAGGCAGGTCCTCAACTTCGACGACATCAGAGACGTTCAAGGCCACGATTCTCTCGATAGCTCGCTGCAACTCGCGCACGTTCCCCGGCCACTCGTACATCACCAACGCTTCCAACGCACTATCGGACAACGAAACGTGACGCAGGTGCTCGTGACGGGCCAGAAAGTAGTTCGCAAGTTCGACCACATCTTCGCGCCGTTCGCGTAATGGTGGCACCAGCAATTCCACTCCCGCCAGTCTGTAATAGAGGTCTGCTCGAAATCGTCCCTCATCCACTAAGCCGCGCAGTCGTTGGTTGGTCGCCACCACCAGTCGTACGTCGACGTCGCGCGTGGAGTGTCCTCCCACCCGCTCAATAGCAAATTCCTGAATTACGCGCAGAAGTTTTGCCTGCGCCGCTAACGAAAGGTCGGCAACCTCATCGAGAAACAAGGTCCCCTGGTCGGCCAGTTCGAACTTACCTCGTCGCGCGCGCACTCCCGTGGCGACCCTATCTTCGATCCCGAACAACTCGGCTTCGAGCAGCGTCTCAACCAAAGCCGCACAATTCACGGCAACAAATGGTCCCCGATGCCTCCGGCTCAATCCGTGCACCTGGCGCGCGACCAACTCCTTACCCGAACCGCTTTCTCCTTCGACAAGAACCGTAAAATCAGTGGCCGCCACCCGCTCGATCCCCTCGCGGAGTTCGCACATCGCTCGACTCGTTCCAATAAGAAGCGTGCGTTCCGTAGTCGTGACCCCACCAGAGATTCCCCCCACGGCACCCCTAGCAGTGAGCAACATTCCAAGAACTCCGGCGGCCTGCCTGAACGAGGTCCGATCCCACTCGTCAAACTTCCATGTGGCTTCTGGGATGACTTCAAGCGTGAGTGCCTTCGCCAAGGGCGTCGGTACCGGGAAGCGCTCCACCGCTGCCACAGCGGTGGACGGCACCGACTCCACAGGCACCTGGATCAGTCTGGCGGTACGAATCGGGGCAAGGCAACGGGCGGCTGCCGTAATTCCGGCCTCAAGGCCATCTCCTGTCACCCTGTCGCACATCATGCGATTGAGCGTAGCCACGAAGACCGAGAACCCTTGGCGACGGTCGGCGCACCTGAGCCGCCAGTCGGATCTCGTGAGACTTGCGGCATCAGGTGAACTTACAGCACGTGATTGAGTTGGCGGTCGAGTCATAGCCCTACTCCCTATCAATAACGATGCCAACCAGTAATTCGCCAATAATTCTGGGGCTTTTTTCACCAACAAGCGCAGGCCCGCCTCCACAGGAGCCAACTGGGTAGCAAGTGCCCGGGTCTGACGGAGAACCCGGGTAGCTGCGACCCCACACGATAGACACTACCAAGCCCTGCTCAGATTTACCCAGAGATAGGAGGCCTATCCGCTGGCAACCGCCCTAATGAGCCAAGACAGGCAACGCACAACGACGGGCGAACGATCGGAACAACCGACTCGCGACGGTTCCATTGGATTGCCAACCCGGAAACTTGAACCAAACCCAAAGGCCCTGCAACACAAAACGGGATCTTCCACGGTCATGCTCGCCACCGAGACCCGCAACACCACCCGGGACACCCCGTCTCACGCGTGCACCTTCAGCACGGTGCAACCGTTTCGGAACGTAACCGTGCCGGCATCTCGGCCAGTGCTCCACAGGTCGAGCGATTAACTAATCAGCTGTTCCCAAGACTGTAAGCAAAGCTTGCGAATATAGGGCAGTGCGCCACCGGACCAGCGGCAGCCAGCTCGCCGTTCGGCAAGGACCTGCGGATTAACGAATGACCCACGAGCCCTCCTGCCGCCGAAATTCAAGAACGCGCGTGCGTCCGGTGCCACCGAAGACCCGTACGGCATACTGGCGGCCCGAACGACTCCGTACATAAAGCGTACCGCTGGTGCCCGTGCCGAACGGGCTGAATACGATGACATCGCGCAGCCCCAACCGAATGGGGTCAGGTTCAGCCCCTCTAACGCGCATGCTCGAACCCTCGCTCGCGTCAGAAACAAAGCCAAACGTCACGCCTGGAAAACCCTCGCTCAGTCGACGAGCATCGCCGATCTGCTGATCCCGCCCGCTATGCACATCACTCGCCCGCAGCCCATTCCCATTACCGTCGACAAAGAGCGCATACCGATAACCGCTTCCATCTCGCTCAAATCGAAGACCAACAGAGCGTGAACGCATGGCGGCTTGAGCACGAGCTCCTCGCACCATCGCCGCAAGATGGCGCGCGGCCCCAAAAGCCCGTGCATCGTCAAGCCCGGAAAGAATGGATGGTATGGCTATAGCCGCGGTCACTCCCACGAGAAGAAGCACAACACCGCACTCCACCAGGGAGATACCGCCGTGCCCCAGGGCAGCATGCCCGGGGCACGGCGAACAAGGCATCGCAGCAACCTGCAACAAATGCCCCTGGCCACTTAACGTCCATTACCCGAACGTTGAGCCCCGGCAGCACTCGGCCGTGCCGCGGTTAACATGATAAAGGGGCGCAGTCTGAGAAACGTCCGTTCGCCAATCCCTTGTATGTTCATCAATTCCTCAACTTTTTCGAA
The DNA here is from genome assembly GCA_964591245.1 of uncultured Vicinamibacteraceae bacterium. GTDB lineage: Bacteria > Acidobacteriota > Vicinamibacteria > Vicinamibacterales > UBA8438 > CAZPZZ01. Next base: position 828 of record CAZPZZ010000104.1, on the reverse strand, counting down.
CCCTTCATGCGCCTGCCGGTAGGCAATGATACGAGCAGCGGTACGCTCGCCGATTCCGGGTAATGTCTCCAGTTCAACAGCCGTCGCCTGGTTGAGGTCTACCAGCCGTTCCGCAGTCGTCTCAATGCCCTGTTGACCCTGGGTCTGCGCGCTGGCACTCACATCTCGACCACCACAAAAAAGCACAACCATCGCGATCCCTAACACCCATCGTTGCATCGCCGTCCTCCTCTACGTCTTTTCGACCTCGGCTCCGTGTCCCGCGCACGGCAGCATCGCGCAACCGTTGCGAGTGGCTCCGTCGCCACGACATCCGGCAAGGTCGGGCAAAGATGGCGCCTTCGCGACGACGGAACCACCTCCATATGTAGCAAGAACTTCGCCAGAGGGGCTCCTCACTCAAGGAATCTGTTGTATCCGGCTGCGTTGAAGAGAGTTAAAGATAAATCAGGCAAGGACAGTTTTCACGCAACCAACAAGCTCGTGGGAACCCCTGCCCACTCAGGTTGACTGTCCCCGCTGTCCGTGTTGGACGTGATGCGCAAACTCACGTGGCCGCGTGTCACCTCGTGTTGCCCTCAGGCACGTCTCGGCCACCATCGGGCAACGACCAAGCCACATAAAGCGACAGGCGATAACAGCATCACCTCATGACCGATCACCCAGGGTAACGAAACCCAGCAGTCGCGTAGCCAGTACTCACGGCATACGGGATAAAACCAGGTGAGCGTCGACTGATAGTAGCTGTGATCCCATGGCCAGAACACCATCACCCCTGACGGCGCAACCGGGTCACCTCCGAGCCAGTCAAGCAGGAGATGACTACCG
>CAZPZZ010000103.1:0-14837 GCA_964591245.1 uncultured Vicinamibacteraceae bacterium | reverse complement strand
GTCGTACCCGGCGTTGCGCTTACCATGACGCGATCTTCGCGAAGGAGTCTATTGACTAACGAGGATTTTCCGACATTCGGACGTCCGACGACGACAATACCCGTCTCTGTCCGACCGTCTGTCTCTTCATCCGGAATGAGTTCCGGTGCGTGCGTGGCGGGCAAGCGCGCCACGACCTCGTCGAGAAGGTCGCCGACACCTTGGCCGTGTTCGGCTGCAATCTCGACAATTGGGGTAAAGCCGAACCGATGAAACTCTCCCGTGTGTTCCCGTGCGCGGCGATCGTCTGTCTTGTTGATCGCGATGATTACGGGCACCCCGCGTTGGCGGAGTTCTTGGGCGACCTCGTCGTCCGCGGGGACTCGCCCCTCTCGACCGTCGACGACGAAGACGACGAGGTCGACCTCGCTGGCCGCCTGTCGCCCGCGGGCGGCGACGGCCTCTTGCATCGGGTCGCTGCTCGCCCCGACCACGCCACCGGTGTCAACCAGCATGAACACGTGTTGTAGCCATTCGACTGGGCGGGCGAGAACGTCCCGCGTGGTTCCCGGGATGGGTGTGACGATGGCTCGTCGTGTGCCGGTGAGCCTATTGAATAGCGTGGATTTGCCAACGTTCGGCCTCCCGACGAGCGCGACACGTCCAGACGCTCTGAAAGCCTCACCGGCCATCGAACTGGTTCCTTTGCTTCGAGATAGTCATTGCTTGACAGCTGTAAATGTCAGAATCTATGATGGTTAGGCATGTCGTGAGAAGAATCGTATGATCAAAGTCGACATTGTCAACGAAGTGTCCAAACTCGCCGACATAACCAAGGTGAAAGCCGAGGTCGCGGGCGATGCCGTGTTCGATGCGATGCGCATGTCCATGCAGCGTGGTGAGCGTATCGAACTACGCGGGTTTGGCGTGTTCCAGGTGAAACCGAGGAAGCGAGGCATTGGCCGGAACCCTCGGACGGGCAAAGAAGTCCTGATCCCGCCGGGACGTACCATTCGCTTCAAGCCTGGCAAGGACCTGCAAAACATCGCCGGCTAGACTCTGCGGGTCTCACCACTTACCCGCTGTTGAGTGCGGCCATCACGGTCACAGTCTTGAATCAACCGCCTGGCGCATCGTTTCCACCGTTACCAGAGAACTCCTGGGCACGAGAACCGTATCTCGACGTGCACCCCGAACACACGGGTCCTCCTCCACCGCCCCCCGTTCCCCGCAAGAGCGGTCGCCCGTGGGTGAATCTGTTGCTACTGTTGATGACCATCGGCAGCACGACGTTCCTTGGGGCTGGGCATTACGTAGGGTTCGCCTCCGATTTTCAGACCCGTTCGGGGGGGGGGTTCGTTATCTGGCAAGGTCTCTGGTATAGCGTCACTATTCTCGGAATCCTCGGTGCTCACGAACTTGGTCACTACTACGCGTGTCGATACTATCGCGTGGATGCCTCTCTTCCCTATTTTCTCCCCGCGCCACTCCTGACCGGCACGCTGGGAGCGTTCATTCGCATTCGTCAGCCCATTCCGACCAAGCGGATGTTGTTTGACATTGGGGTGGCCGGTCCGATCGCGGGATTCGTGGTCGCGGTTCCCGCGTTGGTTATCGGGATCAGCTTGTCACGGGTCCTGCCGGTTCCCGAAGATCTCGGTAGTTCCCTGTCGCTCGGTGAGCCGCTGTTGTTTCGTCTGGTGGCATGGGGCATCTGGGGATCGGCGCCAGAGGGGTACACGCTCAATCTTCACCCCATGGGGTTCGCGGCCTGGTTCGGTCTTCTGGCCACGGCCCTGAACCTGATTCCGATTGGCCAGCTCGACGGTGGCCATATTTCATACGCCACGTTTGGCCACCGTTCCACTCACCTCACGATGGCATCGGCTGCCGCGGTAGTTCTACTGGCTTTCTACCGAGACAGCTGGATCATTTGGGCCATTCTCATGATCCTCATGATCGTCATCATCGGCCCCCGCCACCCTCAGACACTCGACCATCATATTCCGCTCGACCGCACGCGCGTTTACGTCGCCATCGGTGCACTTGCCATGTTCATCCTCTGCTTTACGCCAGCGCCCATCGAGTTCGTCGATCCCTGACCGTCGCTGCCTCGGTGTGATCGACAGCGTCAGAGCATCGTCAGCGGATCGATATCGACGACGGTTCGACGCTTGAGTTCCGGCGTGTGGTCAAGTTCGCCACGAAGCGCCTCTCGCATTTCCCGACGGTGTGGCCCCTTGAGGAAGAGTTGCACACGGTATTGCCCCCGTAAGCGCTCGAGTGGGGCCGAAGCGGGCCCCATGACCATGAAGCCACTGCGTCGTTGGCGGAGGCGCCGCGCGAGTTCGCTGGCGCCTTCCCACGCGCGGTGGGCATCGGCACTTCGGACCACCACGTTCACCATCGAGACCACCGGCGGATAGCGCAGCGCTTCTCGATACTTGATCTCCTGATCGTAGAACGGACCGTAGGCCTGGTGGCAGGCGCATTGGATGCTGTAGTGGTCCGGGTGCAACGTCTGTACGATGGCCTGACCCGGGCGTGCGCCGCGGCCAGCGCGCCCGGCAACCTGCGTGAGTAACTGAAAGGTCCTCTCGGCGGCTCTGAAATCGGCAAGCCCAAGTCCCACATCGGCGGAAATGACCCCGACGAGGGTGACCTGCGGAAAGTCGTGTCCCTTGGCCACCATCTGTGTGCCGACCAGAATGTCAACGCGCCCAGCTGCAAAACGTTCAAGGAGGCGGACCGCCGCGCCGCGACGGCGCACGGTGTCGCGGTCCAGCCGTGCGACCCGGGCGTCAGGCCAACGCTGTACGATTTCAGCTTCGACGCGTTCCGTGCCGAACCCCACCTGCTCCAGGTAGGCGCCATCACAGTCCGGACACGTGGTGGGCCGACGCCGGGCGTAGCCACAGTAATGACATCGAGCGCGTTGGGAACCCCGGTGGTAGGTCAGTGAGAGACTGCAATTTGGACACACGAGATTGTGACCACACTCACGGCAAAAGAGCGCCGTTGCGAACCCGCGCCGGTTCAGCAGCACCAGGGCTTGCTCCTGCTTTTCTAGTCGATCCGCAAGGGCCTCGGTGAGGGCACGGCTGAGTACGACATCCGGTCCCTCCACCGCCAGCTCTTCCCGCATGTCGACGACCTGCACGTCGGGGAGGGGACGGTGTTCTACACGGTCTGGCAGCGTCAGATGCCGATAGCGACCACCGACAGCGTGCCGATAGGTCTCGAGGGAGGGCGTCGCCGAACCAAGGATGACGAGCGCGTCACTCTGTTTGCCGCGCATGATTGCGACATCCCGGGCGTGATAGCGTGGACTCTCCTCTTGCTTATAGGAGCCGTCATGTTCTTCGTCGACGATGACGAGGCCCAGTGCTGGTAGGGGTGAGAAGACCGCCGACCGAGTACCGACCACGATGTCGATGGCGCCCTGTTTGATACGGTGCCACTGGTCGTGCCTGGCGCCTTCCGACAATCCACTATGCTGTAACGCCACGCGGTCTCCGAACACAGCGCGGACTCGGCTCACTACGCCTGGTGTGAGGGCGATCTCGGGTACCAGAATAAGCGTCTGGCGCCCGCGGTCGAGAGTTGCCTGGGCGAGCCGTAGATAGACCTCTGTCTTCCCACTGCCGGTCACCCCATGGAGCAACGCGACTTCGAACACGCCGGTTCCCGCGCTGTGGGTCAGCGCGTCGATCGCCGCCTGCTGAGCCTCTGTGAGCGTATGTTCTGGAGATGGTGACGTGCTGAGGGCCTCGGTTGCCCACGGGTCCCGCTCCACCTGTTGCCTGTCGATGGTGACGGCCTCACGGGCAACGAGACCGTGCATCGAGCTCCTCGGGATGCCGTGTTTCACGAGCTCGGCCAGGGGAACTCCAACACGCGTAGACTGAAGCCACTCGAGCGCCGCGCGCTGTTTGGCGCCTATCTGTTCTCCCGAGCTGAGCAACGCGAACCCGGTGGGGGTCCCGCGGGCCATCTGTATTGACTTGAAACCCGATCGTGCGCCCTTCAGTGGTGGCAAGGCGGCACTGATGGCGAGGCCGGGACCACAGGCGTAATACTCACCAACCCAGAGGGCTAATGAGATCACGTCGGCCGGCAAGAGCGGCTCCGAATCGAGAATCTTGATGATGGTCTTCAGTGCGGTTTTTGCGCTGACCGCTGCCTCCGTCTCCTTCGCCGGGACGACGCATCCGATGACGATACGCGTCCCCAGAGGCACCGATACGCGTGTGCCCGCGGCTGGCATGGACATGCCGGGTGGGACCAGGTAGCTCAATACGTCGAGCGCGGGGACGGGTACGGCAACCGAGACGACCTGCGACATGAATTTCGGTTGTTAGCCCGCGAGCAGTGCGCGCACTTTTTTCATGTCTTCCCAGACGTCGCGTTTTCGATCGGGGCTGCGAAGTAGGAAGGCAGGATGAAAGGTCGGGATCAGCTTCGCACCGCGGTAATCGAAGATCTGCCCCCGTACGCGGGAGATCGCCTGGTCGGTGTGCAGGAGGGTGCGGATGGCGAATGCCCCGAGGGCTACCACAACCTTGGGCTCAATCACGTCGACTTGGCGAAACAGAAAGGGCTCGCAGGTCTGAATCTCGTCCAATTCAGGATTCCGGTTGTTCGGCGGCCGGCATTTGATGACGTTGGCGATGTAGACGTCCTCGCGCGTGAGGCCGATGGCGGCGATGATGCGGGTCAGCAACTGTCCAGCCCGCCCTACGAACGGGACGCCCTCCCGATCTTCATCCCGGCCTGGAGCTTCGCCCACGAACATGAGATCGGCTTTCGGGTTTCCCGCACCGAAGACGACGTTGGTGCGGTCCGTAGAGAGCTTGCAGCGCGTACACTCACCAAGGTCTGTCCGGATGTGTGCAAGTGACTCCACGGCCTCGGTGCCAAGTGGTGCATCGGCTTCGGAAGGGCGGGCGGGCGTCGAGGCCCGGTCACTGGCTGGAGTGGTTGCGGGGTGGCGCTGTCGCCAGAGGTGGTCACGGTTGACACCGATTCCCCCGATAGCGTCGAAGAACGCAAGATGTTCCTTGAGTTGTTCCAGCCTGGTCATGTGGATTGACTCGCGACCGTGCGTGCGGCACGTTGCAAGAACGCGTCGACGCGATCGAGAATGACCCCCGCGACGGCGCGTTTCGTTTGCAGTGGAATGGCGGTCGCACCCGATGCCTCGATGAGAGTTACGGCGTTGGTCTCCGCGTCAAACCCAGCGTCCGCGCGAGACACGTCGTTGGCCACGATCATATCGACACGCTTCCCCTGGAGCTTTGCCTGTGCTCGGGGGATAACGTCGTGCGTTTCGGCGGCGAAACCCACCAGGACCGGATGGGCTCGGTCTTGTCTCCAGGTGCCGAGTCCCTGCAGAATGTCGGTGGTCGGGGTGAGCTGCAGCGTCAGGGTGCCGTCATCCTTGGCGATCTTCTGTGCACGCGGAATTTCCGTCGTTGTGTAGTCAGCCACAGCCGCCGCCATGATGATGGCATCCGCACGCTCGCGGTGCGTCTCGACCGCGCGAAGCATGTCCGCCGCACTGCGTACACGCACGACGTCGACACCCTCTGGAGGAGGGACGCGACTTGGTCCGAGTATCAGATAGACCTGAGCCCCGCGTGCGCCGGCTTCCGCGGCGAGAGCTACCCCCATGCGTCCACTCGATCGATTGCCGACGAAACGAACGGGATCGAGATCCTCGTAGGTTGGGCCAGCCGTGACGAGAATCGTGCGGTCGCTAAGTGTCAGACCGGATCGAAGTACCCCTGTGAGTGCCTCAAGAATCATCAAGGGATCCGCGAGGCGCCCCTTGCCGATCCAACCGCAGGCGAGGTAGCCCGCGCCCGGTGCGACGACATGCACCCCGCGGTCCTCCAGGGTTCTGAGGTTTGCGGCGACCGCCGCATGCTCAAGCATATTGGTGTTCATTGCGGGTGCGAGAAGCACCGGCGCCCGGGTCGCCAAATAGAGTGTGGTCAGGAAGTCGTCGGCAATGCCGTGCGTCAACTTCCCGATGATGTTGGCCGTGGCAGGTGCAACGACCAGTGCCTCGATGTCCGAGGCAAGTGCGATGTGTTCGATGTCCGCATTGGTACCCGCTGCGAACTGGTCCGTGATCACTCGGCGCTTCGTGATTGCCTCGAACGTCAGCGGTCCTACGAATCGACGAGCCGAGGAGGTCATGATGGCGACCACCTCGTGCCCCGCCTCCTGAAGCCCTCGGGCGAGTTCGACCGCCTTGTAGGCTCCGATTCCTCCACTGACACCGAGGGCAATTAATCCCATGACCCTCCCACGTCCTTGTCGTGTTGGCGAAAAGCCTCAACGATTGCCTCTCCGTGGCGCCGGGTCACTCGGAGAGACGCACGCTCAGCAAAGATGATACAGCGAAGCTGTTCCACGCAGGTCTCCACATCATCATTCACCACAACATAGTCGTATTCACCGAGCCGTTCGATTTCTCGCCGTGCGGTCGAGAGACGCTGTTGCAGATTTTCCTCCGGTAGGTCCCCGCCACTTCGTTGGCGCAACCGGTCTTCGAGAATTGCCGGTGATGGGGGCAATACAAAAATGCCCACGGCCTGGTCCTCTGATTCCCGGATCTGGCGAGCTCCCTGGACGTCGATGACCAGCACAAGATCTACGCCGTCGGCCAAGCGTTGCCGGGTGTCCTGTGCACGCGTTCCGTAGAGTTGCCCAAAGACCTCCGCCCATTCGAGGAATTCCCCTGCGTCTCGGAGTGACTCGAAGTGCGTGCGACTGACGAACGTGTAGTCGACACCGTCTTGTTCGCCCGGTCGCACAGGTCGCGACGTGTAACTACGGGAGAGTTCCAGCTTGTCGACCGAGGTCGTCAGCGCGTCGGCGAGCGTGGTCTTCCCGGTCCCGGAGGGCGCCGACAACACGAAGAGCGTGCCTGGAGTTGGCAGAGCCATGCCTTTTACTCTACGTTCTGCGTCTGCTCTCGAAGTTTTTCCAGTTCGGCTTTTGCGGCAACAATGAGTTCACTGATCTGGGGCCCCTCGATTTTTGCACCCAACGTATTGACCTCCCGATTCATTTCCTGCAGCAGAAAATCGAGCTGGCGCCCGCAGGGATCTGGTGAGTCCGAGAGCGTACACCAGTGTTCCAGATGGCCCCGTAGCCGCGTAAGTTCTTCGCTGACGTCCGACCGGGCCGCGAATCGAACGATTTCCTGGGCCACGGAAGCCTCGTCGGCGTTCGGGTTGGCCCCGAGTTCTTCGATCCGTGTCCCCAGGCGTAGAACGAGACCCTCCTGTCCGGCCTTTGCCGCCTCGGCCATGGCATTCACCAATGACCCGACCGTTCCTCGGCGTTGGTCAAGGTCCGCGCGCAAATAATCGCCTTCGCGTCGGCGCATGGTATCCAGTTCTCCGAGGGCTCGTTCCACTTCGGCGAGGACCGCGGTCTGCACTGCACGCACGGTGTCTGCCTCTGGCTCCCGTTCTTGCACGACGACGGCTTGAGGAAACCGGAGCAAGTCGCCGGTGGCCAACCCCCCCGCCGAAAGATCACGTTCTTCCGCTTGCCGTACTGCACCGCGAAGGGCCTCGACGAGCGGTGCATTCCAGGACACGTCGACGGCAGGGGCGGCGGTCATGCGGATTGTCAGGGCCAATTCGATCCGTCCTCGTGCCACTTTGGTCTGCACGAGCGTCCGGAGCTTGGATTCCACCTCGCCAAGTATCGACGGCGTGCGAAGCTGAAGATCGAGATAGCGGTGATTCACACTGCGCACGGTTACGCCAATCGCGGCTACGTCGATCTCCGTGTTCGTCGACGCGAATCCCGTCATCGATTTGATCATTACTTCTCGCCTATTTCCGGCACGTCGGCCGATTCAACACGGACGGCAGGGGCGACCGTCGGACGTGTGTCCAGGGGATTGGTTCCATCAAACACCTGGGTTGCATAGAGCTGTGCGTACCGGCTGTCTGGTCGTTCCAGGAGTTCTTCGTGCCTGCCCGTTTCCACGATGCGCCCCTCCTCAATCACGATGATCGCGTCAGCTCGTCGAACCGTCGAGAGCCGATGCGCGATCACGAACGCCGTGCGATTCGAGAGCAACTTGTCGAGCGCATCCTGCACGAGTAATTCAGATTCAGCATCTAGTGCGGAGGTCGCTTCATCGAGAATCAGAATCGGGGGGTTCTTGAGCAGTGCCCTCGCAATCGTCAACCGTTGTCGCTGTCCCCCGGAGAGCCGCTGTCCCCGCTCGCCGATCATGGTGTCATAGCCATGGGGAAGGTCGATGATGAATTCGTGGGCGTGCGCCGCGCGGGCCACGGCCGCGATCGCCTCTGGGCTGACATCAGGGGTCGCGTACGCGATGTTGGCTGCAATGGAGGCATCGAAGAGCACTTGTTCCTGGGTCACGATGCCGATGGCGCGCCGTAATGATTGCAGCGAGACGTTTCGAATATCGCGATCGTCAATCAGAATCGCGCCGCGTGTGACGTCATGAAAACGAGGGACCAGGTTGACGAGCGTCGTCTTTCCCGCCCCACTCAAACCAACGATAGCCACCACCTGGCCCGCTCGAACGGTAAAGGAGACACCACGCAAAACGGCCTCGGTGTCGTCGTGATATTGAAACATGACGTCGCGAAACTCGATCTGCGACCTCAGGGGCGGTAACGGAACGGCGCTGAACGAATCGTCGATCTCCGTGTGCGTGTCGACGATCTCAAATATTCGTTCTGCCGCAGCAATGGCCTGTTGGATGTTCGCGTTAACTCGACTGAGTTTCTTTACCGGCCCGTACATGAGTAACAAGGCAGCCAGGAATGAGGTGAACTGCCCTGGACTCAGAGTCCCGCTGGAGATTTTCTCACTCCCGTACCAGAGCACAGCAACAATACCCAAGCCACCCAGGAATTCCATTAACGGTGGGAGCACCGACAACGTGCTCGTGACTTTCATGTTCGTTCGATAGAGCCGCTCAGAAGCCCCTTCGAATTGTTGCTGTTCAAAGGTTTCGCCCTGGAAAGCCTGGACGATGCGATGGCCGGTAAAGGCCTCTACGCTGAGATGGGAGAGCTGTTCGAGATGCTGTTGACTTCGTCGTGTCGTGCGCCGGACTCGCTGGCCCAGGCGGACGAGAGGATAGATCACAATAGGTGCGCCCGTCAGGCACACCAGTGCTAGCCGAGCGTCGTGGTAGAAGAGCAACCCGGCAAAGGCGACAAGCGCCAGGGATTCACGGAGGAGATCTCCGCAGGTCTCGGAGACAACCTGTTGTACACGGCTGACATCACTCGTGATGCGGGACAAGAGGCGCCCGGTGGCCTGTGCGCCAAAGAAGACTGTCCCTTGTTCGATGATGTGCTGGAAAAGCTGGGTGCGGAGATCGTGAACCACCCGTTGTCCAGCGTCTGCCATCAGATAGACTGAGAAATAGGCCGACGCGCCCTTCACGAGATACAGGGTGACGATGGCGCCGCAGATCAGCCCCACCTGGTCGCCTTCAGGAAGTAATTGGTCGAAGATGGGCTGGATAAGATAGGCCAAGCCGCCAGAGGCAAGCGCATAGAAGACCATGGCGGGCAGTGCAGCCAGCACCCGGCCCCGGTGTGGCCATGCCAACCGAAGTAATCGAAGAAGGGGGTTCACACTTGTCCTATTCGCCAAACCCCGAGGGATGGGATTGGTGCCAGCGCCACGCTGTTTCGATAATCTCGTCGAGGGTGCGGTGAACCGGTCGCCAGTTTAGTTCTTCGGCAATGCGATTCGCCTGGGCGAAGAGTACCGCAGGGTCACCCGGTCGCCGCGCCGCGACTTCCGTTGGCACGCGATGTCCCGTCACACGCTCCACCGAACGTACGACGTCCCGGACCGAATGGGCCTGCCCGGTGCCGAGATTGTAGACACGGGTCTCGGTTCCTTCGCGCAGCGCATCCATCGCACGGAGGTGTGCGTCAGCGAGATCGCTGACATGCACGAAATCTCGTTCGCAGGTCCCGTCGGTTGTCGGATAGTCGTCGCCAAAGATAGCCAAGGGCGGTCCATCCAGCGTGGCGGCGATGGCTCGCGGGATCAAATGGATCTCCGGGGAGTGGTCTTCTCCGAGCCTACCATCTAGATCCGCGCCTGCTGCGTTGAAATACCGCAATGATATTGAACGTAGTCCGTACGCCCGGTCATAGTGCCGCAACGCGCGTTCGACCGCGAGTTTGGTGTCGCCATAGGCATTGATCGGTGCGGTCGGCTGTTCTTCATCGATAGGGGTCGTGATCGGGTTTCCGTACACGGCGCAGGTCGACGACAGGACAAAGCGGTCGACGTGCTCGGCCACCATCGAGTCGAGCAACGAGAGCGTACCACGCACATTCTGGTCGTAATAGCGCGCCGGGTCACGAACCGATTCAGCCACCGACAGCAATGCGGCGAAGTGCATTACATCCGTGACGGCATGCTCTTTCAGCACCGCCCGGACGGTATTGGCATCTCGGATGTCACCTTCAACAAACGGGACGTCTCCAATTGCCGCACGATGACCCGCGCTGAGATTGTCATAGACCACGACATCACGCTTGGCCTTCCGCAGGCTCTTCACCGCGTGACTCCCGATATAGCCGGCTCCGCCGGTGACCATTACTGTGCCCACGTCAGCAATCTTGTCGCCCGATCGAGTAGTAACTGAAGCCGTGAGCTTTCATCTGTTCTGGGGCGAAAAGATTCCGCCCGTCGAAGATGATCGGCGAGCGCATCAGCGTGTGCATCCGCGAAAAATCCGGTTCACGAAACTCGTTCCACTCGGTCAGGATTCCGAGGGCATCGGCGCGTTCCAGGGCATCATAACTCTGGGGCACCAAGGTCACGCGAGAACCGAAGATGTCCTTCGCCGAGCGCTGGGCTTGGGGGGCATACGCGGTGACCGTGGCTCCGGCTTTGAGCAAGGCTTCGATGATCACGATCGACGGGGCTTCCCGCATGTCATCCGTGCGCGGCTTGAAGGAGAGGCCCCACAGTGCGATGCGTTTCCGTCGAAGGCTTCCCATGACCTCGACCATCTTGTCGAATAGACGCCTTTTTTGATTGGCGTTTACGGCTTCCACGGCTTCAAGGGTTGCAAAGGTGTAGTCGACGTCTTGAGCCGATTTCACAAGGGCTTTGACGTCCTTGGGAAAGCAACTACCACCGTAGCCGATGCCGGAGAAGAGAAACGAAGGGCCGATCCGTGTGTCCGAGGCGACCACGCTACGCACGGCATCGACATTTGCGCCTACCCGTTCACAGACATTTGCAATCTCGTTCATGAACGAGATGCGCGTGGCGAGCATTGCATTGGCCGCGTATTTACTGAGTTCCGCACTGGCACAATCCATCAGGACGATCGGCGCACCGGTGCGGGTGAATGGCGCGTAGAGCGATCTCATGAGTTCTGCGCTTCGAGAATCCGTGGCGCCCACGACAACGCGGTCGGGCTTCAAAAAATCTTCTACGGCTGACCCTTGCTTTAAGAACTCCGGGTTGCTGACGACGCTGAAGGGGGCCTTCGTCTCGCCCGCAATGGCCTCCCGCACGCGGATCGCGGTGCCCACGGGAACGGTGCTTTTGAGGGCAACGACGGTATAGCCGCGCATGGCGCGGCCCAGTTCACGCGCCGCGGCCAAGACATATTGGACGTCCGCCGAACCATCTTCGTCGGCCGGTGTGCCCACCGCGATGAAGATGACCTCGGCGATACGCGCCGATGTCGAGAGGGCGGTGCTAAAACGCAAGCGCTTCTTTTCTTGGTTGCGATGGACGAGTTCGGCAAGGCCTGGTTCGTAAATCGGAATCTGGCCGCGACGCAAGGCGCGGATCTTTCGTTCATTGACATCGACACAGACCACGTCGTTACCGGTTTCGGCCAGGCAAGCCCCCACGACGAGGCCCACGTACCCTGTTCCCACCACGGTGATTTTCATATGCGTAGGTCTCGACCGGTATCCGGGGGGCGACTCGCCGTCCCGACCGATTTTCACAAACTTCTCATTCTAGTCAGGATTCTCTAATTCTATCAAGTTATTGCTGTCAAAGCAGTTGCGCCAATGGAGGGCCCATGCAATCCCAGAGGGACTGTGTTACGATTAGCACCCTAAACTTTCGCTGATTCGGCTTCCGTGCGGATTCTCATAGACTACCGTCCCGCGCTGCGGCGCCGCACAGGGGTTGGACTCTGGGTCGCCAAACTGGTGGAGGCTCTGGCCACATTGACGGCATCCCCTCCCCTCCAGGTCATCGCCTTCAGCAGTTCCTGGAAGGATGCACTCAGCCGGTCTCTACCCCCAGGCGTGGTTCGCAGTGATCATCGAGTTCCCGTCAAGGTGCTGAACTGGTTGTGGCACCGACGCGAATGGCCTGCCGTTGAGACGCTAGGCCCGAGCAGGCTGGATATCGTGCATTCGCCGTCTCCACTGCTCATTCCGACCTGTGGGGCCGCTCGGCTCGTGACGATACATGATCTCGATTTTCTGGATCATCCCGAGCATACGGCTCGGGAAGTCCGTCGGGACTATGCCGCCCTGGCGCGACAGCATGCACACCGCGCTGACAGGATAGTGACTCCTTCTCACTATACGGCGGATGAGGTTGCGAGCAGATTTCAGATATCTCGGGATCGCATTTCCGTGTGTGCGAACGGTGCCCCCTCGTGGGCGCGTCGCACCAGCGAGCCTGTGGATGGGCACATCCTCTTCGTTGGAACGGTGGCGCCGCGAAAAAACCTCGATCGGTTATTGAGTGCCTATGCGTTGTTGCTGCAGCGGCGATCAACCCTGCCCTCTTTGGTGATTGTCGGGCAGGCCGAGGCCGGAGCCGTGGAGATCATGGCGCGCCTTGATAGCCCGCCGCTGGCCGGGCATGTGCGGATGACGGGCTATGTGGATGCCGCGACCTTACGCGCACTGTATGAAAAGGCGGTACTGCTCGCCCTACCTTCGCTCGACGAAGGCTTTGGGATCCCGGCGCTGGAAGCCATGACGCTTGGTGTCCCGGTGGTTGCGGCCCACAGGGGCGCGCTACCTGAAGTTGTGGGTGATGCCGGCCTTCTGGTGGATCCGTTGGATGTGTCGGCGTTCGCTGCTGCCATTGATCGGGTCCTGACCGATGACGTGCTCCGCGGGCGCTTGGCCGCGGCGGGACCCGCCCGAGCGTCGCAATATAATTGGCGGTCTTCAGCGTCCGCGTTGCTCGAGGCCTATGCGTTGGCCCTGGAACACAGACAGGTCTCGAAGCATGCACGTCGGGATTGACGCGCGCGAACTGTTGGGGCGTCGCACGGGTGTCGGCCGCTATCTTGCGGACCTGTGTCGGGAGTGGACGCGTCTTCCCGGAGATGGCACCGTGCGTTTCACGCTGTATGGGCCAGCCGAGGGCGATCATCCGGTGGTCCTAGGACCACCGTTCGACACCGGACCGATTGGGCCCTTTGAGTATGTGTCGGTCCCGGGACGCGGAGATAGCTGGTGGGAACAGCACCACTTGGCCTCTGCTTTAAATGCCGCCCCTCCGGACGTGTTCTTTGCTCCTGCCTACTCGGCTCCATTGCGGACTGATGTGCCCGTGGTGTTAACGATTCACGATGTCAGTTTCTGTGTTCACCCCGAATGGTTCTCATGGCGCGAGGGACCGCGGCGGCGATGGGTGACTCGGCAGTCGGCGCGACGAGCTCGCCGCATCATTGCGGTGTCCGAGTTTACGCGCCGTGAAGTGCTGGACGAGTGTGGCCTTCCGCCGTCGCGAATCGAGACCGTCTGGTCTGGCGTCCATCGGTGGCGCTTGCCAGCCAGTGAGGCTCGCCAACCCCTGGTGCTTTTCGTTGGCTCGATCTTCAACCGTCGCCATATCCCTGAGCTCATCCAGGCGTTTGCTCAGGTTCTTACCGTCATTCCTGCGGCTCGCCTCGTCTTGGTTGGCGACAATCGGAGCCATCCCCCACAGGATCCGATGCGCCTGGCGAGAGACGCGCGAATTGCGGACAGAGTCACGGTACGTGCGTATGTGGACGAGCCGGAACTGGCGTCACTCTATAGCCAGGCGATGGTGTTTGTATTTCTCTCCGAGTATGAGGGATTCGGGTTGCCCCCGTTTGAAGCCATGGCGGCGAACATTCCTTGTGTTGTTGGGGACACACCGGTTGCTCGAGAGCTCTATCAGAATGCGGCTCAACGAGTGCAGGTTGACGATGTTGATGGGATTGCTGCGGCGATTACCTCGTTAATGGAGGACAAGGAAGTGCGCAGGCGGCTCTTGGCCGAAAGTGCTCTTCGTTTACCGCTGTTTACCTGGGACCGCGCCAGCACCGACACTCTCGCCATTCTTGAACAGGTCGCGCGGGAATCTGTGCAGGAGTGAGTTGTGTCTTGCTCCCTTGCCATCATCATCGTTAGTTACAACACGCGGACTGAACTCGAACACTGTCTCGCGACGATAGCGGAACATCCACCGTCCGTTCCATACGAGATTGTGGTGGTCGACAACGCGTCGATCGATGGAAGCGTGGCGGCTATTCGCGCACGATGGCCGTCGCTGCAAGTTGTCGAGGCCGGCGACAATCTCGGCTTTGCCCGTGCGACGAACCTCGGCATACGGTCCACGAGTAGCGACTGGATTTTGTTGCTGAATAGCGACACCGAAGTACCGGAGGGAGCCGTCGACGGGCTTCTCACGTGCCTACAGGCACGGCCAGGCGCGGCCGCTGTCGGTCCCCGCCTCGTTGATCACCAGGGCCGGCTCGAAATCTCCTTCGGGGCGATGCTCTCGCCGTGGACGGAACTTGTCCAGAAGTGCCTGGTTCGTGGGCATCGTGTGGGGCTTCCAATTGTGAGCGT
>CAZPZZ010000102.1:0-15002 GCA_964591245.1 uncultured Vicinamibacteraceae bacterium | reverse complement strand
GTCGGCACCGCACTTGTCATCGACGGCTTCGGTGCCAAGGATGGATCGAATACAGCGAATGCACGGGATATCACATTGCCGGATGGTTCACAGTTCTTTGTGGGCTCGTCGGGTACAGGGGCGCCCTACGACGGGCCCCCGCAGTAGTGGCATGTCGGCCGCGCGACGCGCCCAGGCACGCGCCGCGCGGCGATAAGGCGGTGGCGGGACTAATTGAGGCCTCGCCGGACAAGGAGTGGTCGAATATCCGGATCTGCCCCTCGGAACGCTCGAAAAAGGTCCATGGCTTCGCGACTGCCGCCTCGTGAAAGCAAGGTGCGCCGGAAGTGATCGCCATTCTCACGTGTGAGTCCACCGTTCTCCTTGAACCACTCGACGGTGTCAGCATCCAGAACTTCGCTCCAGATATACGAGTAGTACCCGGCCGAGTAACCGCTGCTCCAGATGTGGGAAAAGTAGGTGGTACGGTAGCGCGGGGGGACGGCATCGATGGCGATGTCGGCATTGCGCAGCGCGCGGGCTTCAAATGCGAGGACGTCCTCAGCCGAGGGGACCTCGTCTGGCTGGAGTTGATGCCAGGCTTGGTCAAGTAGCGATGCCGCCAGATATTCCGTGGTGGCGAAACCTTGATTGAACGTCTGAGTTGCGAGCACTCTGTCGAGCAAGGCGGTCGGGATCGGCTCGCCCGTCTCATGGTGCACGGCGTAGTGGCGAAGTATCTCAGGCCAGGTCGCCCACATTTCGTTGACCTGTGACGGGTATTCCACAAAATCCCGGGGGACAGATGTGCCCGTGAAGTAGGGATACTCGACGTCGGAAAAGAATCCGTGTAGCGCATGTCCGAATTCGTGGAACATTGTTTCGACTTCGTCAAAGGTGAGCAGCGTCGGTTCGCCGTCAGGCGGTTTCGTGATGTTGAGGTTGTTGGCGATGACCGATTGCGTGCCTAGTAAATGTGATTGAGAGACGTAGGAGTCCATCCAGGCTCCGCCCCGCTTCGATGGACGCGCATAGTAGTCCGCTATAAACAGCCCGAGTGGTGTGTTCTCTTCGTCGAAGACCTCCCAGATGCGGGCATCCGGGTGGTATGTCGGAAGCTCTGTGCGTTCTTCGAACCGCAGCCCGTAGAGTTGGTTTGCCGCGAAGAAGACGCCATTTTCTAGCACGCTGTTCACCTCGAAATAGGGGCGCAGCTCCGAGGCATCGAAATTGAAACGGTTCGCTCGTACCTTCTCGGTGTAGAAGGACCAGTCCCAGGCGGCGATGTCGAGTGCGTCACCGTCCGCCGCTGCTGAGGCGTGCAGGTCACCTGCTTCCCTCCTGGCATTCGCCACTGCGGCTGGAACGAGGCTTGCCAGCCGTTCATTCACCGCATCGACCGTTCGAGCGGTTTGTTCCTCGAGCGTGTAGGCGGCGTGGTGAGGATACCCGAGTAAGATGGCGCGTTCCGCGCGGAGACGAGCCATCCGGGTCACAATTTCCCGATTGTCGAATTCACCACCTCGGCTGCCGCGCGCGAGCGATGTGCGCGCAATCCTCTCGCGTAACTCTCGATTTTCAAGCGATGACAGACTGGGTTGTCCGCTGGTGTTGAGCAGCGAGATGACATATTTGCCATCAAGCCCTTGGGTGGTGGCTGCCGCAGCGGCAGCGGCGAGTTGGCTTTCGGTCAGGCCTGCGAGTTCGGCTCGTGTCTCGATGACCACGGCGGAGGCGTTCACTTCGTTCAGCACGTTCTGAGCAAAGGTTGTCTGCAGGGTCGCCAATTCGGTGTTGATCTCCTGCATTCGAGCCTTTTCCGGATCGGAGAGTTCTGCACCTGCTCTCACGAAGTCCGTGTAGTACTGCTCGATCAGACGTCTGGATTCATCGCCGAGTTCGAGATTATTGCGGTTGTCATAGAGTGTCTTCACGCGCTCGAAGAGTGCGGAGTTAAGCAAGATCTGATCGCTGTGCGCGGCGAGTTTCGGTGCGACTTCACTGCGCACCGCGTCCATCGTGTCGTTGGTGTGGGCCCGAGAGAGGGTGAAGAACGTCGTGGCGACGCGGTCGAGTAAGCGACCTGAACGTTCAAGGGCGACCAGTGTGTTCTCCAACGTCGGGGAACTGTCAGCATTTACGATGCGCTGGATTTCCTCGAGTTGCTCCCGCATGCCACGCTCTATTGCGGGGAGATAGTGCGCGTCGTTTATGTCGTCGAATGGGGGTAGTTGATAGGGCAGTGTACTTTCAGCAAAAAATGGGTTTGTTTCGTTCATGACACCGCCCGGGTTCGTCTGTGGGTTCTCTGCGTGGAGCGTGGGACTGGCAAGAGTGAGTCCCAGTATAGGGATCAACACAAACCGCATGGGTAATACCTCCGAGTTCCAGGGCGTATTTGATCGGTTGGTACGTCCACCCGCGACCATGAACCGCGGTGCATCGTCAGATCCGCGAAAGCGGTACGTTGGAAGATACGTACCCAACGAGACACAGCCCCCCCACCCTCATGGTACATCGGGTTAACTGATGAACCGTACCTGCGGCGGGGTCGTGCACAGAGCACTCTGGTCATACAACCGGTGGTATGGCGGTTCGTGGACTGTGGGAAGTCCGGTGGGGCCATAAATAATGTGCTGGTCTTGTGGCGATATGGTTCAGCGGGATGAGGAGGAAACCGGGATTGCGTCTTGATGAACCGCTGCGGTGTGAGGGGTATACTGAGCGCCTGGAGGATCCAGAGATGGCAGAGTCGAGGTCTCGAGCCGGTGCGGTGCTGCTGGTGGTGGCCGGTTTGATGACGGTTAGTGTGGATTCATTGATGGCTGGCCCTGGCACCGTCGGTGAGCAACCAGAGACAGTGGCTCCGTCTAGTGCGCTGCTCGATCGCTACTGCGTGACCTGTCACAACGAACGGCTGCAGACGGCTGATTTGGTGCTCGACCAGATTGATCTGTCTGACATCGCTGGCAACGCTCCAGTGTTGGAGAAAATCGTTCACAAGCTTCGTAGTGGACAGATGCCCCCCGAAGGTCGGCCGCGGCCGGACGCCCAGTCCCTCGAGCGGTTCGTATCTCGACTCGAAGCCTCACTCGATATTGCCGCAGCGGCTCGGCCGAACCCGGGGCGGGTGGCATCCCGTCGGCTTAATCGGCTTGAGTATGCGAATGCGATCACTGACCTCCTGGCTCTGCAGATTGATGGGGAGGAATTGCTTCCTTCAGACATGGCGGGGTTTGGGTTCGACAACAACGCGGATGTACTCGCGGTGACGCCGGCGCTGATGGCGCGTTACATTACCGCCGCGACCAAGATCAGTCGGGCGGCGGTGGGCAGTCCAGACACCCGACCGATGATGCATCTGTATGAGGTGGGATTCGAACGCCGTGACGTCAGGGCGAGTGAAGAACTGCCATTCGCGACGCATGGCGGTCTGGCCGTACGCCACCACTTTCCCTTGGATGGTGAGTACGTGTTTGCCATTCGTCTGAAGCGGAACGACACGATTGAGACGATCGATGGTATTGCGGAAGAGGAGCATCAGATTGAAGTGCGAATCGATCATGCGCTCGTGGAGCGGTTCGCCATCGGTGGCCGGTATCCGGGGCCCGATCCGGGGCAATTGATCGCGGCGCCGGAGGACGACGTTGAAGGCCAACGATTACATGAATATCGGATGACCGCTGATCATGCGCTGGAACTCCGGGTGCCGGTGGAGGCCGGGACGCGGCTGGTGTCGGTCGCGTTCACCGATGCGGCACCTTCTCCGCATTCCGGGGGGCGGTTGCCTGGCATAGACAAGGTCTTTGTCTCTGGGCCTTTTGAAGGCACGGTGCCCGAGGACACCCCGAGCAGGCAACGGATTTTTGGTTGCCGACCAAACCGTGCGCAACAAGAGGAGTCCTGCGCTCGCGAGATCATCACGTCGTTGGCGCGACGCGCCTATCGGCGTCCCGTGACGTCTGGCGATGTCGATCCATTGATGGGCATTTATCGTGAGGGGCGGCGAGTCCGTGACTTTGAGGCGGGCATCGAACGAGCGCTTGAGGCGCTGCTCTCGATGCCGCAGTTCTTGATGCGTGTGGAGCGGCAGCCGGTGGATACCCAGCCGGGTGCGGTCTATCGCGTGAGTGACCTCGAGCTGGCCTCCAGGCTCTCCTTCTTTTTGTGGCGGAGTATTCCGGACGAGGAGTTGCTCGACCTCGCCGAACGAAATCGGTTACGTGACCAGGACGTGTTGGCGCGGCAGGTGAATCGCATGCTTGCGGACCCCAGGGCGACTCGGTTCATGGATGATTTTGCCGGGCAATGGCTCCAGATGCGGAATATTTTTTCTCAGGATCCGGACGGCGCGCTTTTTGCTGGATTCAATGATTCGTTACGAAAGGCGATGGTGCGCGAGACCGAGTTGTTCTTTCGCAGCCAGGTCAGGGAAGATCACCCGATTCAAGATCTCTTGCGTGCGGATTACACATTCCTGAACGAACAGCTAGCCCGTCACTATGGGGTCGAGGATATCTACGGTAATCATTTCCGTCGATACGATTGGAACGACGAGCGGCGCCACGGCCTACTGGGCCACGCGAGTTTGCTGACGGTGACATCGTACGCAAATCGCACGTCGGTAGTGCTTCGGGGGCAGTGGGTGCTGGAAACATTGCTGGGGTCACCTCCGCCCCCGCCCCCGCCCAATGTTCCTCCGCTGGCCGAGAGCGACCGACGGCGACCGACCTCCTTGCGTGAACGAATGGAGCAGCACCGAAGCAGTCCGGTCTGTGCCAGTTGCCATGCCCGGATGGATCCGCTCGGATTTGCGATGGAGCACTTCGATGCCATCGGACGTTGGCGGGACAGCGATGGTGGAGCCGAGATCAACGCCACCATTACATGGCGAGCCGACGAAATTGATAGTCCGCGCGCGTTTCGGGAAGCTCTGCTCGCGTCTGGCGACGAATTCCTTCACACGGTGTCAGAGAAATTGTTGACGTACGCGCTTGGCCGGGGCGTCGATTACTACGATCAACCGACGCTGAGACAGATGGTCCGGGAACTGGAAGAAAACGATTACCGCTGGTCGTCGCTTGTCCTTGCTGTGGCGCAGAGCGATCCGTTTCAGATGAGGCGTGCCTCAGACGAGGTGACGCTGGCGCAGTAGCACGTTGGAGGAGGCTAACGTAGGCGTCTGCACGGCGTGTGCGGAAGGCACTTGCTCGTACGGAACTCAATGATGGTTATCACCAAGAAATATCTGTCTCGCCGGCGTGTACTGCAGGGCGTGGGGGCAACCGTTGCCTTGCCGTTGCTCGACGCCATGGTGCCCGCGTTGACTGCACAGCAACGGACCGCGGCGGCACCGGTGAAGCGTTTCGGGGTGTTCTACGTACCCAACGGCATGTCGATGCCGTATTGGTATCCGTCGACCGAAGGGCCGCTCGACGAGCTGCCGCCCACGTTGCAACCGCTTCAGCCGTTCAGGGATCGTGTCCTGATTTGCGGTGGGCTCGATGACGAATCGGCCAACCTGGTGAAGGGAGGCGGTGATCATGCCCGTTCTGCCGGCACCTTCCTTACGTGTGTGCCCTACAAAATCACGGCAGGTGCTGACGTATCGAATGCCGTCTCGATGGATCAGATAGCGGCGCGGGAGTTCGCTCGTGAGACGCAGATCGCTTCGCTCGAATTGGGAATCGAGTCGAATGCCATGCTCGGCAATTGTGATGGGGGCGCGAGCTGTGCGTATACCAACACGATCGCCTGGCGTACACCGACGACACCATTGCCGATTGAGAATGACCCGCGCGCCGTGTTCGAGCGGTTGTTCGGGACGACGGGCAGCACTGATCCCCTCGCACGACAGGCGCGGATGCAGCGTGACCGGAGCATTCTCGATCTCGTTGGTGACGAACTGCAGGGACTTGAGCGGGTTGTCGGTCCAGGTGACCGTGTGAAGCTGGATGAATATTTTGAGGCGCTACGGGATGTCGAACGTCGCATTGCCATGGCCGAGGAGCAGAGTGGTCGCGAGCTGCCGGTCGTGGACCAGCCCGTTGGGGTTCCCAGCGATTACGCCGAGCATGCCAAGCTCCAGATGGATTTGCTCGTCCTCGCGTTCCAGACCGATCTCACGCGTGTCAGCACGTTCATGCTGGCGCGCGAGGTGAGTGGTCGAGCCTATCCGGAGATCGGGGTCTCTGACTCGCATCACCCGCTCTCGCATCATCAGGACGAGCCTGCGAAGCTCGAACGACTTCATCGAATCAATGAGTACCACCTGCAGCAATTTGCCTATCTCGTCGGGAAACTGGATGCGCTGCCCGAAGGAGATGGCTCGATGTTAGATTCCAGTCTATTCCTCTATGGTACGGGAATCAGTGACAGCAATACGCATTTTCACGATGACCTGCCGATCGCGTTGGTGGGTGGGAAGACTGCGGGTATCACGGGCGGGCGATATGTTCGGTACCCGGAGGATACACCGCTGGCCAATCTGCACCTCACGATTCTTGAGAAGTTGGGGGTGCCGCTGGAACGCTTTGGTGATAGCACGGGTGACTTGGCTGGTCTGGTGGGGGTGTAATGTCGCGAGTCGTATTCCTGGGGGGAGTGATGCTCGTTGTGACGGCCGTGGTGGCCGCGCAGGACAGGCCTTACCCGATCTTTACGGTCGAGCAGCTCGACGCGACCATGCGGACGGTAGGGCCGAATGTGCGCGGGATTGGTTCGGCCATTGCTGAGCAGGATCTCTCGACGGCAAAGGAGCGAGCGATTCGTGCGCGTGAGCAACTTGCGCCCACTGTGACATTCTGGCGTGATCGTGGGCGACGAGATGCGATCGACTGGCTGCGCGAGACACTGGACCAGCTGGATGCACTCGACACCGCGTTGTCGCGGGAAGAGGTAGACCTAGAGCAGGTCACGGCGATTGTTCGCGAGGTCGGCACGGGGTGCCGGGCGTGTCACGAGGTCTATCGCGATGAGGATCCTGATACCGGTGCATATCGACTTCGGCGCAGTGCTTTGCCGTAAATAAGAATCGTGAGCGCCGAGCGCGGGGGAGGTCTCCGCTCTGAGGAACATCCCCTGGACACTGAAGCAGTTCTTCGTTGTGTGGCCCTGGGCCAGGGACGTAAGAAGACGTTGAAATCCGAAAGGACACCGATGCAAAAACAGTTGGCCTGCACGGTCATAGTCTTGACGATGGTTGCACCGTTCGCGACAGCTCAGGAGGACCCCGTGGATCCCACCGCGATTCGTCCTTTCGAGGTTGCGGTATCTGACGAGGTACTCGAAGACCTCCGGCTACGTCTCGCCAGGACGCGTCTTCCAGACCAGCTCGATGGTGCAGGATGGGATTATGGAACCGAGCTCGAGTATCTGACCGAACTCATTACCTACTGGCGCGATGATTTCGACTGGCGGGAACAGGAACGGCGATTGAACGCCTTTGATCACTACAAGACCGTCGTCGATGGATTAGATATTCACTTCATCCATCAACGTTCACCCGAGCCAGATGCCCTGCCGCTGATCATCACTCACGGTTGGCCAGGGTCGATTGTAGAGTTCATGGAGATCATAGGCCCGTTGACCGATCCGGTGGCCCACGGTGGTGAGGCCGCTGATGCCTTCCATGTGGTGGCTCCGTCCATGCCAGGTTACGGGTTTTCGGACAAACCAATTGAGCCCGGGTTCGGGCCCGAGCAGATCGCGGAGGTTGGGGCCCAGATCATGGAGCGGCTCGGCTATGAGCGCTACGGCATTCAGGGGGGAGATTGGGGATCGATCGTGAGCCGCTGGCATGCCTTCAACCATCCGGATCACGCCGTCGGCCTTCATCTCAACATGCTGACGTCTGGCCCCCCGCAGGGCGTCGAGGATCCGACGGACGGCGTACCTGCCGAGGAGCTTGCACGGTCAGAGGCACGGCGGTCTTTCTATACGACGGCCGAGAACGGCTACGCGCAGATCCAGGGGACCAAGCCCCAGACCCTCGGGTATGCCCTCAACGACTCGCCGGCCGGGCAAGCTGCGTGGATCGTGGAGAAGTTTCGCGCCTGGTGCGACTGTAACGGCGACGTCGAGTCTGTGTTCACCCGTGATGCGCTGCTCACGAACATCACCATCTACTGGGTGACGGAGACGGCCACCTCGTCGGCGCGGCTCTATTACGAGAGCCGCCACGCGCCCACGTCCAGGGCGATGGGACGAATCGATGTTCCAACTGGCGCCATCATCTTTCCATATGAGCTGTTCATCACCCCGCGCCGATGGGCGGAGGCCTCGTACAACATTACCCACTGGACAGAAGTCCCACGGGGTGGCCACTTCGCAGCTATGGAACAACCCGGTGTGCTTGTGCACGACCTCCGTGCATTCTTCGGGCCCTTGCGGAACGGTGCGAACGGAGGCCAGTAGTCGATGCTCGGGCGGTCTTGAGCGGCGACCTTGACGGCCTCGTTCTGGAGTGGACCGAGCCTCCGATGGCGCCTGATGTGGCCGACGGTGATGTAGAGGTGGGGCGATGCCCCATGCGGACAAAGGATGTGGCGATGATGAAAGCAAATAGTGAACGGGAGCACAAGGTTGTCGTTGACGAGCACGGGTATGTCAGCCGGCGTGTTTTTCTGGGGGCACTTGCGGCGGCGGTCAGCACGCCCCGCGCGTTTGCGCAAACTGGTCCGCCGATCCCGATCACGGCCATCAACCACATGACCATCAGCGTGTCCGATCCAGCGCGGTCACTTGCGTGGTACCAAGGGTTGTTCGGCATGCCTATCGCTGCACGGCAGGCGAATACTGTGGTGCTCCGGGTCGGCGATGGCCCGCAGTTCATGGCTATCGGTGGAGGGGCCAGCGCGACGCCACGTATCGGTCATTTCTGTCTGTCGACTGATAACTTCGATGCTGACCGCATCGTGAGTATCCTGGCCGATCACGGTATCGCGTTCACCGGAAACTCGGATCCGATGGAGACACGGGTGCGGATGAGAGGTGCGGAGTTCGGCGGGGCACCGGAGGGGACTCCGGAGCTCTACTTCGGTGACCCGGATGGTATCGTCGTGCAGCTTCAGGACAGTACCTACTGTGGCGGCGCAGGGCTACTCGGAGAGGATTGTCTTGAAACGCCCGAGCCGGCTCCTACGGCTGGGCTCTTGACGCTGCGGGACTACAATCACTTCACGTTATTCGTGACGGACCAGCAGCGGTCGATCGCGCTGTATCAGCGGCTCTTTGGGATGCCCATCGACACGTATCAGGGGGCGCTCCCCGTGCTGCGTGTCGGGTCAGGCAATCAGTTCCTTGCGCTCGCAGGGGCCGGTGGTGGTCCCCAAGGCTCCATCATTCATCATGCGTGTCTGACGGTCGACGACTTCGATGTCGATCGGATTCTGGACGTGCTCGAGGGGTATGGCGTAGTGCCGCGCGAGGACGGTGATGGACCCGTCGGTCCGTTACAGTCGTATGTCACTATGCGGATGCCCGATCGCGGTGGGGCGCCCGGTGGCACCCCAGAACTCTACTTTACCGATCCCGATGGTATTTTGATTCAACTGCAGGATTCCCGGTATTGCGGCGGCAACGGCTATTTCGGTGAGGAGTGCGGTACGCCGGAGAATCCTACTGGGCGTAACCGGTAGCCGCGACAGGGCGACGCAGTCGAGGGACTATGCGTGTGGCGGTGGTCACGTTCACTCCAACGCAACCCCTCCGTGATCGGGTAGATCCGTAAGCAGTCCGGCGGGCATCGGATTACGAGGACGCTCTCGCATTTTCTTCTGGGTGTCTGGGGAGAGGCCAGTCTGGAGAATGACAGACGCGTCATCGACGATGCCGCCCGCGACGTCCTCCCACTGGTCGCCCGTCGCTTCACGGGCGATCGTCCCTTCATTGCCTGCGTTTCGTGCACGCTCGTCGCATCCACACCGGATCGTTGCTCCAGCGCGTGAAGTGTCGTAGAGGTCAGTGCTCGCCTGGCGGCGATAGGTAAGATCCCGGTCGGGTCGGACATCGTGGGATGAGCAATAAGAAAGTCATTGTCTGCCAATTGGGGGCAAGACGGCAGTACGCGGTCCCGTTGGCACTCTACCGTGCGGGGCTACTCGGCTGCTTTTACACCGATTTTTGTATCGGTAATACGTGGCTGACGCGATGTGTTGGCACGATCGATAAACAGATTCAGCTGAACGCGCTGTCGCGGCTATATGGTCGAATGGCCCCGGGTCTTCCGTCTGAATTAATCCGCACATTTCCGATATTGGGTGTTCAGTACAGGAGACGTGTGCAAACGGCGCGGGACAGAGGGCATGTGACAGAAGCCTGGCTTTGGGGCGGGACATAGTTTGGTGACCGTGTTGCGCGCGCTGGCCTTGGTGGTGCAGGAGCGGTTTTTGCCTATTCGTCGGCGGCGTTAGAAATATTTGAGAGCGCGCGGAAGGCGGGATTGCGCCGTATTCTCGATCTGGCAACGGCGCCGCGACGGGCTGAAATGGAACTCGTGATGCAGCAAGCGGATACATATCGAGGCTGGACGACTGCTCCCGGTCCTGATCCATGGCTTGCGCAATATGACGACAGACAACGTGCAGAGGCAGACCTGGCCGACGTGATCATTTGCGGCTCAAGTTTTGCCCGAGATTTGGTGGACACAGCCTGGGCAGCGGGCGAAAAATGCGTGGTCGTACCGCTCGGATTGCCTCAGTTTCCAGAGAATGTTCGCGCATGGAGCCCGCATGGTGGTCCGCTGCGGGTGCTTTTTGTTGGCGATGAGGCATTGCGAAAAGGTATCGGCGACCTCCATGTTGCGCTTAAGCAGCTTGGGCCGACACGCTTCGCCGTGAAAGTTGCTGGCCAACTGGATTTGACTACTCTTGCCAGGGCGCAACTCAGAGAAACAATGGAGTTGCTCGGGCGAGTGCCGCGAAGACAGTTGGCTGGGCTGTATCAATGGGCGGATTTGCTGGTGTTGCCATCCGTGAGCGATACCTTCGGCTTGGCCCTGCTGGAATCGCTTTCCCACGGCGTGCCTGTCGTGGCGACCACACACACTGGAGCAGTTGATCTTGTCAGCGATGGCCGCGAAGGGTATGTCATTCCGCCTCGAGCGCCAGCGTTGCTTGCGGAGATACTCGGTCGGGTAGAGGGAGAGCGGCAGCAACTCGCCACGATGTCACGGGCAGCCATCGATCGGAGTCGACGTTTCGGCATGGAGCAGTATGCCAAGGGCCTCGTGGCCGCGATGGCGAGATAGACTCGAGGCGGGTTCGTCGAGCACCGTAGGTTCGGTTTGGTCTTCCAGGGGTGAGCGACGTCAGATGGTGGTGATACTGTTCATCGACTGCTGCCGTGCCATGCTCCCCGTACGGTGAAACGTGGCTGGAGGGGGACGTGCATCGATACATCGTGCTGTTGGGGGTGTTGGCGGGTAGCAGTGGAGCTGTTGCGGCGGCGGAGGCGCCCCCGCAGACAATCGCAGAGCTTGAGATCCGCTTGGCGGCCGTACTGGAGCAGCAGAATACCCCGGGCCTGATCGGTGCACTTGTGCTCGGCGACGATGTGCGTTGGACCGGCGGGAGCGGCGTGGCCGATCGTGCGACGAGGCGACCGGTTGGACCAGACACACTCTTCAGGGTGGGGTCAATCTCGAAAACAGTGACGGCGCTGGCGGTGCTGATCCTCCAGGAGCGGGGTGTCCTGTCGCTCGACATGATCTTGCGGGATTTCATTCCCGAGGTGGGCATTGAAAACCCGTGGTCGACTACGGATCCCGTTCGCCTGGTGCACGCGTTCGAGCATACCGCGGGATTTGACGACATTCACCCTAGGGATTACGTGGCCAGCGACCCCACGATCAGTGTGCTCGGTGGCATCACATACAACACAACCTCTCGTAGGGCCAGATGGCGTCCGGGTACGCGGATGTCCTATTCCAATATAGGACCGGCCATCGGCGGTTACGTGGTGGAAAAGGCGGCAGGTGAGACGTTTGAAGTGTTCGCTGATCGGGAGGTCTTTCAGGCCCTCGGGATGACGAGCGCCACGTTTCACTACGATGAGCGCGTCGCAGCCAGCTATCAGGCCGATGGCAAGACGCGGGAGCCGTATGTGCACATCCTTCAGCGGCCGTCCGGTTCGCTTGCGGCCAGCGCGGCGGATATGGCGCGGTTGCTCGGGATGTTCATTCAGCGCGGTGCGGTCGGTGAGGGACGGCTGATCAGCGAGTCGTCGCTGGAGCGGATGGAACGTGCCGAGACGACGCTGGCCGCGACGCGCCTGGCGCTGGGCTATGGTCTCGGCAACGGGAGCTTCGACGGGGATGGGTTCGTGTATCAGGGACATAACGGTGCAATCGACGGTTTCTTCTCGCAATATGCGTATTTGCCACAGCACGATCGGGGGTATTTCTTTTCTATCAACGCGAGCAACGGCGCAACCGCGGGGGCGGTGGATCAGTTGCTGCGCGGATTTCTGACGCGAGACCTGGAGGCGCAAGAGCCGGAGCCCTCGGTGACGGAGGACCTCAACCACGTCGAAGGCTATTACGAGCCGGCGAGCGTGCGCCAGGAAATACTCCGGCCACGTGCCCTGGTACTCGGTAGCCTCCGGGTGTACGCAGAGGATGGAGCGCTCGTAATGGCGCCGCTGCTCGGCGAGCCGTTTCGCTGGATTCCGGTGGGCCAGGGGCTGTACCGAGAAGAGGACGGGGCCGTTGCGTCCCTGGCGGAGGTCACCTCGGCAGAGGGCGACCAATTCCTGCAGGGGCAGATCGGTACGCTCAAACGGGTGCCGGCGCTCATCCCCTGGTTCCGGTGGGCGATGTTTTTTCTCGGGGTTTCACTGAACCTGAGTGCACTTGTGTTCGCACTGGTCTGGGTACCACGGAAATGGTTCGGTCGACTGGCGCCGGTCGAGCTGATCTCCGTGCGGGCCTGGCCGGCCGTGACGGCAGCCTGTTTTGCGCTGTCGTGGGTGCTCCAAGACGTTGATGATTCGAAACTGGCGGTGTTCAGTATTTACTCCGGAGGCCTGTGGTTTGTGTCCTTGGTCTGGGCTGCTGTGGGCCTCTTCAGCGTGTGGTATGTGTGGCAGCACCGGACGCAGTGGCTGGTGGTGGGCAGGGGCGTGTGGCTGCATGCGCAGCTGGTCACGAGCGTGAATGTCATAGGGATTGCCATGGCTTGGTATTACGGCTTGCTCGGGGTAAGGCTCTGGGCGTACTGATCAGCGGGATGCGCGCTGTGACGTTCTGGGCGCCACCGGTTGGGACGTGAGGAGGGCGCCGCCGTGCGGCGGAGGAGAAGAGGTCAATCTGATGCAAGGGGTGCTACACGGGCTACGCGTGCTTGATTTCGGCCGCTACATTGCCGGGCCGTTTTGCGCTGCCCTGCTCGCAGATCTCGGAGCTGACGTGATCCGGATCGAGAAAGTGGCCGGAAGTGAAGATCGATTTCTGGTGCCGATGACTCCGTCCGGTGACGGGGCGCTCTTCATGCAGGTCAATCGGAACAAGCGCGGCCTCACATTGAACCCGATGAAGCCAGCTGGACGAGGGGTGGTCCGCAGGCTTGTCGGTACCGCCGATGTCGTCGTTGCCAATCTGCCGGATACCGCACTGGAGGCGATGGGGCTCGATTACGCGACGCTTGTGGTGCAGAGGCCCGAGATTATTCTGACGAGCGTGTCCGCCTTTGGGGGCGATGGGCCCTATGCCAACAAGCTAGGGTTCGACGGTATCGGGCAGGCCATGTGCGGGGCGATGCACCTTTCGGGTGGCCCTGATGCACCCAGTAAGAGCTATGTGCCGTGGGTGGATTTCACGACCGCATTGAGCGCGACGGTGGGCACGCTGGCCGCCGTGATGCAGCGTCGTGAGACGGGACGCGGGCAGGAGGTAAAAGGGTCACTCCTGACCTCGGCGCTCACGGTTGCGAACTCGACGTTAATTGAGCAATGGATGACTGCCCCAGATCGTGTCGCCACCCACAATCGAAGCCAGATCTCTGCGCCATCCGATACGTTCCGTACCCGCGATGGGTGGATCTTGGTGCAGAGTATCGGCCAGCCGTTGTTCGAGCGATGGACGACGCTCATCGGTGAATCGCATTGGCTGGATGATCCGCGGTTCAAGGATGATGTGTCGCGTGCTGACCACGGCGAGGTCATTAGCACGCGCATGGCCGCCTGGTGCGCCGAGCGGACATCGCACGAGGCCCTGGGGGCACTCGAGCACGCGCGCATACCTGCGGGACCTGTGTATTCCCCGCAGCAAGCGCTTGATGATCCTCACGTGCAAGTGGCTGGATGTTTCCAGGAGCTCGCCTATCCCGGTGCCCCCAAACCTGCGCCCGTCGCCACGACGCCCTTTTCGATGTCCGCGGATGCTGGCGGCCCGTGGTGCCGGGCTCCCTTGCTGGGTGAGCACACGAACGACATTCTTGATGAACTCGGTTATACCGCCTCCGAGATTGCGGCGTTGCGAGATGCGCGTGTGGTCTAGCAGACTGGTCTGCGGCGTGTTGGTGTGGCTCACGCTTGGTGCGGGGATCTCCGCTCAATTCGCGGCAGAGAATGCGGCCATGGGTGTGCTCGACCGGTTCATGACGGCGTTCAACGCCCGTGACGCCCTGGCGATGTGTGAGACGTTCCACTATCCCCATGTGCTGTTCGCGAAGGGAGCGGTCGGGGTTGTGCGGACCGTTGACGACTGTGTCGAGCGGTTTGACTTCACCCGGTTTGCACAGCGATTTGGATGGGATCACAGCGGGTGGGACCGTCGGACTGTGGTGCAGGCGTATCCCGGTAAGGTGCATGTTGCGGTGATCACCAGCCGCTATGACGGTGCAAACGAGCAGATTGATCAGATAGATGGACTGTTTATCATCACGCGGGTTGCCGGCCGCTGGGGGATACAGTCGCGGTCCATATTTAGCCAGTAGGCGCTGTGGAAGGCCGCCTCGTCACGCAGACGGGCGTCGAAGCGATACGCTGAGACTTTCGCGGGGCTGCGCCTTGCGCGGACAGGGCAG
>CAZPZZ010000101.1:0-15099 GCA_964591245.1 uncultured Vicinamibacteraceae bacterium | reverse complement strand
TCGAGCCATACGTTCCACGAACACGTGTTGTCCTATTCGAAGCAGGGATGGCGGCAGCACATGGTCTTCCCTTTGACGCCGCACTGGCCACCATTACCATCGGGGCCGCGACGATTCTTGGCATCGACGATCGCGTCGGATCGCTCGAGATCGGGAAAGCCGGCGACATCGCCCTCTTCGATGGGGATCCCTTCGAATACACGACCCATTGCATCGGGGTCATCATTGACGGCATCGTCATGAGTGAAGACGCGCGATAGATGGCTTCCCTCTCCCCCAACATTTCCGAGAAGCGCGTACCCCTGACACCCCGTGGCGGTGTGATCAACGCCGTCAATCCCACACCTACTCACTGTATCGACCGGCACACCGCCTTCATCGCACTCGGAAGTAACGTCGACAAAGAACGACACATGGCAGATGGAATCAGACATCTGCAACGAGCCATGCACGTGGAACTGGTCTCTCCGATCTACGAGACGTCACCGGTGGGCTATACGAGTCAGGACCATTTTTGGAATGCGGTCGTGCGCATCAAAACGCAGCTCGAACCCGGTGCCCTCCTCGCAGCACTGCAAGCCATCGAATACCAAGCGGGCAAAGCCACACCCTTCCCCAATGGGCCACGGACATTGGATCTGGACCTACTACTCTATGACGCTGACACAATTCGTAGCCCGACACTGGAGATTCCACACCCACGGATGCATGAACGACAGTTCGTGTTGAAACCGCTCGCGGACATCGCCGCGACACTCGAAATTCCACAACAGAAAGCCACCGTCGAACAACTACTGGGCCGCATCGAAAATTCTGGGGAGCAAATCCGTCAGGTTGAGCCCCGCATCTCTTTTCGGTGAAAATCCGGACGTCGACTACGCCTCAGACTTTCGAACAGTTCGAAGCCCTTCACGGTGGTACGCTTTCAGCCAGGCATCATGCAAACTTGAGTGTGACGTATGAAAATCGCTATCACTGGAGCCAACAGTGCCGTTGGCAAAGCCCTACTCCGCCAACTTTCGGAGCAGGATGACCTGCAGGCCGTTGCAGCCGTCCGGAGCGAACGTGCCGCCGCCACGCTCCCATCCATGGTCCAGGTCACACCCAGCCTCATCGACTACCGACACGTTGATAGCCTGATCGCTGCCTTTGCCGGCGCCACAACAGTCGTGCACCTCGCGGGCATCCTCATCGAGGGACCGGAAACGACGTATCAGACCGCGAACGTCGACGTCACCCGTGCGGTGCTCGACGCCGCCGCCGCCACAGATGTCCAGCACCTCGTCCTCGTCAGCACGCTTGACGCCGACCCACAGGCCACAAATCGCTACTACCGCTCGAAAGGCGACGCTGAACACCTGGTCCACGAATCTGCCCTCTCGGCCACCATCATCCGCACGCCAATCCTCCTCGGACCCGAGACGGCGGGCGCACGAGCCCTGCTCCACCTGGCCGCTAAACCCTCGGTACGCATACTGGGCGGAGGGCACCACTCGCTGCGACCACTGGACATCGACGACCTCAGTATCGCCATCCTCGGTGCATGCCATCGGCGACCGCCTGGTGTACGCGTGCACGAACTCGCCGGCCCGACGACGACCACCTATCGGGACCTGATTCTGGAAACGGGCCGGCACCTGGGCACCACTCCCACAATCACGTCCCTGCCTATCGGCATCGCTCGCCTGGCCGCGACCGTCGGCGGCCTCGTCAAGCGCGGCGGCATGACACCGACCGTCATCGACGTGATCACCGCAGATGAGGTGGTGCCTCATAACGCAGATGGCGATCTCGGCGTGACGCTCACGTCCTTATCGACCACCATCTCCAAACTCGCGCGCCACGAGACCATTACGTCATGACGACTCCCGACACCCACATGCCCAGCGACCCCACCGAAAGTGCATCCTCTTCACCCGATCACGAATCATCCACACCCGGCACGGGGGCGTCTCCCACGCGGAATCCAATTGGAAGGGCCGCATTCCTAGCCCTGACCGCAGGCTGCTTCATCTATCTCTACTTCCGCCTCAACGGGGCCGCGGCGCGCGAAGGATTGTCACTACCCGAATACATGGTTCAGGTTTTTGCCACTGTCCAATGGCTGCCCTGGGCCGGCCTCATGATGCTCTATTCGGGATTCTATTTCGTCATCGACACGCTCGTCGTCACGCAGGCCCTGAGTTGGTTCATCAAGAAAATTCGATACCGCGACATTCTGCCTATTCGTGCCAGTGCCTACATCATCTCCGTGTTCAACGAACAAATCGGTAAGGGCGCGATGGCCTACTACTTGAACAAGCGTGACCAGGTGCCAGGGTGGGAAGTTGGCTCCGTCATGCTGTTCATCATGTTCTGTGAGGTCTTCTATCTACTCATCTGGGCCACACTCGGGTATCTCTTTAGCGCAAGCACACTACCGCCCGTCTTCGGGCTCATTCCATACATTGCCGCAACTGCCGCGTTCGTCTTCATTCTGTGGCTGCTCTATTTCCGCGGCGTTCTCCTGCCGCAGCACCGTTTCCGAGACAAGCGAATCTTTCATGCGTTCCGGCAAGCACGGCTGTCGCACTACGTTGGCTTCTTTCTCTTACGCTCTCCGGCGTTGCTCACCGCCGTGGGCGTCTACACGCTCGCCCTGCGACTCTTCGGAATCGACGCTTCATTTCTGTCGCTGCTCGGATATCTTCCCGTCATTTTCTTCGCGGCCACCGTCCCCACCCCGATGCGCGCGGCCGCCATTACCTTCTGGGTGGTGTTATTCCCGGATAACGAAGGCCAGATGGCCGCCTTTGGCTTTGTCCAGCACAATTTTTTCATCCTCTTCAACGCACTCATCGGCGTCGCATTCTGGCGTCGGGCCCAACGGGACCTCTTCGGTCAGTAGGTATCACTGGACATGGCGCATCTACTGACGAGCGTCAGACTCCTGTTGGCTCTCCCTGTTGGCATCGCCATCGCGCGCCCCGGCCTGGCAACGGGTGCCACCCTCTTCGCTGGCTTGTCCCTTGCGGTGCTTACCGACTATTGGGATGGCATCATCGCCCGTCGCACTGGCACGGCCTCCCCGGGCGGCCAACTCTTCGACCACAGCACCGACTGCTTATTCGTCACCTCGGGACTCACCGGTGCAGCCATTGCCGGGCTCGCACCCGCAGCATTGCCTCTCCTGATCATCGTAGCGTTCAGCCAGTACGTGGTTGATTCATACTGGTTCTTTCAACGAAAACAACTGTTGATGAACGCCATCGGACGCTGGAACGGGATCCTCTATTTTGTGCCGATCTTCTTCATCGCTGGCGCCCGCCTGACCGCGCTGAGTACAGTCAGCGCCACACTGATTGGCCTGGGGAAGACGATGAGCTACCTCCTGATCGCCTCGACTGTCATCTCCATCGCGGATCGCGCGACCGCTGCTCGCGCGGTACAGGAACATCCACGCCCGAACGAACCAACCTAGCTCAACAGATTTTTCTGGGCTTGTCTCACATGGCAGTGGCAATCCCGCTACGTTCGGCACCATGGCGAGTAAGGCAGGCAGCTCGGAGCACGCCAGACAGGCTACTCGCCAGTCAGTGCCTCGGACCAGGTCGTGCCGTGAACGCGCCCCGTGTCATTCCCCTGACCCGCTCTGAAGCCCCGGTCTCACCAATCCGTCTCCGCGGCCCGACCTGGACCATTTGGACGCCGCCAGCCGTAGGGTGGGCTGCAGGTCAACGGCGCCAAACGATCGTCTTACCTGATCAGCTGGTGGGCGACCATACGCTGTCGAGCGCTGATGCGGTCTTCGACCCACCCTGCCGATCAGCTCCTCCATCTGCTCAGGCGGCAACTCCTCACCGTGCGATGCCCCTGCCGCCCGCGTAATGCTCTCGTTCATCAACGTTCCACCGAGGTCGTTCACACCGGCCCGGAGACACTCGGCGATACCACGCGGCCCCATCTTCACCCAGGAGGCCTGAATATTGGGAATCACTGGATGCAGCGCCAATCTGGCCACCGCATGCATCAACAAGGACTCCCGAAATGTCGGTCCGCGACGAGCCTTGCCCTTCAGATAGAGGGGCGCCTCCATGTGCACGAAGGGCAGAGGCACGAATTCCGTGAATCCACCTGTCCGCGCCTGCAGCGCACGCAGGCGCACCAGATGTCGCCCCCAGTTGATTGGGCGATCGATGTGCCCGTACATGATGGTCGCCGTCGTGTTGAAACCCACACGATGGGCTGTTTCCATCACCAACAACCATTGATCAGTAGACAGCTTGTCAGGGCACAACGTGCTCCGAACCTCGTCATCCAGCACTTCAGCTGCCGTCCCCGGTAACGTGCCGAGTCCAGCCTCTTTCAAGCGTGTCAGATAATCATCCAGCGAGACTCCAAGGGTCTCTGCGCCGTGCCAGACCTCCAACGGCGAAAAGGCATGCACGTGCATCTGGGGGACGGCCGTTTTGACGGCACGACAGATCTGCAGGTAGGTCTCGCCCGTGTACTCGGGGTGGATCCCCCCCTGCATACAGACTTCGGTGGCCCCGCGGTCCCACGCCTCGACACTCCGCCTGGCAATCTCATCGAGTGCGACCTCGTAGGGCGCACCACGAAGGTTCTCGCTCAGCTGCCCCTTCGAGAAGGCACAAAACTGGCACCGAAAATAACAGACATTGGTGTAGTTGATGTTGCGATTGACGACGTAGGTGACGGTATCACCGTTGACCTGCTGGCGCAGCGCGTCAGCCGCGCTCACTACCGCCACAAGATCATCGCCACGGACAGTAAACAACTCTGCGATCTCTCCCTCATCGAGTGCAGGGCCGGTCGCCGCCCTCGCACACAGCTCCTCGATTCGACCACTCGGCCGTGCCGAATGCCTTGTCTGAACGAGTCGCAGTAACTCCCCAGGAAGCACGGCATCGCCGTCGCCCGGTGACCACGCATCGCCACGCGCCAACCCATCCGCGTCAGCCTCTCGTTGAACGGCCGTGCGCAGGGATGGGTCAAGCCACCGCTCAGGATCACCGACGTACCTTGGATATACGGTCAACCGGGGAGTCAAGACCTTCCCCTCACGCGCGGTCTCACGCGCCAACCGCTTGAGATGCGGCCACGGCGCCTCTGGGTTGACATGGTCCGGTGTCACGGGAGAGACCCCACCCCAATCGTTCAACCCGGCTCGCACGAGCGGCTCCAATGCCCCTGGACTGAGATTCGGCGGAGCCTGGACCGACATGGCTGGGCCAAAAATGATCCGTGCGCTCGCGATGGTCCAGAGAAGTTCCTCCAGATCAGCATCAGGATGCCCCGCCATCCGAGTATCCTGCTTTGCTCGAAAATTCTGGATGATGATCTCCTGAAGATGGCCAAACTCGTCGTGGAGATCACGAAGCGCCAGAAGTGAATCAATACGCTCGCGACGGGTTTCACCGATCCCGATCAGGATGCCAGAGGTATAGGGGATACGTAGCTTCCCTGCCCATCTGATGGTCTCGAGTCGCGCCTCTGGATCCTTGTCCGGAGACCCGAAGTGCGCCTGGCCTGGCTCCATCAATCGCCGGGAAACGCTTTCCAGCATGATCCCCTGTGACGGACAAATTTCTCGCAGGGCCGCGAGTTCCTCACGCGTGACCACACCAGGATTCGCATGGGGCAAGAGCCCCGTGGCCTCGAACACTTCCTTGGCCGCCACACAGAGATAATCGATGGTCGACGTACAACCGAGCTCGCCCAGCTCCGCACGGGCCTGGGGGTAGCGATGCTCCGGCTTATCCCCCAGCGTAAACAACGCCTCTCGACAACCGGCTTCAGCACCGCGCCGAGCAATGTCCACCACCTCATCGAGGGTCAAGTAGGCTTTCACTCCAGGCACTGGCGGCTCTGCAAAGGTGCAGTAATGACACACATCTCGGCACAGCTTCGTCAGCGGGATGAAGACCTTTTTCGAATAGGTCACAAGACGGCCGAACCCCTCGTCTCGCAGGTCAGAGGCTCGGTCCATCAGCTCCGAGAGATCGTCAACCTGGACGAGGGCCCGCGCCTCGAGCTCCGTAGGACGCTCAGCGCACCGTCGATCTGACACGTGGGCGGTAGATGTACGCATAGAGTATTCCGAACCGAACGATTCTGGCGTACGGCCAGACAACGTAACACGTGCACGCGAGGATGCCCGCGCAGCAGGGAAACGTCAAGCCTGCCACCGTGTCAGATGGACTTTGACAGATTGTAGGTGGTCCGTCCGCCGCGCAATAACCACAGAGCGAGCCCCATCGTGAACGGCCCCAACGTCCCATACCGGTTCGCTACAGCGCCCTGACCGGTATGCTTCTCTCCGTGAACTCAAAGAAGACGGTACACCCCGAAGCAAGGAACGTGGTCCGGCTGATGCGATCACTGAGTACGGAGGTCAGTCATTTGCGCTTTCAACCACCGGTGACACATGTCTACAACCCACTCGATTACGCACGGGGTTCGGCCGAGGCGTACGTGCGGCGGTTCGTGCCGGCCAAGTGCCAATGGCTGTTCGTCGGTATGAATCCCGGACCGTGGGGCATGGCGCAAACCGGTGTTCCATTCGGGGAAGTGAAAACGGTACGAGATTGGATGCAAATCTCAGGAACAATCTCAAAACCCGTGCCGGAACACCCGAAGCGCCCGGTGCTCGGTTTTCGCTGCCCCCGTTCCGAAATCAGTGGTGCACGTCTGTGGGGATGGGTACGTGAACGCTTCGGTACCCCTGAGCGATTTTTTCAGCACCACTTTGTGTGGAACTACTGCCCACTCAGCTTCATGGAGGAAGGCGGTAAGAACCGCACTCCAGACAAGTTACCAACTACCGAACGTCAACCGTTATTTACGGCGTGTGATGCATCGTTACGGGCTCTCTGTGAGGTTCTGCAGCCTGATCAGATCCTCGGCGTCGGGCGGTTCGCCCGTCTGCGTGCCGAAGCCGCGCTCGGCACGCAGTACCCGATTCATGAGATTCCGCACCCTAGCCCAGCGAACCCTCGGGCCAACCAAGGCTGGGGCATGCTCGTCGACCAGCGGCTACGCACGCTGTCTCTCTCTGATTAATGGAAACTATCATTTCACTGCACAAGACCGCTCCAACGCCATACAATCAGCCGCATCGCCTAGGGCGATCGCGGGACAGCGTCGGAACCACAACGTCAAGGAGCAAGAGATGCGCTACCGAGTATGGAACGGTCTGGGAATGGGTGTGCTGCTCGCGTCATTCGTGTCAACCGCGGCGGCGGGACAATCAGGCCCGGCAAACACACCGCGTACGTCGTGGGGAACCCCGGACCTGCAAGGAGTCTGGGACTTTCGCAGCCTGACGCCGATGGAACGCCCAGACGACCTGTCAGAGAACGAAATCTTTTCGGCGGAGGAGGCAGCTGAGTTTGCGGCCGAAACCATTCGAGAACGCAGTCGCGACAATGACACCTCGGACCGCGTCGTACCCTATAACGACTTCTGGTTCGATGAAGGAACGGTCGTCACCACCGAGCGTACCTCCCTCGTGATCGACCCGCCGGACGGACGCATTCCGACCTTGACGCAAGAGGCCCAGCAGCGACGCGCGCAATTACGGGAAGCACGGGAAGGGGTGTCGAGCCATGAACCCACCCCAGGCGGATTTGTAGAAGATCTGGGCCCCGGTGGCCTTCAGGTTCGTTGCATACTCGGCTTCAATTCCGGACCACCGATGGCACCAAGCGCGTACAACAACAACGTGCAGGTTTTTCAGACCGAGAGCACTGTCGTCCTCTTCGCCGAAATGAATCACAACGCGCGGATCGTCCCTCTCGACGGCAGCGATCACCTCGATGGAACGATTCCGCAATGGACGGGCGATTCCCGAGGCCGCTGGGACGGAGATACGCTCGTGGTCGAGACGACAAACTTCTTGCGTGAAACAAACTTCTTGCAGAGTTCAACAACCCGCAATCTCACGCTCATCGAACGGTTTACTCGTGTTGACGCCGACACGCTACAGTACGACGTCACCATCGACGACCCGGCCGTTTGGACACGGCCGTGGACCTACACTGTACCAATGAAGAACAATCCAGAGCCGGTCTACGAGTACGCCTGCCATGAAGGGAACTACGGATTGACCAACATTCTGGCCGGCGCCGCGATGGAAGGCTCCTGAGAGCACGGAATTCCAGATCGCTCGAATTCGAAACGCCCTGCCCATGTCGGGTGAGCCACGGGTCTCGTCATGCCGTGTACTGACTGGCGTCGTACCCGAAGAGAGGACCACATGCGTCGCACCGCTGCCTCGTTACATGGATGGATTCCGCAACTCGCCCTGGCCACACTCACGGTCATGGTAACGGCACCGGATATTCTCGCGGGTCAGCAAGACCACCGGACAGCATGGGGGGCTCCGGACCTCCAAGGGGTTTGGGATTTTAGAACCCTTACCCCACTCGAACGCCCCGCCGCCTTGGCCGACAAGGAGTTCTTGACCGCTGAGGAAGCAGCCGCGTTCGAAGCACAGACCCTGGATGCGCGAAACGCTGATCGACGTGATGGAGCCGAACGCCCGTTTGGCATCGGCAGCGATGTTGAGCGCGCCTACAATCAGTTCTGGTGGGACTATGGCACGGCGATCAACGATGACAGACGAACGTCGTTGATCGTCGATCCGCCGACCGGAACCATTCCATACACGGACGCGGGACGCACACGTGCCAACCGCTTCTTCTCCGTCTTATTCGGCAATGTCGCAGCCGGACCTGAAGATCGGGCGCTAGCGGAACGGTGCATCCTCGGATTCAATTCCGGACCACCGCTGCTCCCGAGTGCATACAACAACAACGTGCAGCTCTTCCAGACCCCAGACACCGTGGTCATCCTCAACGAGATGGTCCACAATGCGCGCATCATCCCTCTTGATGGGCGCCCGCACCTCGACCCCACCATCCGCCAGTGGACGGGAGACTCGCGTGGTCGGTGGGAGGACGACACGCTGGTCGTTGAGACCACCAACTTCCTTGGCGAAACAAGCTTCGCCGCATCCACATCCAGTCTGCTCCTTGTCGAGCGATTTACGCGAGCCTCGGACACGGTCCTGATCTATGAGTTCACGGTAAAGGATGCCTCCATGTGGACACAGCCGTGGACGGCCGCCGTGCCGATGACCCGGAGCAAACTCCCGATGTTCGAATACGGATGCCATGAGGGGAACTATGGCATGACGAACCTGCTATCCGGCGCGCGTGCCGAGGAACGCGTCGAGGAAGACCGCTAGACGGGAGGAACCTCCGTGAGGGCCCTTGGGACCCTCCCGGCACCCAATCGATCAATCAGCACTGGCGGCCTCACCCACGACCCTGACGCGGATCCGCCTCGAGTCTCCCGGCAAGTAGGCGAGTGGCAAATCTTCGATATCAACAACAGCCAATGTGTGAGCATCGGCCCCGGCCAGGATGGCCCGCTGCTCGGCCAATGCTGTCGCCCTCGCGATTGCGTCCTCACGCCCAAGATCGCTGAAGACCTGGTCCACCTCTCCGCTCACCTGCGCGATGGCTGCCCCCACAGCATTGGCCACACCCTGGTAGGGAACCTGCACCACCTCGGAAATACCGGGAATCGTGTCCGGCACCAGAAACGCCCCACCACCCACGGCGACC
Organism: uncultured Vicinamibacteraceae bacterium; assembly: GCA_964591245.1. Lineage (GTDB taxonomy): Bacteria > Acidobacteriota > Vicinamibacteria > Vicinamibacterales > UBA8438 > CAZPZZ01. The sequence continues at coordinate 5,467 of CAZPZZ010000101.1, read as the reverse complement.
AACGGGATATCACTGGCATCGGTTTTCATACGGTCGACGCCCTCCGCAATCATTGTCTTCATCGTGTCGTAAGCCGTGTCGAGCACTGCCTGCTCGAGATGGCCCACCAAGGCCGCACTCCCCAAGTCCACCAACCCCAACGACACAGCCACGTCGGTTGCAGTCAGCGTGTCACCGCCAAACACCAGGCCCTGCTCCAGCAAACGAAATCCCACACTACGGGGGCCGACCGCCACCCCATCTCCGATCACGGTCCCCCCCCCCAACCCCATCGAGAGCAGATCGGGCATGCGAAAGAGGGTCCGAACCCCACCCACCTCGACTGCGTTGTTCGCCTCTCTAGGGAACCCCGCCTTCAGGCAGCCAATGTCACTGGTCGTCCCCCCCACGTCGACGACCAGGGCATCCGCGATCCCTGACAGGAACGCGGCGCCACGCATACTATTCGTCGGGCCCGACGCAAAGCAGTACACGGGGTAACGTTCCGCAAACGCTGCCCGCATCACGGTCCCGTCGTTCTGGGTCAAGAAGAGCGGTGCGTCGATGTCACTGGCAGCCAGGGCCGCGGCAAAGGCCCGACTCGTGTGCCGGGCCAGGTCAATGATCGCGGCATTCAACAATGTGGCGTTTTCACGCCCCAGCAGCCCGATCCGTCCAAGCTCTTTCGACAACGTAATGTCGAACTCACCGTCCGATTCCTCACGAAGAATCTCTGCGGCGCGTTCCTCACAATCTGGCTTGAGAGGAGAAAAGACACTCGTGACCGCGACGGAACGCAACCCCAACTCACGGATCCTTCGCGCTGCATCACGCACCGCCAGCTCGTCGAAGGGCACAAGTGCACGACCGTCGTATTCGTGGCCACCCTCGATCTGAAACACGACACCACGCACAAGCGCGGTCAGGTCCTCTGGCCAATCAATAAAGGGAGGTAAGGACGCACTCGCTGGAAGCCCGATGCGAAGAGCTGCGACGGGTGAGAGGGAACGACGCTCGACCACGGCGTTCGTGAAATGCGTGGTACCGATCATGACGGCATCGAGCCGGCCGACCCCGGCCGTCCCTTGAGTCGCCACGAGGTCGTCGATGGCCTGCAGCACACCCCCAGTGATGTCTTCGGTCGTCGTCGTCTTGACGCCCTCCACCACACGGTCGCCGTCGATGAGCACCGCATCAGTGTTCGTACCGCCCACGTCGATTCCGATACGTCTCATCGCCCGGCCCCCTCACCCCGCACAGAGAGGTTGTCACTCATGAACGCTCCGCTCCGGATGCCTCGAAGACCGAACGGAAATCCAGGTCATACCCGAACGCGCGCGGTCCGACATGCTCGAGTCCGCGATCGCTCAACAGCACAGCGGGGGCCCTGAGGGCAATCACCGAGACCCGCTGTCCGTAACGAAGCGTTTCGGTCCCGACCGCTTCTCCCGAAATGCTGTCCATCACGCAGATAATTTCCGGGACCATAACCGTGACTGCACCATCGAGCACACCAATCGCGAACTCGTTCTGAAACTCAAGACGAAAGCGATGCCCACGATAGTCGTCCAGCCCCTCAAGTTCGGCTGACCCGCGCAGAAACCCTTCAGTCGTTCGCCGCTCGATGTCGGCGATCTTCCCGCGAAACAATCGGCGCCCATCTTCCAACGCTAACAGCGCCTCAACGGGGTCCTCGTGCGTGTCCCGTGCCCGACGCACCGTTTTTCCAATCCGAATCGCTTTTGTCGTCGTATCGTGAATGCCCCATTCCTTGACCTCCTTGCCGGTCCGGGGCGCCTTGCACGTCGCCGCGATAGAACCAACCTCGGTGCACACTTTCCGGCTGATTCGCTCCATCCATTTCCAACTCGCCGCGCGGGGAATGATCACGGTGTTGTCCCGGATGTCGGCCAGGCAGAAGGGGTAGCAGCGGAGTCCTCCGATCGCAAAGCTGGTCATCTGAGCTTCAGGAAACGCTCGTCCCATACAATCGGCATCAACAACAGGAAGCCCCATCATGGCCGCAACCAGCAGCGGCTGGATCGCGTTCCCCCCTCCGATTTCCAGCGACATGACACCGCGGAACCGTTGGCCGAGAAACTCTTCCATCATCTGCACGGGTTTGGCGGCCGTTCGCGGATCCCCCAGCCGCTCTTCGCCGACCAGCGGTGCCCCCATATTGGAGACACATGCGACCCAGTCGGTATCCTCCAATGCCCGAGGGTCCATCAACTCCACTCGTGTCCCCTGACGATACAGCTCTCTGATGTTGAGAAAGGCGTGGTAGGGATTACCCCCTCCACCGGCGCCGAGAATCCAGGCGCCAGTGGCTAGCGGACCGAGTTCTTCAGTTGCGATCGTACGTGTGGCTGTTGTCATCACTCGTGTGAGCCTATGTTACCCTCGCGCCGTGGGAACGCGCGCCGCCTTCATCACCATTGGCCAATCGCCTCGCAGCGACATTCTTGATGAATTGCGAGCCTGGTGGCCTGCCGACCTCGAGATCGAGGAATTCGGTGCGCTCGATCACCTCTCCCGAGAAGACATTCATGCACTCGCTCCCACAGGCGATGAACCACGACTCGTCTCACGACTTACCGACGGTACAGAAGCGACGATGCGCGCGACCGCCATTCACGAGCGAATCAGCGAAATCGTCGAGCGCTGCGATCGCGTACCTTACGACTTCCTCGTACTGCTCTGTACGGGCGCCTTCGACGAACTCCGTTCGAGGCATCTTCTTCTGAAGGCCCAACCCATCGTCGATCACGGCGTGGCGGCCTTCGCCAGCAGCTCAACGCAAGTCGGAGTGCTCGTCCCGCTTGCACACCAGATCCCGCCTTCGGCCACGATTGCAAGCCACGCGTCTCCTTATGAGGGTGACCGGTGGGCCGATGCAGCCCGAGAGCTGGCCCCCGCTGATCTCATCGTCATGCATTGCATGGGCTATTCCGAAGCCATGCGTCAGAAAATGGCAACGCTCACCGGGACGCCAGTGCTTCTGGCTCGCCGCTTGCTTGGCGCGGCGGTGGCCCAACTCCTCTAGCCCATGCGAGTCGTTCGCCGAACCGCCAACCGCATCAGGCGCGCGATGCCACCGTGTCTTTGATAGGCTTCCCGCCATGTCCAGTCGACCGAGGCACCCCTCGATCTTCGAGCCAACAACCCTTGCGTTGGCCCTCGGTCTCGCTATCTTGGGTACCATCATCGGCCTGGAATTACTGACCCGGGTCGGTATCACCGCTAACACCTCCATCGTCGCTGCGATTACCGTGATCGCGGCGAGCCGCATACCCATCGCTCTCTGCGGCCGATTCCGCGACCTTGAGCGTCAGAACCTGTTGCAAACCGTCATCTCGGCCGCCAGCTTCGGGGGCGCCAACGGCATGCTGTTGCCAATGGGTTTACTCTGGCTCACGGGTCGCGCGGACCTTGCACCCATCATGCTCCTCGGTGGACTGGCCGGCCTGGTAATCGACGCCACGCTTCTCTATCGACTCTTCGATACGACGCTCTTTCCAGCCACCGGACTCTGGCCCGCCGGGGTCGCCACGGCGGAATGCATGATCGCAGGAGACACCGGTGGAAGACGAGCCCGTCTGCTGGGAGTTGGCGCACTGACCGGAACGCTGGGCTACCTCATAGGAATCCCAATGGACATCGTCGGCATTTCCTGGATTGGCAATTTCTGGGCGCTCTCGATGTTCGGCGGAGGCCTTCTCGTCCGAGGCTATTCCTCTCCACTATTCGGCGTCGACGTACACGCATTGTTCCTGCCTCATGGTGTGATGATCGGGGCCGGTCTAGTGGCGTTGATACAGATCGGGAAACATCTGCGTGGTTCGGCTCGAACGGTTGACCGGGGCCAGCGGGTGGGCGGCGCTCTGTCTAGTGCCTTCTCAGCGTTCAGCCTCGCTGCCGGTGCCATGGCCATTCTCGCCGGCCTCGCCAGTCAGATGTCGCCGCTCCAGTTCATCGGCTTCGTTCTCTTCGCCGCAGTCGCCGCGTTGGTCTCGGAGTTACTCGTCGGAATTGCCGCCATGCATTCCGGATGGTTTCCGGCTTTCGCCACGGCCTTAATCTTCTTGCTGATCGGCATGGCCCTCGGCTTCCCCCCCCTCCCCTTGACCTTTCTCGTCGGCTTCGCCGCCTCAACCGGTCCGGCTTTTGCCGATATGGGCTATGACCTGAAAGCGGGCTGGATTCTTCGGGGCCGAGGTCGACGCCCCGACCTCGAACTTGCGGGACGCCGGCAGCAATATACGGCCGAACTCATTGGCTTCGCCGTCGCGTTCATCGTGGTCTACACCGTCCATGACTACTATTTCGATGCGGACCTCTTTCCCCCCTGGGATCGGGTCGCCGCAGCCACGATCGCCGCCGGCGCCACTCCATCACTCGCCGGCGCACTTATCACCTGGGCCATACCTGGAGCGCTCATCCAATACCTTGGCGGACCAGATCGACAACTCGGTGTGCTCTTCGCCACTGGCCTCTTGATCTTCAATCCCGTCGCGGGATGGACCGCCCTCGCCGCCCTCGCCGCACGGTTCTACCTGATCCGTCGCTACGGGGAAGAAATCAAGAACCCAATGTACATACTCGCCGGTGGCTTCATCGCCGGTAGCGCGATCACCAGTTTCTCCAGTGCCACACTCCGGTTGCGATGACGGCAGTATGTGACCACCCACCAGGAGACAATCCACGTCAGGCAACGTGACAAATATTGCCTCTTGCAGTTCAAGCGCGGCTGTAGCGTAATGAACAGCTTTGGAAACTGACACGGACCGGTGGGCACTCAACACCTTGGCTCACCGGAATACTGGTGCTGCATCACGGAAGGCCATGGTGGCAACCCATGGTCCCTTCTGGCGCTAGCCCCATTGAATCAGCACCGACAGGATCGTGACATGGATTCAGATGGACTCCCGTCCACCGACACAAAGGACAAAACCGGAAAACGGCTTCCACCTAGCACTGAAACCGCAGATTCTGTCACGCAGCTTCGCAAAGTGATCGACTCGGCACTCGATGCCGTGATCATGATCGACGAGAACAGTGTGATTACCGACTGGAGTGCCCAGGCAGAGAAGCTCTTCGGCTGGTCGCGGCGAGAAATCCTGGGGCGGACGCTCACCGCTACCATCATTCCCGAACGATACCGGACAAATCACACCAAAGGCATGCAGCACTTCCTCGTCACGGGGGAAGGACCGGTAATCAATCGGCGTATCGAGATCACGGCGACGCGCCGCACAGGCGAAGAATTCCCCGTCGAATTGACTGTCTGCCCACTCAAACACGCCACCGGCTGGACCTTCAGCGCATTTATTCGCGATATCAGCACTCGGGTGAAAGCCGACGAAGAACGCCGTGCCCTCGAAGCCCAACTGCTCCACTCTCAAAAACTCGAAAGCCTGGGCGTCATGGCTGGAGGCATTGCCCACGACTTCAATAATCTGCTCATGGGCATCGTTGGAAATGCCGA
>CAZPZZ010000100.1:0-15566 GCA_964591245.1 uncultured Vicinamibacteraceae bacterium | reverse complement strand
CGCGAGCATAGCGAACCAGACTCTCGCGCCGTGCTCAGAATTCCGCCGAACACCGAGACTCGGTTTAGCCCTCTCGCTCCCTCCGAGGAAAATCACGCAATTTTCGACCGTTGCAGCACACCGCACCTCTCACGTCCCGGCCGGAGCCGAGACCGGCATTCGACACAGCACCCCATCTTTGACCAATCTCTCGGCCAGTGTGATCTTCCCGTCATCATCTAGACAATCCGGCAGATCCTGCACCGTAAACACCTCACCGCTGAGGGCAAACTCCACAGCCGGACGGACACGAAGAGGAAGGCAAATCTCCTGATCCCTCATCAAGATGACACAGTGTTCGGCACCACACTCAACGTCAGTCTGGAGATCGCGACGACGCTGCAGTCGCGTATTCATCTCCAGGCCGTCAGATCGAAGCCTGGTCTCGAGTACGTCGGTATAGAGAGGCGCATTCGCCGACCGCGCCTCGTCGGTAAAGTGACGCCAGACTTCGGCTGGTTCAAGCTGTGTTTCCAGCACAGCCAGCTTCTCGCGATACAGACGCGCCTTCTGCTCTACCGACATCGTGTCACCGGTAAATCCGGCCGGCAGATTCTGGCGCAGGGACGCATCTTTCAACGCCGCCGCCGCAACACTCTCGAGCAAGAAATCAGTCCACGTAAACGCCATCAGGCCCAGGGTAATGTGCAACGAGGCTTCAGTCGTCGACGTTGCCGAATGCATGAGCCCACGGGGCACGTAGGCGAGATGTCCCGGCTCCAACAGGAACTGTTCTGTCAACGGACCCGGTTGGTCCCGCTCCTTGTCGAACGCTTGCCCTTTGAGAGGCAACTCGACCGGCCTGTCATAGATTGACCACGCTTTGGTACCCGAGAGCTGTAACACGAACACATCATGCGTATCCCAGTGCGGCCGAAACCCTTGAGCCCCGGGAGGCGTGAGATAGATGTTGGTCTGCATCCGGGCGCCAAATATCCGACCAAGCGCTGTGCAGAACCGTGCAAGCGCCGGAACCCGACGATGGAGTTGCGAGAAGATGACGGTTGCCCCCTCGTCGAAACACCTGGCCACGGCAACCGGATCAACTCGACCGGCCGCATCTGTGTAGGTACCCGGGTCCAACGTCGCTTCCCCGCGCACGAGGTTGATCTCGGGGCGCCGCACCCGATGCGTACCAAGTACGGTATCGAGATCCGAGATATCGAGCAGATCAGCGTAATACCGCGTGTGCGGCCTCCGGATCAGACAGAGCTGTCGCTCGTAAAACTCCTGCTCAAACTTCCTCACTGGCAATGGATCGATCAACCAGGCAAACGCGTCCATTCGCCGATTGTAGCGTGCGATCGATACGGCGGGACGCAGCGGACACGCCAACACCACCGCAGGTGCAGTGAAGGCTCACGCGCAGGCGGCCCCGGAGAACATCTGCTCGACGCCCAGGGCCCGAGCGAGACAGGCCTGCCTCCGTGGGCATCGGCGTGCCCTGATCAGCCGAACGCCCATGAGACGGTAATTCTCATGGGCGCCGGACTCTGTATAGCGATTGGACTGTTGGAGGCTTGAAGAACTGGGCCGCGGAGGCATCAGACCGATATTTTGGCTGATGCCCCTACATGCCACGCGCCGGCCACGGGAGACCGACTAGCCGCAGGCTACCGGCCGGATTCGGCCTCTTGCTCTCTCGCGCGAGCGCCACTCAGGATGTTGGTCATCCCGTAATTGCCTTCGTGACAGGCATATTCGACGAGCTCGTACTGGGTCTCGTCACGCACGAACGTGAACATGCCAGTCCAAGGTCGCGTGTAGACAACGGGATCATCAATGGTGAACTGATACTCGAGCGTATCGGGACCAGTACGTGTGTACCGTTCCGTCATGGTCAAGGCATCACTCGTCCCCTGATAGGGCGCCTTCCCATTGAAGTTGGTGATCTCGAGAACCAACGTATCGCCTTCCCAATGCCCACGTGCGTCACCAAGCCAGGATGTGATGTCTGCGCCTAGATGCGGCCCCGCCTCGGTGGGAATGATCCTCGTCTCGTGAATCATCTCCCGCTGTACGGTCACATATCCAGGGGCCTGGGTGATCTGGAGCCCATTGTTGTACACACCTGGCGAGGGCACCAGGGACCGGGTAATGCACCGCACCCAGGAACTCAAATCTTCTGGCCCCTCGGCGAGCGGTCTACGCGCGGCCCGCGCGGCCGCCACCAGTTCCTCGCCGCGTGGCGTCATCGGGGGAATACGCCCATCTGGCGGATCGATGACCATCGCGATTTGACGCGACGGCGCCGACTTCACGTAGCCCAGTGTGGTGTCACGCCACTCCGACTCGTAGCCCCAGATGCTTCCCAGGGTCCCCCGCTCGCGACGCGCCGCAGCCTGCTCGGACGACAGCAACGCCACATCCCCGAGATCCTCGGGCCGCTGCAGCGGAATGCCATGAGCCGCGTCACCAGTCCACACACCTTGGAAATCCGGAGTCCCCCATGGCGTGCGGGGCACGGTGTACTCACGCTGCTCGGTCGTAATGTCCACAGCCTCGGTCGCGGCGCTGACGACGCCAGCAAATCCTGGCTCGACGAGAGCGAGGCTCACGTTGTCCGGCCCAGCCACAAACGCGCGTTTCGCCGCGGTCCGCCCGCCCTCTGGAACCACGGGCGACTCAAGCATGACGACGCCCGCATCACGAAGCGTCGATGCGGCTGTATCGAGATCGTCCATAGTAAAGGCGATGTGGTCGATAGCCCGCCCTGTCGTGGAGGCCGGAACACCTTCGTCGTGCACCATCGCCAGTAGCCACACGTCGCCAAGTCGAAGCCCCTCTACTTGATCCCGTAGCTGAGCCGTTTCGCCGCCCAACGTCTCCTGGTACCACGCCAACGTCGCTGCCGGCTCCGACGAACTCAGATGGATATGGTGGAACCCGACGGCCTCGGCATCCTCCAGCAACTCGATTCGAGTTCCCCATGGATCAAAGATGAACCCGTACTTGAACCACCCTGGATTCTCGCGCAAGGTGGCCCCATCCTCGAATCGCTGCAAACGCACACCTGCCCCGCCGACACCAACCGCCTCAAGATCAGCCATCTTGGACTCCACATCGGCATAGGAGAATCCGATGTGGTCGATACCGGTGCGCTGACTACTCCCAAGCGACGGTTGCGCATCGAAGACCACCTGTGCACCGGCGCATTCGACGCCATCATCCCGATCGGCCAATGGCTCGCAGTCCAGATACCGCGAATACCACCGAACCGCCTCCGTTGCATTGGACGCGGTGATGTGAACGTGGTGGTAATCAGCAGCATGGGCTGGTGACACTGTCGCCATCAACATCGCCGCTACTACGAAGGTGAATGTGTTTCGCGTGGACACCATAGATCGCTACTCCGGAGCCTGTTCAGTCGGATCTCGGCCATCGAGCGGAGCACCCGTCCCGGATGAACCGGCGAAAAGGCGCCGACCATCTGGCAACGTCACATCTCGCCCATTTGCCCGGAAATCACCATCTATGGCCTGGTACCCCTCCACCTGGATCTCGATACCCGGTGTTACGGACTGTTTCGACCAGCCACGCCGCACGAGCGCCCCTGGCGGCCCTGCCTCGATCATCCAGCTATTGACCTCACCACCCTCATCCTCAACATCGATATGAATCCACGAGTGGGGGTTAATCCATTCCATCTTGGTAATGACGCCACGCAGACGGACGGGGCGATTCGCGTCGAACTCGGCCGCAAACGCGTGATGCGCCTGCACCGCTACACCGGCGGCCATCACTACAAGCCCCGCACCGGCTATGATCATGGCTGCTCTCTTTCGCATGACCCTTCTCCTTTGTCTCTATTAAACCTGGGGGTTCGCTCCCCCGGCCGAAATTCATTCACTCTCTAAGATCCAACACCGCATTGTGCCCTGCTGGCACCCGCAGCGAGACTCCTGTTCGCTTTAGCGCGTGGGTACCTTCCTCAAATGTCCGTAGATCAGGTCTTCGGTGAACTCTACGCATTTGAATTCCAGCACCCGTGCGTGCTCTTCGAGACGTCGATACAAGGGCATCCGTATCGTCCAGGGCTCGGTGAACACATTGGGGTCCTCGATTGTCGCCTCATACATGATCGCGTTTGCCCCCATAGGGGTGTACCGCTCCACGACATGCAGCGTATTACTTGCGTAGTTACCCGCTCGATCGAACCATGATTCACCATTGAAGCCGGCGACGTCCACGACGAGCGTATCGCCATCCCAACTCCCGTGGGACCGCCCCATCCAGCTATCAATCGGCGCCGGCTCGGGGTTGTCCTTGTCCATATGGATCGTCCGATTTGCATCGGAAAAACCGTAGACGATCATGATTTTCTGATCGCCTTGGAGGATCCGGAAGGGATGCGGAAGATAGGTTGCCCGCGGCACCCCCGGCATGAAGCACTTGATCTCCGGATCGTCGGTGAACCGGTTCTCGAAGTTCTGTTGCTTCTGCTCCAGAGCCTCAGGACGATAGGGAATCTCGTTACCAACGACGACACCCTGCCCTGGCGGAATTGCGCCAATCGCGCCCATGTCAGGCAACCCTGGACCGGCCGGATGGTCCTGAATGTCCCAGTGCGCCGTACCAATGGCCTGCCACACGCCATTCAGGTCTGGATTCCCGTCAAACGCCCGGGACACGTCTCCCGCCTGGGCAAACGCCACACCTGGCATAGCACTGACTTTCGCTGCCAGCACGGCTGCCGCCAGCAGCCCTCTGTACCACTTCTTCATCTGTATCAATCTCCGTTGAGCTTGGTCGCTCAGTCCCACAATGTGCTGATCTTGTCACAGCTGGCCACGGACTACCAGTGAACCGCAACTCGACCGGTGCCGGCCACCAAGAGCGGACTCATCATAGGTTTGGACAAGCGCCGGACGACGAGCGCACGGATGGATAGGTATACAAGCGTTCTGTTGCAGAGAGAGAACACGCCATGAAGAGATCAATGAGTACACGCCTCGGCATCACAGGGTTCATCGGGCTCGCCGTAATCGCCGCGCTCCTTCCATTTGGAGCCGAGGCCGCCGAGCAGGGTAGTCCGCGCGTGGTCTTTGTATCGTCCGCCGACGGCGCCACGGCCACGAGCCCAATTCAGCTTGAGTTCGGGATCGAAAGCTACGAGATCTCCGCGATACCTGAGGAAGTGGACGAGCCACGGAGTGGCATCGGACATTACCACGTCGGCTTTGACACCGAGTGTCTGCCGGCCGGTACAGAGATCCCACGCGCTGACCCGTGGGTCCACTTCGGCGACGGTTCCGCAACATTCGAAACCTTGGTGGAACCAGGCGAGTACACCTTCGCGCTGCAACTCGGAGATGACTTGCACCACACCCAAGAGGGACTGTGCGAGACAATCACCGTCACGGTCGAATAACCTTGAAGGGAGTCCGTGGCGTGGGTCGCGGGCTCCGCATTCCAGACCATATCCCAGACGACACAACCAGCGGAGCGCGCCGTCAGGTCTGGCCGAGCCAGCACTTCGCCGAGACGCAACACCCTGTCAACGCTGATTAGCGATAAAACACATGGTTTCCGATGCGTCGCGTAACTTGGAGTTCATGCGCCCACCGCGGCAGGATTCGCGTGCTGTGGAAGTACAAGGCGCCTCGAGTTAAATCCTGGGCCCGCCCGCGAAGCATGTGTTCCGCGGTCGACAGCGCTGCCTGCCAGGACCGGACCTCTCGCGGTTCGTCGCTCCGCCCGTCGCACCACCACTCGAATTGGCAGGGCGGAGTCTCGCCGCCTTGCGTCACGACCGCACAGGGATTATCAGGAAACGCACGATGCATCGTTCTGTTCAAGACGACCGCGCCAACGGCCAGCATCCCTTCCTCGCCTTCACCACGAGCTTCGTGATACATCGTCAGCGCGAGACAACGGTGATCGTCCGCACGCACCGCCCGTGACCGTGGGACATCCCGCACCGAGGCGCACCCTGCCACCAGCGCGCCGATCGCACCACACAGCACGAGAGTCCGAACGTGATTACGCATGCACATACAAGAAATTAGATAGATCCACGATCAAGCCGGCCAGACTATGGAAAAACGGGGCGACACGTGAAGCCTCTCGGTCGCACAAACAGCCCGAGCCCCCGTCTAGCCCTTCGTATCGGCGGCAGGACCCCGCTACTTCAATAAAAGAAACACTCCCGATCGCTGCCTGCTCGAGGCTGGCGGTCGCTACGCGTCTTCTCTCGCGGTTGGAAGTACGGCCTTGGGATACCCAGGCACACGGAGGGTGCCCGGCGAAAGGACGTAACCGAGGGGCAACGCGACCAGGTATAAGCCTCTGGACACGGTGTACTCGCCCCCCGATGACAAGCTACTAACCCAACAGTTCTCGCACTCGTTCTTTCGGACGTCCGATGATCGCCTTCCGTGTTGTGACAATCAGTGGACGTTGTAGCAGTTGTTTGTGCTTCACCAGCACATCGACGACCTGAGCCGCAGTCGCTACATCTTCCTCGCCGAGTTCCAACTTCTTGAACTTCGAGTCCCGCCGGACCAGGGCGGTAGGGGGATCCTCCAGTTTGGCGATAATCGCCCGCAGGGTCTTCGCATCGGGAGGATCCTTGATGTAGTTCACCTCTTCAAAATCAACACCCAGCTCTTCGGCAATGCGCACGGCATTGCTTGAGGAGTTTCAATGCTTGTTGTGGAAAATCTGTACCTTAGCCATACAAATAATCATACCGTTCGTTCTTCCCGTCCAGTGATCGAGAGTCCCCGCGGATGACCTCCTACCGGGTTGGCCCATCTTCCCGCAACGGTCCGCGACATGTCATCCGCTGGCCCAGACTCGGACAAACGAAGGTGTCCGGCGGCTTTCGAACAAACCAATGTGATGGTATCGTCACCGCATACGACCCATGACAAGCACGACTTACGCGGTTCTGCTCACCAGCGTCGTCTCCATGCTCACCTGGGGCGCAAGCGCCGGATACGCCCAAAACGGCCTCTCGCGAACAGCCTGGGGTGAACCAGATCTCAGGGGGTTGTGGAGCCATCGGACGGCCGCTCCGCTAGAGCGCGCCGAACGCCATCTCGGACAAACGCAGCTCACGGACGAGGAGATTGCGGAAGTAAACGCGGCCGCTCAATCGACGGATGGCGTCGGCGCTCGACGCGCCGTCTGGTGGGAGCGACCATTCTCCGACGGTCGAACCTCGCTGATCGTCAGCCCTGCCGACGGCCGAATACCGTACACGAGTGAGGCGCGGACACGCCTCGACGCGCTCCCGCCACGAGGCGCTGATGAACCCGAGGACCGCGGTCCCCAGGAGCGTTGCCTGAGCTACGGCATCCCGCGACTAGGCGGCCCCTATAGTCAGAACATCCACGTCGCTCAAACGCCAGATCATGTTTTGTTGCTCTTCGAGATGGTGCACGAATTTCGCATCATCCCGCTCGACAATCGCCCGCATCTCCCCTCGAACATCACGCAATGGCTCGGGGACTCACGCGGTCGCTGGGAGGGTGAGACGTTGGTCGTCGAGACGACCAACCTGCGCCAGACACAGCTTCACCGGCGGCTCCCACTGGACGGGACACGACTCATCGAACGGTTCACCCGTACCGACGAGAACACCCTCCGCTACGAGGTGACATTCGAAGATCCTGCCAGGTGGACCCAGCCCTGGACCGCAGCACTCGACATGCCGCGCACCGAAGGGCCCATGTTCGAGTTTGCCTGTCACGAAGGCAACGTTGGAATGACTGCCGTCCTCGAGATCGCCCGGGGCGAGGAGCGGGACGCCGCGGTTCGCTAGTCATCACCGTAGACGTTCGAGACGACTGACCCCGTCGGCAAATGAAATAATCAGCCAGTAGTCCGCGATGGTCTTCATCCGCAACATGCCACCCCTCGTGGTGTTCCTGCTGCTCGGCGGCGGAGTCTTCGCACTGGACTCTTGGCTCGACGACGGTAGTGCGGAGCGACGTGTCGTCGAGGTCACAACAACACACATTGCCGGTATTCGCGAGCGCTGGGTCGCGCAATGGGGTCGCCCCCCGACCACATCCGAACTCAACGGACTCATCGACGAGGCCGTCAGAGAAGAAATCCTCTATCGCGAAGCCCAGCGCCTGGGACTCGACCAGGACGATGCCATCGTCCGGCGCCGACTCGCACAGAAGATGACCTTCATGCTAGAGGACACGGCATCCGTCCAGGCTCCCTCTACCAAGGAGATCGAAACCTACTACCTCGCGCATACCGAGCGGTATCGCACACCAGGCCGGACCACGTTCAGGCATATCTTCCTGAGCGGAGACGGCCGAGCCGATCCAGCCGGCGACGCCGATACGCTGCTCGAGGAATTACAGCGCAATGGCCCCGAAGGGTGGCAACAGCTCGGTGATCCCTTCATGTTGCTGAAGGAGTATGCCGATCGCTCGAACCAAGAAATCGTGGAACTCTTCGGGGGCGGGTTTACCGATGCTGTCGATCAGCTCTTGTTGGGTACCTGGAGTGGCCCGATTGATTCTGCGTATGGCACACATCTCGTTCACGTGCTCGCCCGAACTGCACCACGAGCATTGTCACTCGATGAAGTCCGGAACGACGTGGCCACCGATCTTCTCAACGGACGGCGGGAAGAGCAGAATCGCACGGCATTTCAGCGCGTCCGCGAACGCTATGACGTGAGGATCTTCCCCTCAGACTCGGCACAACCATGACACCCAGCACCAGACACCGACGAGGAGCATTCTGGTCACGCGCGGTAGGGGCCTGCCTTGGACTAGTACTGAGTCACACAATCCTCACAGCCCACGAGGTCCGGCCGGCCTATCTCCAGCTCACCGAAAGCTCAGCCGGCCGCTACGCGGTTCTGTGGAAACAACCCGTTCAACCGACCGACGATCCCACTCTGACGCTACGCCTGCCACTTGAACCCCGATTCGCCGCGCCGTGCCAGGAAACAGACCGAACCTGGCCAGAACTCACTGACGACGCTGTACTCGTAGAACGCTGGGTCATCTCCTGCGGAGATCGCGGATTATGGGGAACAGAGATAGAAATTGCAGGGTTGCCCCGTACCCTGACCGATGTTCTGGTCCGAGTGCACCCGCTCGAAGGTTCCCCGCGCGATCACCTCTTGCGACCAGAAGCACCGCGGATCACGATATCCCCCGAACGCGGAACAAACGTCGGGGTCCCCGCATACCTCCGACTCGGCGTCGAACATCTACTCTTCGGCTTCGACCACATCTTGTTCGTGGTTGGGCTGATGTTCTTCGTACGCCGGTGGCGCCAGCTCGTACAGGTCGTCACGGCGTTTACCGTGGCGCACAGTGTGACGCTCGCACTTTCCACTCTCGGGATCGTGACCCTGTCACAGCGGCCGGTCGAGGCCGTCATTGCACTCAGTATTCTGTTTTTAGCGGTCGAATTGCGGCGAGACACGACACGACACCAGTCATTGATGAACCGCCGGCCATGGACGCTCGCCTTCGGCTTTGGACTCTTGCACGGATTCGGCTTCGCCGGAGCCTTGTCGGAGATCGGACTCCCTGAACACGCCAGAGCCATGGCTCTCTTCCTCTTTAACGTCGGGGTAGAAATCGGGCAGTTACTGGTCGTGGGCGTATTACTCACGCTCTTGCACCTCTCCAGGGCCCCGCGCGTTCATCTGCCCGGTGGAGCCACCCAGATACCGATCTACATCATGGGCATCGTGTCTGCCTATTGGTTCGTCGAACGGGTACTCTCTCTGGTCTCGGGTTAACGGAAGGCCAGCAGCGAGACGCCAGCCATGATTCCAGATTCCCGTCGCACGCGAGGAGAAAACGCCGTGAACGACTACTGTCTCGCCCTGAAAGCACTCGCGATCGCCTGTCTGCTTACCTCACAGGTCAACTGCGGAGGGGACAGCACTACGCTCGCTCGCGACCCGGTTGATCAGACCTCACCCCAGCATCCGTCCACGAGCGGCCAGTCCCCCGCTCCAAACGTGTTGCGAAACGCCTACTTCGGAGACCTACACGTCCACACGAACTTCTCGTACGACGCCTTCCTCAATGGCACGCGAGCCACTCCTGACGACGCATACCGCTTCGCACGGGGCGACGCCCTGAGGCATCCAGCGGGATTCGACATCCAGCTCGACGCGCCGTTGGACTTCTACGCGGTCACGGACCACGCCAGCTTCCTCGGCATGCTGCCCGCAATGAGAGATTCAGCGCAAGCGGTGTCGCAGCACCCGGCCGCATCAACAGTCAATCGCATCGTGACTGGAGAACTCACAGGAGTAGATAGACAGAACGCCTACGCAGAGATCCGGGCACACACCCTCGGTCAACGTGAAGGCCTGCTTGACCTCACCGTGGTCCGCTCAGCGTGGCAGGAAGTGATTGCGGCCGCCGAACGACATTATGAGCCTGGTGCGTTCACGACCTTCATCGGATACGAATTCACCGGAAGTCCGGAGAATCAGAACCTACACAGGAATGTGATCTTCAGGGGCCGGGCGGTCCCAGATCAACCATTCAGCCGACTGGATTCCGTGAATCCTGAAAAGCTGTGGGACTGGATGGATCGAAATCGCGACGCCGGCATGGAGGCTCTCGCCATTCCACACAACTCCAACGGCTCGAATGGCCTGATGTTCAAGCTCGAGACCTACGAGGGACAGCCCCTGGACGCGGGTTATGCCGAGACAAGGACCCGCAACGAGCCGCTGGTCGAGATCACGCAGACGAAGGGCACGTCGGACACCCACCCCGCCCTCTCCCCGAACGACGAGTGGGCCGATTTCGAGATCTACCCCTACCGCATCGGCGGGGGCCTCACCCCGAGCCAGGCCCCCGGAAGTTATGTGCGGGAGGCCTACTTGAATGGGCTCCGCCTGGAAGAAGAGCAGGGGTTCAATCCCTACCGGTTTGGTCTCATCGGCTCCACCGACAACCATATCGGGGCCGGCTACGCGAACGAGGCTGGCTACATCTCCGCACGCGGGACCCCGCAACCAGGCATCTCGGTACCATTCGCTCCTCCGCGCTCAGACGGGGTTCAATACAGCGAATCCCGATCGGGACTCTTCGGTTCATCGGGACTCGCTGGAGTGTGGGCGGAAGAAAACACGCGTGAGTCGATCTTCGATGCCTTTCGTCGCAAGGAGACCTTCGCCACCACGGGACCACGAATCCGCGTGCGGTTCTTCGCGGGCTATGATTTTTCAGACACGCTCACCGACGACCCAGAAATGGTTGCCAAAGCGTATGCCGGCGGTGTCGCCATGGGCGGAGAGTTGATCGCCCCAGGACAACGCACTCCCCGGTTTCTCCTCTGGGCGACCCGTGATCCAGCCAGCGCCCCACTCGCCCGGCTTCAAATCATCAAGGGCTGGATCGAAAACGGTGAAACAAGAGAGCGCGTCTACGACGCCGCCTGCTCAGATCGACAGTCGGTCGATCCGACGACCCACCGCTGCCCGGACAACGGGGCACGGGTCGATCTCACCGACTGTCAATTCAGCCAAGATGTCGGCGATCCCGAACTCCTGACCCTCTGGACCGATCCCGAGTTCGATCCCGCTGCCCGTGCCATGTACTACGTACGCGTGCTCGAGAATCCAACCTGTCGCTGGACAACCTGGGACGCGATACGCGCTGGAGTCGCACCGAACCCTGGCCTACCGGCCACGCTCCAAGAACGGGCATGGTCGTCGCCGATCTGGATCACCCCATAGCTCCCGATGACCGTACGAGACCAAGTCAGTACGACTATGACAACGAGAGGAACCATCATGACGCGCGCGTCCATCAGCGCAGTGGCCGGGATCATCTGTCTCGGACTCCAACCAGTCGCAGCGCAAACACCCCTGGATACCTTTGAACCAGTCACCCACACCGAACTCGTAAACCCAGACCCCGATGACTGGATCAACTGGCGTCGTACCCTGAACGGGCAAGGATTCAGTCCCCTGGATCAGATCAACCGAGACACGGTCGGTTCACTGCAACTTGTCTGGTCCTGGGCCATACCGCCCAATGCCGACGAGATCACGCCACTCGTACATGATGGCGTGATGTACGTCCCGAGCCGAAGTGGCGTGCAGGCGCTCGATGCGGCAACCGGAGACTTCATCTGGGAGTATGTACGTCGACGGCCTGATGCCGGAGATGCAGATCTCCCCTTCACGCAGCGGCCGGGCCTTGCCCGACGCAACATCGCACTCTACGGCGACAAACTGTTTGCGGGCACGAGTGCCGCTCAACTGATCGCACTCGACGCGCGGACGGGCAGCCTCGTCTGGGAACATCAAGTCGCCGACCCGACATTGGGCTACCGGTACACCAGTGGACCGATCGTCGTGCGAGGAAAAGTGGTGGCCGGCATCACCGGCTGCGAGCGGTACAAGAACGACATCTGTTTCATCTCGGCACACGACCCGGACACGGGCGACGAACTATGGCGCACGTCCACAGTGGCCCGCCCTGGAGATCCAGGCGGGGATACATGGGGCGATCTACCGCTAGCCTTCCGCGCTGGAGCCGATGCGTGGATCCCGGGAAGCTACCACCCGGAGACGGACCTGATTTACTGGTCGACTGCCCAGCCCAAACCCTGGGCGAGCGCCCAACGTGGCACTGAAGGAGCTGCGCTCTATACAAACTCGACACTGGCGCTGGATCCAGACACTGGTGAGATCCAGTGGTACTTCCAGCACATCCCAGCCGAAACCCACGACTTGGACGAAGTCTTCGAGATCGTGCTCGTCGATCGGGAGGAGGGCCCATCACTGTTCAAGATGGGGAAAATCGGTGTGCTCTGGGAACTCGACCCTCGATCCGGAGCGTTTCGCAACGCCCACGACCTCGGATACCAAAACATCGTGGACATCCACCCAACGAGCGGGCAAGGGCTTCTGCGTCGCGAGCGGATTCCGGAACTCGGCGTCCCCGTGGATTACTGCCCCGGTCCCGGTGGCCTGAAGAACCTCTGGGCCATGGCCTATCATCCCGAGACTCGAGCATTTTACGTCCCGCTCACCCCGGGCTGCGCGCATTCCGTGTTCGCGGAAATGCCCCCTCCAGAACTCGGGGGCGGTGGAGTGGGTCTCAACAACCGCGAGTTCGTCACGCATCCAGACAGCCCGGCACAGCTCGGCGATTTCGTCGCCATGGACAGCGACACCGGCGACGTGCTGTGGCGCCGCCGGAGCCGGTGGCAATACGGCACCGCAGCGCTTACTACCGGCGGGGGCCTTGTCTTCGTCGGCGACCTCGAGCGCTACATGTACGCCTTTGACGCCCGGGACGGTACGGAACTCTGGCGCACACGCACACCGACGGCAACCGACGGATTCCCCATTACCTACGCGGTCAATGGGCGGCAGTATCTCGCCGTTCCCTCCGGCCCCGGTTGGGCCATCTCCTGGCGGAATGCACGTCAAGTCTTTCCAGAGACCATGCAGCGGCCGCCTGGCTCTGGCTCAGTCATACAGGTATTCGCGCTTCCCGAGTAACCGCCACAGCGCACAGCTCACTCGGCCGACGGGGAATGCAGGGTCCCCGTCGGGTGGGCCCGATGCCTACCGCTCCGGTAGGGCAAAAACAACCAAACGTTCATTTCCTCTCAGTTCACCGGACGCGGGCGCCGACACATTGACGGCAAGATATTGCCGCCCCTGCCGTCCCGCGTACGTCATGGGAATAGCACTGACGTTGTAGTCGAACGTTTCCGCCCAGAGTTCCCTACCCGTGCGAGCATCAAACGCACGAAACGTCCGGTCAGCGGTTGCTCCGATGAACACGAGCCCTCCCGCCGTGACGATCGGCCCTCCCTCACTCGCGCTGCCAACACGCTGCTTCCCTTCTGGGAGAAGATCATTCACACCAAGTGGAACCTCCCAGGCAATCTCTCCGGTATGCACATCGATGGCCAGCAATCTCGCCCAGGGTGGCTTGAAGCAGGGTAGTAACCCGAGCCGCGTACCCTCGTCATCAAAGATGGGCGCCTCGAACGGTGGTCCAGGCTCCCGAACGTAGGGCACCTGCGTGTCCGTATCGGAGTCGTACTCGGGATTCCCCCGCATCCATCCGTTGAGTGGCCGTTCTTTTGAATTCACGAACATGTAGCCAAGAGCCGGATGATAGGCGGTGCCCCCCCAGTTGACGCCTCCCTGCATCCCCGGGAACACGAGTGACGGCGCGGTCTCCGCCTCGCGTAGTCTGAGCGGCGTATAGGGCCCCTCGTTGTAGTAGCCCACAGAAGTCCAGAGGGCCTGGCACGCTGCCGCATGCTCCTCAGTCGTGTCGTCGGCCGTGACAATGTCATCGGGTCCAAAACTGACACGAGCCACCGGTGGGGGCTTGAGCGGAATCGGCTGCGTGGGTGAATATGCTTCACCAGGAACATCACCAGCCGGTACCGGCCGCTCCTCGACTCCATAGATAGGCACACCGGTTTCACGATTCAGGATGAACATGAATCCCGATTTACCGACCTGCGCGAGTGCCGGAATGTGCTCACCATCCTTCTCCACGGAAAAAAGCCCGGGCGCCGGTGGAAGGTTGTAATCCCAGAGGTCGTGGTGGATGTTCTGAAAATACCACTCCCGATCACCGGTTCGTATATCGACCGCGACGGTGGAGTTCCCGAAGAGATTGTCGCCGGGACGGTCACCACCGTAGAAATTTGCGCCTGGGCTGCTAACCGGAATATAGACAAGGCCACGCTCTTCATCGACCGTCAGTGTGAACGCCCACACGTTGTTCCCGATCCGGTTGCGCCAACTCTCCGCTCCCCAGGTCTGGTTCCCAAAGTCACTTTCCTGGGGAATCGTGTGAAACTCCCAGCGTAGGGTTCCAGTACCCGCATCGAGGGCACGCGGATAGGGATAGGTAGGGGCGCCACCGCCTCGTGGTCGATTCAGGTGAGGCGCGATGTGTTGCTGTCCGGGCCCAAAGACGTTCGACCCGAGCACGAGGGTATCCTCGTACACGACAGGGACCCCGTTGTAGGGAACACGTAACGCCGCTTCGCCTCGGTTCCCAAAGGTCAGGTCCCTTCTGCCGGTTTCTGCCTCCAACGCAATGACCTTCCCCAGACTCGTGAAGAAGATACGAGCCCCGTAGGCCTCATTACCCGGCCAGTACGCCACGCCGCGGAACGATGCGAGTCCCTCTGTTAGCTCATAACGCCAGATCTCCTCACCCGTCTCTGAATGCAGTGCCACGACCCGGTTTCCGGCGGCCAGATACATCACGCCCCCGATGACGATAGGCGTGACCTGCTGGAAGAGTTCTGCGGGACTCGGCCCCTCGATGAATCGGTCCTCAGGGTGAAACTGATAGGACCAGATTTCCTCAAGTGCCCCCACGGTATCAGTATTGATCTCGTCCAACGGCGCGTACCGCGTACCCGCGAGGTCACGGTTATAGGTCGGCCAGTCGGCAGCACCGGATTCTTGCATCTCGACGCCCACAGAGATCACGCCACGACGAGCGACAATCAGGGAGCGTCAAACTGGGTGCCGAGGCAAGCGGGGCCGCATGGAATCTACGAGAGGCAGACGAGCTACG
>CAZPZZ010000099.1:0-15612 GCA_964591245.1 uncultured Vicinamibacteraceae bacterium | reverse complement strand
CAGAAACGATGTCTCGGCCCAGCGCACGCAACTCCCCACGCAAGAAGGGACGGGCATCCCCTCCAACAGGCGACGCTCCGTTGAGTTGTTCGTCGATGCGTCCAAGATAGACACGCTGGATGTTCCGCCGGTAGGCATCGATTCGCACCGGAGATTCATCAAGCTCCCGCCACAGCCCCGCACGGAGGTCCGCAAGAAACACGGTAGCCGGGTACGCGCTGGCACCATCGAGTGCTTCCTGTTCGACCAACCGGTTGAGCCGAGCTTCGGTGAGGAGCGACTCCAAGACCCTCGCCTGACCAGATCGCAGGCGGTCGAGCACGCCGACCGGCTCAATCCGTCGAAGAATCTCAGGATTGATCAGAAACATCGGAGTCGCAAAGGCGTGATCGTTCAGGAACGACACCGCCTCGGCCTGAGTCTCCCGCGGTATCGTCACAAAACGAACGCCCTCTTGCCCGAAGTGCTTCTGCTGAGACCGGACCCCCCCGACAACTGCCGCCACGTGCCTCATTTCGGTCGTCCACTGCCCAACCAGACGTCCATAGAGGACGCCCAGATCGTCATAGGGATCACCAGGAGAATCGGTCGCTGGAAGCAGCATGTCAACAACCCGCTCCAGATTCTTCAGTCCCAGCGAGGTCGCCTCCACCGCGTCGACATCACCAACTGCTTCGGTCAGCTGTCCAGGATCCGCATTCTGCGCACCTGGGGTCGAAAACCGATACCAGATGGTGGAGTCTTGCTCGCGTGCCCACTCGTCAAGTGTCTCCTTCTCGCTATCGGTACTCGAGGCGCCTGGAATCGGCGCATACCCCCACTTGGTCGCCCAGACATCGTAGGGGCCCACCTTCGGAATGAGATCTTCGACGGCGATGCCATCTTCTGGCTGCGCGACATAATTGAAGCGTGAGTAATCCATCAACGACGGCGTATGACTCATCGTACTGACCCAGGCTGGGTCACGCAGCCGGTCGAGCGGATACAGGGAGCTGGCCTTCATGTTGTGCTGGAACCCAAGGGTGTGTCCCACCTCGTGGGTCACGACATACGCCAGTAATTCCCCCATGAGGGAATCGGGTAACGGGAACGTACTGGCCCGCGGATCCAGCGGACCGACTTGCAGGAAATACCAGTCGCGCACCAGATTCATCACGTTGTGGTGCATCTGTATGTCGGATTCGAGAATCTCCCCGGTACGCGGATCGTGTACATGCGGTCCCGAGGCATTCTGTACGGTCGACGGCAACCACCGGATGACCGAATACCTGGCGTCCTCGGCACTCCACTGCGGATCTTCCGCAGGCGACGGCGCTTCCCGCGCGACAATCGCATTACTGAATCCCGCCTCCTCGAAGGCCGGCTGCCACGCCTCCACACCCCGCTTCACGTAAGGTACCCACTGGCTCGGGGTCGCCGGATCGATCCAGTAGGTGATCGGGGTCACCGGATCGGAGACGGCAGCGGTCGGGGACTCCTTCTCGAGTCGCCACCGGGTGATGTAGCGCCGACGCGGGGACCGATGCTCATCTCGACCATAGTCCAGCTGGCGCACCGAGAAGTACCCGACCCGCTCGTCGAATAAACGGGGTTGCATCGGCTCCTCCGGAAGCTTCACCATGCTGTAATGCAGGAGTACTGTCGCACTGCCAGGACGCATGCCGCGACGCCGGGTACGAGACGCCCGTGTCTGGGAACCGGATGGTAGCGGCACGGTGTACGTATGCGTGGTCCGCACCTCAATGTTCTCGGGAAACACCGC
The DNA here is from genome assembly GCA_964591245.1 of uncultured Vicinamibacteraceae bacterium. Lineage (GTDB taxonomy): Bacteria > Acidobacteriota > Vicinamibacteria > Vicinamibacterales > UBA8438 > CAZPZZ01. The sequence continues at coordinate 13,850 of CAZPZZ010000099.1, read as the reverse complement.
AACCGACTCCACAAACGAACGAGCGCGATCAAACCCACGCGCTTGCAGCCGGACACGTGCACTAAATTCCGGGACCTCGGTCTCAAACAGTGGCGTGACATCAATCACGGGCGCGCCCTCCTCGGACACGGCCTCGATGTCGAACGCCTTCACGATTGTCGCGTTGTTCGCCGAGGCCACCGCAGCGGCAACCGGCTGGTCGGAATCCGCCACAATCGCGTAGGAGACGCTCTTCAACAAGACCTGGTCCCCGCGACGGTCCCACTTCACAACACGGTTCCCGAGGGCCTGTCCGCCGTACCCCACCCCCTCGGTCGTCCGCGCAATCTGACTGACCCACAGGAACTCACGCCCCAACTCCGCCGGCGGAATTTCATAGAAGACCAGATCGTCGAGCCGATGCACCGTGAAAACGCCTTCATCGGAGTCCGCCTCATCCGTGATCACGTCCGCATAGGCCTTGGGCCCGTCGTCATTGCCATCAGCACGGCTCGGTGGCTCTTCGCCGTCGTCGTCTTCACCAGCAGACTCTGCCGTCGTTTCTGATTCGCCAGGGGGGTGATTCTGGGCGGCCGCTGCTCCTGGAACGGTGACGGGGAATAGCAGCAGCAGAATGAGAAACGCGTCCAGCGCAAATCGGGGCAGGATGCTCGACGGCATGAGGGGCCTCCAGACTGAATGACCAGATGGACACACTACGATACCCCACGCCTCTCCCGATTTGGGTGAAGCACTGTACGGGGCAGTCGTAGAATTACTCGTCGATGATTGAAGTCGATCGCCGCCTGGGAATCAGGCCGCAGAATCCCTGACGACTGGTGGGTGCGGACTCATCGGCACCGGCAGATCCGGCATCGGTCGCGCCGCAAACATCTTCTGCAACACCGAGAACCCGATTCCGCCCAGCTTCGTCGCGCGAGACGCACGGGCACTGTCCGTCGACAGACCGGTCCTCCCGAATGCGTTCAGCATCACCTTGGAGGCGACGACAAATGCAATACGGCTCTTAAACGACTTCAGGATATTCGATCGTTGCCAGCTGGCCTTCAGGCTATAAAAATCGGTCCAAACATTCTGAGTACCCTGGCGGATCTCTTCGCCCGACATCACCGGGTGCGGCGTCAATAACTTGGGACGCCTGGATTGCGGTATCAGCCAGTGGCGCGAGACGGGAATACCGTCCACCTCGACCATCTCGTCACCCTGTTCGCGCTCCCACTGCTCGAAGTCCAGCGTTCCTGGAAACGGGGTCAGGGTCACGAACTGCGCAAACGTGATGTCGGCCCGCTTGGCTAGATCGGCCGTCGCATCGAACGTCTCAGGGCGGTCGCTGGGCAGACCAAAAATAAACGATCCAAGGATATAGACGCCGTGCTTCCGGAACATCTGTAAACGTTCCACAAGTTCTTCACCCGCAAGGTTGAAATCCTTGTAGACGTCCTTCAGTCCGTCCGGGGTAACAGCCTCGATGCCGACCAGAGCCCCCCTGATTCGCGCTTTCCTCATCGCGTCGAGAAAATCCGGATCCTCGGCAGACTCCATCGTGATCTGCGTGAAAAAATTCAGATCGCTTGGGAGCTGTGCCATCAGTTCCATCAACTCAAACCGTTCGTCACGTAGGGCCTTCAACTCGTTGTACCGAGTCTTGTCCTCACGCCGCTCGGCCATCTTGAGGTCCTCGAGTGTGACAGGGTAGAAATTGTCGTCGGCCAGGGCAATGAACTTGAAACCCATCCGGCGTAATTCGACAATCTCCTCAATGACGGGATTGACCCCTCGCTGACGAGGCTCCTGGCCATCGGTACGCCACACCGAGCAGAAAGAACAATGCTTTGGGCAGCCGCGCACGGTCTGGACTGAAGCCCACGCATAGCTCTCGCGCTTCATCAGATCCCAGCGCGCTTTTCGAAACTTACCCGCGTCAACACGCCCGCCATCGTAGATACGCTGCGGCACTCCGTTGACGCAATCTTCAATAGCTTGGCCCCAGGCGACGTCACCGTCTCCCTTGACCACTGCGTGCGCTCCGCCACGCTCGAATGCCTCTTCGGGAAACAACGTGGGGTGGCTGCCTCCGTAGACCACCCAGGCGCCGCGCGCCCGGGCACGTTGCCCCAACTGGTAACCGACGAGCGCATTACCCGTATGCAAACCGATACCAACAACGTCACCCTTTTCGAGTTGCTCCGTATCAAACGGCTCGAGCGATTCGTCGCTCAGAATGGGATCACCCCACTTCGCAGGTGTCGCAGCCGCAAGAACAAACATCCAACGAGGAGTGATAAACCCCGTACCGAACGAAAAGTGACTGGGATTGACGATATGTACGCGCACGAGACCTCTTTCTCGTCGTCGAGAAATGTAGGTAGAGACCGATACAGTGGCAATGTGAGCGATCGTCCTCACACCCACTGCAATTTACCAGTGTAGTCGGTCCCCTCGCCTATCACAATACCCCCTTTTCTGATACTCAGTTACAGACATGCGGACATGCCTCTGACGCAAACTCCTGTGACATTTTTTTACTTCAGTGGCATGTAGTCTCAACCGACCGTGCAATTGGTGGCTTCGGACGAGACCGGGAAGCGGTGGCCGTTGCTGACTCCGCTTGTCCAGCGTCCCTCAGGTAGTTGCCCCGGGATTTCGGCCGGCAGTCGATAGAGGCATCCCGTTCCCAGACGACACGGTTTCCGCTATCATCCGAACAGTCCCCAATGCCCAGCCTCACACGCCGGCACCCGCCATGCACACACGCTGCCCCACACATGGCGAAAGTCCGCGTGGACAACACCCGTGACGCGGCATTTCGTGACACCACTCGCAAACACCGGGAATTGAAATTCGGACTCCTGGGGCTCCTGTGGCTGGTAGGAACGCTCATACACCACCCGGGTGCTCATGCGCAGGCACCCGAAGGCCTGACTGCGGTTGAGGGCCTCCGAGTCGGTCACTTCACCTTGGTCGACCGCCCGACCGGCTGCACCGTAATACTCGCCGAGGACGGCGCAGTAGCCGGTGTCGACGTCCGAGGTGGGGCACCGGGCACACGGGAAACAGATCTGCTAGCCCCGGGAACTCTGGTGCAAGAGGTCCATGGGATCGCGTTGTCTGGCGGCAGTGCTTTCGGACTGGACGCCGCCTCGGGTGTGATGCGGTACCTCGCCGAACGGGATATCGGCTTCCAAACAAGCGTCGCCAGAGTGCCAATCGTGCCGGCAGCCATTCTTTTTGATCTGGCCGTGGGCGACGACCCCACCGTCCGACCTGATGCCCAATGCGGATATCGAGCAGCCGAAACCGCGAGCACGGCCGTGGTCGCCGAAGGCAATGTTGGAGCTGGGACCGGAGCAACCATCGGAAAAACAGGCGGGTCAGCGCGAGCCATGAAGGGCGGACTCGGCTCAGCCTCCGTTCGCCTGGCAAACGGACTTGTTGTGGCCGCACTGGTGGTCGTGAACGCGGTCGGCGACGTTGTCGACCCGGCCACGGGCAAAATTGTTGCGGGTGTCCGAACCCTTGATGGTACGGGCCTGGCCGATGCGAGAAGCCTGCTCCGTGCAAACACGGTAACTCCAGCCCGTCAGGGGGAAAACACCACGCTCGGAGTGGTTGCAACCAATGCACGGCTGACCCAGACGCAAGCGACGCAAGTCGCACGCATGGCCCACGACGGCTTTGCACGCGCCATCATCCCATCCCACACGCCAAGCGATGGCGACGCCATCTTCACCTTGTCGACGGGCCAGCATTCCGGTGCCCCTCCCCTTGGCCTGATCGGCGCGCTGGCAGCTGACGTCGTGTCCGAGGCTATTTTGCGGGGCGTACGCGCCGCAACTGGCATTCCCGGCTATCCGGCCGCCCGAGACTTTCCAGCTGTGCCGTGAACCTTTACTTATCGGTCATCCTTCTCTACGCCGGATTGCTGATGGCAGTCGGGCTCTGGTCTGGACGCCGAGTGGCCGGAGCGCGTGATTTCTTCGTGGCCAGGCGACAACTTGGTCCATCGCGTATTTTTGCAACCTTGCTCGCGGCCAATATCGGCGCCGGGTCAACGGTCGGCGCGGCCGCACTGGGTTACCGCGACGGGTTGAGTGCGTGGTGGTGGGTAGGCTCGGCAGGTCTCGGCTCCATCGTGCTGGCCCTCTGGGTCGGCCCCCGCCTCAGGCGACTGGCGGCCGATCTCGATCTACACACCGTCGGCGACTTTCTCGAATATCGCTATGGCCGTGGCGTGCGTGCGACGATCGGGGTTCTACTCTGGGTGGGCACCCTCGCCATTCTCGCCGGACAACTCATTGCCATGGGATTCGTGCTCGGCGCTGTCAGTGGTCTCGACCGATGGGTCGGTTCACTCATTGGCGGAATCGTCGTGACGGTGTACTTCACGGCGGGAGGCCTATTAACCTCGGTGATGGTGAACACCGTGCAACTTGTGGTGCTTCTCCTTGGCTTTGTCATCGTTTCCCCCTTAATTCTAGGGTCGGCCGGAGGCCTCTCCCAGATCCTGCACGACACGCGCGACATCCCGGGGTACTGGAACCTCTGGCAGGGCGGTGGGTCTGGCTGGTTCTACCTGATCATGCTGGGTCCCGCGTTCATTGTCTCGCCCGGAATCCTCCAGCGCGTCTACGCCGCGCGTGATGACCGAGCCGTGCAGTGGGGTGTCGGATTGAATGGGATAGCGCTGCTGCTCTTTGCAGCGGCGCCAGTCCTTCTCGGCATGGCCGCACGCACGGTCATACCGGATTTGCCCGGCAACGCTCTGGACTTTGCTCTCCCGACCCTTCTTCTCGAAACACTGCCACCTCTGCTGGCTGCCGTGGGCCTCGCCGCAATCTTCTCTGCCGAGATCAGTTCTGCCGATGCCATCCTGTTCATGTTGGCCACCTCACTCTCTCGCGACCTGTATGCGCGGTTTATCAACCCCGAAGCCCGAGACACGCAGGTACTGGCTGTCGCACGATGGGCCGCTGTCATCGGTGGCGCAAGCAGTGTCGCGCTGGCTCTGGCCCTGCATTCCATCGTCGAGGCCTTGACCGTCTTCTATACTCTGCTCTCGGTCAGCCTTTTCGTACCCGTGATCGTGGGACTCTATATCCGACGGATACGCAGTCTAGAAGCCGTAGCCGCGATCGCCACCGGCGTCTCCGTGGTCGCGGTAATCGAGCTAACGCGGTGGAGCAGTGAAAAGCTCTTCCTTTCCCCCGCTCTGCTTGGATTGGGTGCCGCCCTCGCGGCCATGCTCACGGTCATGGCCTGGCGCGGATACTCCGCCACCAGCAGCACGACGCCTATTGACGAGTAGATGACCACGGCAACCCCCATCAGAAACCGAACACCTGAGACTCATGACCATGACTGTTAACGCGTCGCCTACAGCAACCGATGACCGGAGAGCTGTGTGGATCTTGCTCGCTGCGATCGCGATGATGCTCGCCGTACATTTGTTGCCAACCCCGGCGCCGCTCGAACGGAACGGCGAACTCATCCCGTTGACCCAAGAAGGCAAGACGTGCCTGGCGATTCTCGTCTTCGCGGTCACGTTGTGGGTCGGCGAGGCAATGCCATTCGCCGCGACATCTCTCGTCGTGCTCGTACTGATACCAGCCTTCGGGATCACCGACTTCGCGTCAGCGGTCAATGCCGGTTTTGGAAGTCCCTTGATCGTCTTCTTTATCGGCGTTCTCTTCCTTTCAACCGGCTTCACCTTCTCGGGCCTCGGGACACGAATGGTCCTCCATGTGCTGCGACTAGCCGGCACACGCACCGATCGTGTCTTGTTGGGATTTCTGGTAGTCGGCGCGCTACTCTCGATGTGGATCACCGACATGGCCGTCGCTGCCGTCATGCTGCCGCTCGGGGTCGGGGTCCTCAAGGACGCTGGACTGAAACCCCTGCAGAGTAACTTCGGTCGCGCACTGATGATCTCGTGCGCCTACGGACCACTTATCGGGGGCATCGGCACTCCCGCTGGTGCCGCGGCCAACCTCATCGCACTGAGCTATCTCGAAGAGATTGCGGGGCTATCGGTCTCCTTCGGGCAGTGGATGGTGGTGGGAGTGCCCGCAGCGTTGCTCATGATCCCTCTCGGCTGGTGGCTCCTTCTGAAAATCTTCCCTCCCGAGCTCGAGGCGTTACCCTACGAACGAGATGAGATTGATGCAAAGTTGGAAGCACTCGGCGCGCTGACCGCCGTTGAACGGAAAACCCTGGCCATTTTTGGGCTGACCATCGCCACCTGGCTGCTCACCCCGTGGCTCTCCGATCTCACCGGCGGTCGCTTCGATCCCCCCGTACAAGCCGTCGCGCTTGCGGGAGGAGTGACCCTGTTTCTACCGACCATCCGGATCATGAGCTGGAAACAGGCACAGGCGAACATGGATTGGGGCGGGGTCATGCTCATCGTCGCCGGACTATCCCTCGGGCTCATGGTGTTTGAGACCGGCGCCGCACGTTGGCTCGCCCAGTTGCTGCTGGGCCATCTCATTCTCGTCCCCACGCTTCTTCGGCCCTTTGTCATCGTTGTAGCCGTCGCCTTGCTGCACCTGCTCTTCTCGAGCAATACGGTGACAGGCTCACTGATCATGCCAATTCTTCTCGCGCTGGCGCTCGATCTGCAGCTCGATGCCTGGACCATCGCCGCCCCGGCCGCGTTTACCTCTACACTGGCCTTCATTCTGGTCACTGAGAGTCCGACCAACGTCTTGCCCTATTCGGCCGGCTATTTCTCAATTCGTGACATGGCCAAGGTCGGGATTTGGATGACACTAGGAGCAGCCGTCTGCGTGACGGTGGCCATCACGCTGGCAGGGCTATTCTGACCGGCCTCAACGTTTCGACATCTTGACTGACAACGTAATCGCTGCCCCTGGCGGGAAAGAGCCTACACGCGATTTCTCGACGGAGTTCCGGGTGTCACCGTGGACCCGACTCGGACAACCGGATGCCCGGAATTACGAAGAGCGCCCAGGCGGACGTGAAGCATTCGTGCGCTGCGATGGGACGGCCGGCGTGTAAAACGGGCGATCGCCCTTGATGGTCACGCGATAGCCGTGCCGGATCTCGGGGTAATAATCCCAGATGGCCAGGTGTTGAGTGCAGCGATTATCCCAGAAGGCCACGGAGTTCGGTTCCCATCGAAATCGGCACTGAAACTCCGGTGCCGCGCAATGCTTCACGAGAAACGCCAGGAGTGCCGTACTCTCACCCGAGTTCAACTCTTTGAACCCGGTCGTAAAGCCTGCATTGACATAGAGCGCCGAGCGGCCAGTCGCGGGATGGGTACGTACCACTGGATGCTCGGCTCGTGGGTAGGACTCGTCCCGAAGATTCTCCCCGCCATAACGCCCAACGTAGTACTGGTAACCGTCATGGATGCCAGTCAGCCCTGCAAGGAATCGCTGCATCTTGTCCGAGAGTGCCTCGTAGGCCGCATACATACTGGCAAAGAGCGTGTCCCCCCCGGAGGGCGGGACCTGCTCGACACGAAGCATGCTCGCCATGGGTGGCTCGATGTCACAAGAAACATCGGAATGCCACACTTCACCGGCGACGAATTTCACGGTGGCATCCCCGTGCACGACAAAAATCTCGGGATGCTCCGTGTCCTTGGGAGCTACCGGATGCACGTGCAGATCGCCGAAGCGATAACCAAACGCTTTCTGCTCCTCGAAGGAAAGCGGCTGGTCTCGAAAAAACAGCACGAGATGCTTCAGCCATGCGGCCTCCAATGCAGCGAACACCTCGGGTGTCAATGCTTTGGTCAAATCGAGACCAGACACTTCGGCACCGATGATTGGGGTGAGGGGATCTATCTGCAGCGTCCGTGACATGGCTCGGCGTTTCCCTATGCCGCCAGGCCATCTCCCAGCCTGGTCATCCGGAGTCTTATATCACGGCCGCCGGATGCGCACGGAACCGCAACCAATTCATCATTGCGTCGCCCCACGCCTCGACAGGACGCGCGACGCTCCAGAACGCACCCTTTCATGCCTGTGGTATGTCTACATGCGATCTCTTACCCATCGGCGGTCGAGAGAGGCCAACCTCAAAGAAGGGCCAAGCATAACGATGAGTTCCTCGGTCGTGTTTATCGGTTCACCGGATGAAGTCTCTATCCTGAAGGCCGAACCGGCATTCGGAGACCAGGTACGTATGTTCACCGACGCCGACGCCATACAAGCCGGACACGCCATCACAACCGACACACCGCAAGTCGTCGTACTCAGCCGTATCTTCGCCGAGTCAGTTCGGGGTGCAGCGCTGGTCAACACAATCAAGACTCATGAATCCCTCACGGGCTGTCAGATTCGGGTGATTTACCAGGCCACGGATTACGCGGAGCTTGTTTCGCGGCGAGCGAAGATGGGTTTAGGCCCGAACACCGTAATCCCCGGCGAGGCGCTACCCTCGGACTACCGGGGCTCCCGCCAGTTCCCACGATTCCGGATGAAACCTGACGTCCTGGCCCGGCTTGACGGTAAACCGACCACCCTGGTCGACCTCTCCCGCGGGGGCGCCCAAATCGTCACCCATGATCAGTTTCGCCCCACACAACGGTCGCGACTACACGTCAGCCAGAATTCCGAGTCCGTGGAGGGAGACACGATCATCGTCTGGACGTTCTTCGAACCCCAGCACCAGGGGGAGGACCAATATCGCGCCGGTCTCAAATTCGTGGATGCCGAGGCGGACGCGGTAGAAGCGTTCTGCCAGGACCACGGCGACCTACGCCAGGAACGGTCGAGGCAATAGCCCACACCAAGTGACTCCCCCTCAGCACAACGCCTCCAGGGCCGTGCCCCACGACACCGCCAGACACCATGAGCGCCCGCCTGACAAGCCGGCGAATTTCCTGTCCTGACCTTAGTCCGCCGGGGTGACCCCAGAATCTGATATCCTTCCTGATATCATTCTTACTATTCGGATGCGGCATGCTGATGATGTGCCGCCGCTTAGACATAAGGAGACGTGCCATGATTGTGCTCTGGGCATTGACGGCGTTGCTAACTCAACAACCGGCAGCGTCACAGACAGCAGCCCTCGACTTCGAGTACTTCCGTTCCGAGGTACAGCCCGTCTTCTTGCAGCGGAAAGAAGGCTTCACCCGCTGCGTGGTCTGCCACGCAGGCGAGGGGCGCGTTGGATTCCTTGAAGAACTTTCCCAGGGAGCCACCACGTGGGATGAAGCGCAATCACGCAGTAATTTCGAGTCGGTATCCAGACTCGTGACTCCGGGAAACCCACTGGCCAGCAGATTATTAATGCATCCACTGGAACCAGAGGCCGGGGGCGATGAATTTCACAACGGCGGACGACAGTTCTCCTCCCAGGAGGACCCTGACTTCCAGACACTGGCGGCGTGGGTAAGTGGCGAGACCGGTCAATAACGCGAGAACACGAGCAGGAGCTTCCAACGATGGCTATGACACAGAAGACAGCGTGGATACTGGCGGCGATGGCAATCCTCGTCCTGCCGCTGACAACCTCAGCGCAAGATACGGTGCGAATCGTTCAGACGAATAGCGCCGGTGACAACGTCCACATCATTGATCCCGTCACCAATACGGTGGTCGGCGAAATCAGCGGTATCGAACGGGCCCACGGGGCAGCACCCTCCCCAGACGGTCGCTCGATCTACGTGGCCAATGAGTCAGACGACACGATCGACGTCGTGGACGTGGCGATGCTGAAGGTGACAAAGAAGATCCCGCTCGTCGGGCGCCCGAACAACATCGCAATCACCCCGGATGGGAAGAAGGTCTACGTGGCGATCGCACAATCGCCCGGAGCACTTCAAGTCGTAGATACGAACACGAACGAGATCTCGGCAACTATCTCCGTGCACGGCGGTGTTCACAATACCTACGTGACCCCCGACGGCAAACACGCGGTGGCCGGAATGATCGGCACCCGTAACATCACCGTCGTCGATACGGCTACCGATATGCCGGTGTGGACCACCTATTGGGATCTCGGCATTCGACCGATGACATTCGACACCAATGCCGATGGCTCGACCCGACGGATCTACGCGCAGCTCTCGAACTTCAACGGATTCGGTGTGATGAACTTCGATACCCGCAAAGAAATCAACCGTATCGAGTACCCGGAAGTACAAACAGATGAGCAAACACCAGGGCATGGTGGCAACACTGCGCACGGCATCGGAGTGACTCCAGACAACAACTATCTGGTTGCCAACAGCAGCCTGAACAGTAGTGTCTATGTCTACTCGCTGCCTGATCTCGAACTGGTAGGTGGAGTTAGAGTCGGCCACTCGCCAAACTGGGTCACCATCACCCCGGACAGCAAGCATGCCTACATCTCATTGTCAGGCAACAACAGCGTTGCCGTGCTCGACATCGCAAACGTAAAGGTTGTCACCACCATCCCAACTGGAGGCCAGGTGCCCAAGCGTAACGCCACGCTGGTCATCAGTAACTGATTCGGTCGAGATGCTTCGCGTAAGGCGCATCCCTCTTGCGGGCGCGATGGCGGTTCTCCTCTCCATGGGAACCGTCATCGCCGCGCAAGCTCCGAGATCCTTGGCCGAGGGCGTGTACACCGCCGATCAGGCCGGTCGAGGGGCCGAACTGTATGAGGAACAGTGTCTCTCCTGCCATGGGGAACTGAGTGCATTCGTCCCTGAACTGGCGGCTCTACTCGCCGACCACACGTTTCGCAACCGCTGGCGCGGCAGGTCGCTGGGTGAGCTGTTTGAACTCATCCAAGTCGAGATGCCTCAGGACGCCCCCGGCACGCTGAGCTTCACCGAAACGGCCGAACTCGTCGCGTACATCCTGCAGGGCAATCGAATCCCGACCGGGGAGACCCCGTTGGCTGACGACCTCGAACAACTGAGCCAAATCCCCTTCGAACCCTAAGGGCACCTCCAGACAGAAAGGCGACCGCTCACGACATCGAAGCGTCCAGCGAGCCCAGACAGGTAGCGGTACCGACATCGCACTCCTCGCTAGCTGCCCCCCTGCCGTCTCGACTGGGTTCAGTGGAGAGACCACGCTACAGCCGTCATCCCAACTGCTCAAAGCCACGTCTGGCAATAAACCTGATGCTGACCACACGTTTCACGGAAACCTTCGGCGTACGACACCCGATCGTGCAGGGTGGTATGCAACACGTCGGCACTGCAGAATTAGTGTCTGCTGTCGCCAACACGGGAGCGCTCGGATTCCTGACAGCGCTCACCCAGCCAACCCCCGATGCCCTGACCACTGAGATTGCGCGGACGCGCGAGATGACGGATCAACCGTTCGGGGTGAACCTGACGATTCTTCCGACGCTCAAACCCATACCCTACGAGGAATACGCGCAGGCCATCATCGAAGCGGACATTAAGATTATCGAAACGGCCGGAAACAATCCGCAGCGTTTCGTACCCGGCTTTCATGCAGCCGGCATCAAGATCATTCACAAGTGCACCTCGGTTCGGCACGCCGTCAAAGCCGAGACGATCGGCTGCGATGCGGTCAGCATTGATGGATTCGAATGCGCCGGACATCCAGGAGAAGACGACATTCCCGGCTTGATCTTGATCCCCTGCACGGCCGACCGGATCAACATTCCGATGATTGCGTCAGGTGGCTTTGGCGACGGACGCGGCCTCGTAGCCGCGCTCGCTCTCGGAGCCGATGGCATGAACATGGGGACACGGTTCCTGGCTACGAAGGAAGCCCCTGTGCACGACAACATCAAGCAACGTCTCGTCGAAGCCACCGAACGTGATACGGCACTTATCTTCCGGACACTCCGGAACACGGCTCGCGTGTTCCGGAACCAGGTCTCCGATGAAGTCCGAGACATCGAGGCGCGCGGTGATGCCACAATTGATGACATCAAGCATCTGGTCTCCGGAGAGCGTGGGCGACGCGCCCTGCACGATGGCACACTCGATGGAGGCGTCTGGTCCGCAGGTATGGTCGCAGGTTTGATTCACGATATCCCGAGCTGCCAAGAACTCGTGGACCGCATTATCGAGGACGCCGAAACTCTCATGAACACGCGCCTCTCCTGTCGGTGACCGCCAGACGAGGTATAAAATGAGCGCGCTCGGGGTTGACCCGATTTCGCTCAAGGAGTGTCACATCCATGAATCCGATAGTCTTGTTCCTCTTGACCGGTATCGTCGCATTCACCCTCCATATCTTGATGGTGTTCGTCCTCGTCGGAAAAAAGAAGTAAGGCTTGACGGGAAAGGAGCAACGCGATGCATCGAATACGCCCCCTGCGGGACCACTGCTGGCTTCTCGGGGCCGTCGTCGTAACCCTCACCGTCCTGACCTCCGCGGCCTACGCCCAGGACGTCACGGGAACGGTGGTCATCAACACGGCCAGGCAGTCTGGTATGTCGATGAACTTTACGGCGACCGACGACGGGATACGCATCGACCTTTCCCAGCCGCAAACCATCTCGATAGTCTGGGTCGCCGGTCCTCCGCCCCTCTTCCGCATGATCCAGGGAGGAGGACAATGTATGGAGATCGGTGAACAGGCCTTCCAGATGATGCAGCAAATGCAGCAATCGTCTGGTGCTGGAAACATCCCAGAATTTGCCCCCGGTGACGTCACCTTTGAGGTCACTGAAGAGACCACCACTATTGGTCCATGGACGGCACGGGCAATCCATGTGAGTTCCGGTGAACCAGGCGAAGACGGCACGGTGTGGATCGCGCCCGAACTCGACACGGGACTCTTCGATCTATTTACCCGAATGGGAGACGCACTGGACGCCATGCCCTTGGCCGGAATAAACGCCGGAAGCGTGTCCCAATATCAGCAATTATGGGAGGCGGCCGACCTCCCGGACGGCGGTGTTGTCCGCATCAATATGAACGGTACCGACGACGAGATGTCTCTGACACTCGAGTCGCTGGAACTCGGATCCTTCGAGGATGCCCTGGCGCCCCCACCTGGCGGCTGCCAGCAAATGCCAGCACTCGGCCTACCGGAGTGAAGGGCCTGGGCCTACTGGCTGCGTACGGACCACTCGCACACAGGTACGGAGAAACTCCGTCACATCGAAACCCTGTCAATTCATTGAGGATCACCATGACCAAGCGTCCCCTCTCGTTCGTATTTGCTCTGGCCGCCCTTGGGGCCACCATCGGATTGCCACAGGCCGCCGCCGCCGCCGATTACCATCACGTGCACCTTGTTGCCCCTGACGCAAAAGCCGCAGCCGCCTGGTACATCGAGCATATGGGCTGCGAGGACTTCGGACGCGAGGGTGCCTGTGCGGTCGGATCCACCCAATTCATCTGGTTCGAACGTGATTCGACGGGCACCAGCGTCGGTTCTGGTGTCAATCACATCGGATTTTCCTTCGAAGATCTCGAAGCCAAGATGGCTGGCTGGCAAGCGGCTGGACTGGATATCGAGAACCGGGACGAGCCGATTCGTGACATTCCCGGCTTGTTCAAGCTTTCCTTTCTGACCGACCCCTGGGGCACCCGCATTGAAGCCGTCGAAGACCACGAATGGCCGGGGTTCCACCACATCCATCTCAGTTCGCCCGATCCCGACAGCACGCTTGCGTGGTACCAGAATATTTTTGGCGGTGAGACCGACAGCCTGAAAGATCGCATTGACGGACTGCGCTATGGCGGCGTGTGGCTCCTCGTCTCACAGTTGCGCGAAGGCACGCTTGCGGCCACGCAGGGACGTGCACTCGATCATCTCGGCTGGGGGTTCCCTGACCTTGACGCCGCCGCAGACGAAATCAAGGGAAAAGGCGTGGAGTTCCAGCTGGAACCGCGCGATTTCACGAATCCACTCGGCCAGGAGATGCGGATTTCGTTCGTCGTGGGACCTGACGACGTACGCATCGAGAT
>CAZPZZ010000098.1:0-15664 GCA_964591245.1 uncultured Vicinamibacteraceae bacterium | reverse complement strand
CCGTGGTGATCTGGTCCAGCGGGCTGTAACCCCAACCATCGAGCGTTCGGCGCCACATGAGCCAGTCGGAGGGTGCGGGGTCTTGGAGCATCGTGTCGGTGACGATTACGAAGTCGTCTTCCACCAGGGGCTGGGCGCTGGCGGTGTCCACTGACAGGCACAGCGTGCTTACGACGAGGATCGTTGCCGTCAGTCGAGACGGAAAGGCGTATGCAATTCGATCAGGCATAGTGTGATTTCTTCACGGATCGAGTCAGTGATAGATGATTATATGAGCGAATAATCAGTCTGTTCAGCGAGGGTTCCACGGGGGCGGGGCGTGCAGGAGCACGTTCGTCGCCGCATGTCGTTCGAGATACGTCAAAGCGTAGGAGACGAGACGATGCAACCGGTTCAGTGGTTGACAGTGTGGGCATTGGTTGGACTGACCGTCGTGACCGGATCTTCTGTCGCGCGTGGGCAAGCGCCAGAATTTGTGCCGGTGACGGATTCAGTCTTGCTCGATCCGGATCCCGACGATTGGATCAATTGGCGCCGAACGCTCGATGGTTGGGGTTACAGCCCGCTGGACCAGATCACCACGGAGAACGTCGAGCGATTGCAGTTGGCCTGGTCGTGGGCGATCAGCTCCGAAGGACGGCCGGAGCCGAATCCGCTTGTTTATGACGGGGTGATGTACGTCGCGAGTCCATTTGGCGTTGTGGAGGCGCTCGATGCCGCGACTGGTGAGTTGCTCTGGCAGTACCGACACGAGCATGCCACTGATGACCTCGGGGGTATCGTGACCAGCCGGAATCTTGCGATCTATGACGACAAGCTCTACCTGACGACAATCGATGCGTATTTGGTTGCCTTGGACGCACGGACCGGCGAACCGGTGTGGCAGGTGGCCGGTGCGGACTATCGACAAGGGTTTCGTTACTCGGCCGGGCCCATCGTGGTTGGGGGGAAGATCGTGGCGAGTACGAATGGCTGCGATCGCTATCACGAGGCAAAGGAGTTGCCCTGCTTTATCTCGGCACACAATGCACAGACGGGTGAAGCCGTATGGCGTACATCGACCGTGGCCCGTCCCGGCGAGCCGGGTGGAGACACCTGGGGGGATACGCCATTGATGTTTCGCATTGGCGGGGATAGCTGGACGGCGGGGAGTTTCGATCCGGCGACGAATCTGATCTACTGGGCGACAGCTCAGGCGAAGCCATGGGCTCGGTTTCAGCGAGGACATTCGGGTGATGCTCTGTATACCAACAGCGTACTGGCGCTTGATCCGAGCAGTGGTGAGATCGTCTGGTACAACCAGTTGCTGCCCGGAGAGACTCATGACATGGATGAAACGTTCGAGAATTTGCTCGTGGACTATGGAGGCAAACGGTCACTGTTCAAGATGGGGAAGCTGGGTATTCTCTGGGAACTTGACCGCGTGACCGGGCAATTCCGAGCGGCACATGATCTGGGTTATCAGACGATTCTCGACGTGACTGGAGAGACCGGCGCGATTACCTATCGGCCTGGAATGATCCCGAGCGAAGGGGTCGAACTCACGTTTTGTCCGAGTGTCGCCGGTTTTAAGAGTTGGAGGGCGATGGCCTATCACCCGGAGACCGAGGTGTTTTACGTGCCGTTACTCGTGAGTTGCGAGCGAACGACGTTCGGTGCAGGTCCAGAGCTTGTTGAGGGTGGTGGCGGCGTGGGGCTCTCGCGTCGGACACATATGCTTCATCCGGATCGGCCGGATGGTGTCGGAGAACTGGTAGCGATCGGAGTAGACGGTGTCGTCCGGTGGCGGCATCAGACCCGCACGGCCATTGATAGTGCTGTGCTGACAACAGGCGGAGGGTTAGTGGTTGCGGGGGACTGGGACCGGTTCCTGTATATCCATGATGCACGATCGGGGGAGATCCTGTTCCAAACGCGAATGTCGAGTTCTGTCTCTGGTTTTCCGATCACCTATGCGGTCGATGGTCAACAGTATCTCGCCGTTCCGGTCGGGACCGATCCATCCCTGTGGAGCGGTATTTCAGGGCAATTGACGCCGGAGAAGCACCGCCCTGCCGTGGGAGGGCATGCGATCGTCGTCTTTACGTTGCCGGAATGACGGGTGCATGCCCAGACGTGACGGCAGCGTGTAGGCGTGCGTCGTGGTTCAACTGGAGGCCGGAAGCCCGAAGACGAAAAGGTTATTTGCCTGGCTGGGCCGTAGTTCAGGTGTCATCCTGAGATTGATAGACGCATTGGCGGCTGTGCCGGTGCTCACGGCTACGAATTGCTGGCCGTTTACGGCAAAGGTGATGGGATAACCCGTCACCGGCGAGCCCAGATTGACCTCCCAGAGCACCTCTCCGGTGTCCTGGTCAAAGGCACGAAAGCGTCCGTTCGTATCCCCACCAAAGAGAAGGCCACCGCCAGTGGCGACCAGGGACATGGTGGCGGCACGTTGTTCGTAGAGCCACCGCGTCTGTCCGGTCTCCACTGAAATCGCACGGATTGTTCCCAGTTGATCAGTGCCGGGTGTGAGGATGTGACGGGCTGCGAGTGCATAGGTCGTGTTGCCGCCGTCAGTTGTAGAGAGTAGTCGCTGGCATGCGTTGCGGAGGGGGTAGTACATGACCCCAGTCAATGGGCTATACGCACCGGCTTCCCAGTCTTTTCCGCCAGCCCAACTCGGGCACGCGAGCATTTCTTGTCCCAGCGCTGAGAAGACGACCTCGGCGTTCTCAGTGACTTGGCCCGTGGCGCCATCGATATGATTGATGACATTCTGTGCGACGGTCGGAGTGGCCCAGAGGAACTCGCCGGTCTCACGGTCGAGCGTGTAGACCACTCCCGTCTTTCCCGGGATCCCGGTGACGACGTTACGCCGTGCTCCGGGTTGCAGTCGAGGATTGATCCAGGTCACGGTCGAGGGGTCTGGAGATACGGTCGTGTCGACTAAGAGACGTTCATAGGGATGGTCGAGGTCCCAATGATCGTTCAGGTGTTGGTAGTACCAGCGAATCTCCCCCGTCTCCACGTCAAGAGCTAGCGTCGAGTTGTGATACAGGTGTTGGTATTCGGCGCCGCCGAGCATGAATTTCGGGGCGGGTGAGGTGACTGACGTTCCGATATAGATGAGTTGTAGCGAGGGATCGTAGCTCGGCACCATCCAGGTCCCGACGTGTTTTCGGTCCTCGAAGGGAACGCCTCCCCAGCTTTCATCCCCCGGCTCTCCTGGACCCGGGATAGTGCGTCGGCGCCACAGTTCCTCGCCGGTCGTGGCGTCATGGGCGGTGATCACACAGGCGTCGGGTGTGGCCCGTCCGCGGCAGCTTCGGCCCGAGATGACACGGCCGTCGGCGACAATGGGGCCCGCGGTCTGCAGGGCTGGATTCACTTGGTAGTCAACGACGAGTGTTTCCCATACGAGTTCTCCTGTCGTGGCGTCGAGCGCTTGCAGGTAATCATCGCCCGTCGTGTCCAAGATCAGATCTCCATGGAGTGCGATCGTGCGCTTGGTTGTAACCAGGCCGCCCATGAACTCGGCGAGATCTTCTGGCAGGTCTCGGCGATGCTCCCAGATGAGATCGCCGGTGCTGGCATCGATCGCCTGGATGATGTCGCCTGGATTAGGCATGTAGAGCACGCCACGATACGCAAGAGGCGTGCCTTCCTGGTTGCCCGAGTGCATCGCGCGGGTCCACGTCATGCGGAGTTCGCCGACGTTGTCGCGCGTGATCTGGTCGAGCGGGCTGTAGCCCCAACCGTCGAGGGTCCGGCGCCACATTAACCAATCCTCAGGTGCGGGGTTCTGGAGCATTGCGTCGGAGACGGGGACGAAGTTTGAGGTCCGGTTCGGTTGTCCCATGCTCTGGGATGCGGACAAGGCGATGAAGCCCGTGACGGCGAACACGGTAAGGCGAAGTGAAGACCGGTCTGGCATCAGGAGCACCTCATTAGTCAGGGAGCGCAAATGCGACGAGTTCTTGATTCGTCCCGGCACCGGTGGCGATCAAGACGAATTGGCGCCCGTCTGCGGTTTGGTATGTCATTGGAGTTGCCGTTGAGCGCTCGGTCAAGGAACCTGCCCAGAGTTCCAGTCCGGTTTCCTTGTTGAAGGCGTAGAGTGCGTCGTCCCCGCCGCCGGCGAAGACCAAGCCGCCGCTGGTCACGATTGCGCCAGGTGCGCCCGGGGTTCCTAGTCGCTCGGGTAACTCTACGTTCGCCAACGCCGGGTGATTTCGGATGCGGTCGCTACCGCGGCCAAAGGGAACGCGCCAGGCAATCTCTCCCATGTTCATGTCGACCGCCACGAGATAGGCATAGGGCGGTCCATTGAGTGGGAGGCTGCCTTCGAAGGTTGGCCGTGTGCCCGATCTCGTGTCGTATGCAACGTAGTCCGGGTCCGTCGTGTCTGCGAATGGATTCTGGGTTGTCTCTGGGGCGAATGGTTCAAGTTGCATCACGGCGGCAAGGTTCGAGACCTTGACATAGAGAACCCCGGTGTCCGGGTCGTAGGCGCCACCACCCCAATTGGCTGCCCCGGCGCCGCCAGGCCGCACAAGAGTTCCGTCCAGGCTGGGCGGAGTATAGAGCGGGCCGAGACGGAACTGCTGCATGGTTTCCCGGGCAGTCGCTTGAAGGGTCGGGGTCAGATCAAAGGCATCATCAAGAGACATGCCTGTGGACGCGAGGAGCGCCGGGGGGCGTGTCGGGAAAGGCTGTGTCGGCGAGGTGCGTTCGCCGGGTACCTGGCTCTGTGGGACGGGGCGTTCTTCAATCGGCCAAACCGGTTCGCCAGTGCGACGGTCGAAGACGAAGACCAACCCTTGCTTCGTAAGTTGTGTGACCGCGTCTATCGACCTGCCTTCGACCTGCAAGGACATGAGCATTGGCTGAGTAGGAAGGTCGTAATCCCAGAGACCGTGATGGACGATCTGAAAATGCCAGGTGCGCTCGCCGGTATTCGCGTTGAGTGCGACGAGACTTTCCGCGAAGAGGTTATCCCCGAGTCGCTGGCCGCCGTAGTAGACATTGGTCGGGTTCCCGACCGGTAGAAACACCAGTTCCTGCGCCTCGTCGACAGTCACGCCGGCCCAGACGTTCGTGGCGCCCGTGTGTCTCCAGGCTTCGTTCTCCCATGACTGGCTCCCGAATTCGCCTTCCTGGGGAATCGTATGGAAGCTCCAGACAAGCGCACCGGTTCGCGCGTCATACGCCCGGACGTCGCCGGGAGGAGTCCTGCGGTAGATCACCCGATCGCCGACTGCGCTTCCTACAATGACAAGGTCCTTGTACACGACGGGGGCCGCATTAAATTCGAAGTGACTTCGGTTAATTGGCCAAAGGAGGTCCTGGCTGAGGTCCACAATACCCGCGTCCCCGAAGGATTCGACGATATTGCCGGACGCGGCATCGAGGCAGAAGAGACGGTACCGACTCGCCAGGAAAATGCGGAGTTCATCCCCGTCCTGCCAGGTGGCGACACCGCGGTGCCTGAAGCCGCCGCCAAGCGCTGGCATCCCGTCCTCGTAGGCCCGGGGATCGAAGACCCAGCGAACCGCGCCGGTCTCGGCGTCAAGCGCGGCCACGCGGTTGTAGTTGGTGCTGACATAGATGGTGCCATCAATCATGATCGGCGTGCTGGTGAAACTGCCTGGCACGGTTCCGTATTCTGGGCGTCTCCGGTCCTCGGGTCGCCAGGTCCACACCGGTTCGAGTTCGGCAACGTTGTCCGGTGTGATCTGGTCTGCTGACGAGTGCCGGGTATTGGCCTGATCGGCGCCCACGTAGCGCCACTCGATGCTGTCGTCGCTGGTTTGCGCCGGCGTCCGGGCCGGTAGAGCACTCAGCGAGATGACGAGGGCCGTTACGGTAATTGGAACTCTTCTCGATGGCATCTGCGGGCCTGTGCGTCAGAGGATATTGCGATTATAGCGTTGCTTCTCGCGAGTGTTTGTGTGTGAGTGTTACGTGGATGTTGGCCGTGATGTTCTCGGTCATATCTGTTGCGACGGTGGCCTGACACGGTACACTTGATGCCGCTATGGGGCTTACGCGTGAGCTCGGACGTCGGGTCGAGCTGGTCTCGATGGATCCACATTTCGAGGACATCTCAATTGCTCTTTACCGCCACGACTCTGGTGGCCAACCGGTATTTCTCGTGCACACCTACAATCAACGGGAGGGCGCAGCGCAGCGCGTCTCGACCGTGGTGCAACGTATGAGGGAACTGGGCGGCGTTGCGGCGGATGTGCGGGGGGTCTATTTTTCCTGCGGCGGGGCGCATGAGCGTGCTTGCCGCCGGTTGTTTCTGGAGGCGTGCAAGATTGGCCCAGAGGATACGGCCGAGCCGAAGCCGCTAAAAATCTTCGACAAGAAATCGAACGGCGACCTCGTTCTCTCCAGCCTTGGTGCTGGTGGTTACGTGCTTACTGGTGATGGCGAGGGTGAGAAATTGGTCCTGCGGCGACGCGCTGTCGCGGCGGGTCTGCTCAAGCTGGGTGAGATGGTTGCCACCGATCTCGATAGGGGACGTATGGCGTTTTCGTGTGGGCAATCACATGATGAGCTTGTTGGTCTGTTGCTCGGGCGCGCTCTCAATGTGAGAGGCGCCGATCGTGAACAGCAGCTGTCCGCGTCGCGTGGGCAGCTCCTTGCGCCGAGCGCGCAACAACCGTAGTGGGGGCGCGACAATGACCGGACGAGAACGGGTCCTGGCGGCGCTGCGTGGTGACCCGGTGGATCGTACGCCGGTGTGTAACCCGACGTCGGTGGCGACCGTCGAGTTGATGGATTTGGTGGATGCGTACTTTCCCGAGGCGAATCGCGAGCCAGAGCTCATGGCCCGGTTGGCTGCGACGGGATATACAGAGTTAGGGTTCGATTCCATCATGCCCGTGTTCTCGATCATTCAGGAGTCGTCAGCTCTGGGCTGCAAGATGCAGTGGGAGCAGAAAGACAACTGGCCGACCGTGCGCATGCGCGAGCCCATCTGGGCCGAGCCGGAGGATGTCGTGATTCCTGCGGACTTTCTTACCCACCAGGATACGAAGTGCGTGGTTGACGCCATTGCCCTACTCAAGAAGGAATATGGGGATGAGGTCGCGATCATCGGAAAGACGATGGGGCCCTGGACTTTGGGGTATCACTGTTTCGGCGTCGAACCCTTCTTGCTCATGTCCTTGGATGATCCGGAGAAGACGAAGCGTTGCCTCGATCGCATGAAGCAAGCGACGGTTGATTTTGGGATGGCCCAGATTGAGGCTGGGGCCGATGCGTTGACGCTACCCGATCACGCGACTGGCGATCTCGTCAGCGGCGAGTATTACGCGCGCTTTCTCAGTGAACTGCACACCGAGATGGTCGAACGCCTGCCCGTGCCCCTGATTTTACACATCTGCGGCCGCACGCTTGATCGGATGGATTACATTGCCCAGACGGGTCTGGCGGCGTTTCATTACGACTCCAAGAATTCGCCTGCAGAAGCCATGGCCATTGTGAAGGATCGCATTGCGCTGGTCGGAAACATCAATAATCCGGAGACGCTCTTCGCAAAGGGGCCCGAGGCTGTCCGAGCGGAGGTGTACGCGAATTTGACCGCCGGGGTTCCGCTCGTTGGCCCGGAATGCGCCATTCCGTTGCAGACGTCGATCGAGAATCTCAAGGAAATCCCGCGGGCTGTGCAAGACTGGAGCCGAGAGCCACTCGCGCCACAGGGATGACGCGAACAGCAGTAGGACGAACATGGCGGTGATCAGCGACATCACGAACGAGTGTATCCGTCGAGAGATCGAGGACTACATCGAGCAACTGGATGAGAGAACCGGCCTCCTCGAGACCTATGGACGTATCAGTGCCAAGATGCAGGCGATTGGTGCGGCATTACTCGAGGGGGAGCATACGGTCGTCGATGAGTTGACGGCGCAGGCGCTGGCCGATGGTGTCTCCGCGCTCGAGGTCATGGACGATGGGTTGATCGCGGCCATGCGAATTGTTGGCATCAAATTTCGCGAGAATTTCATCTACGTCCCAGAGGTGCTCTCCTGCGCCCGGGCGATGAAGGCCGGGATGGCGCATATCGAGCCCATTTTGTCAGCGTCTGGCATCGAGCCCGCTGGTAAAGTTGTGATGGGCACGGTCAAGGGTGATCTACATGACATCGGGAAGAACCTCTGCATCATGATGCTGCGGGGAGCTGGGTTCGAGGTTGTCGATCTTGGTGTCGATACGTCGGCAGACGAGTTTTTGGATGCGGTCGATGAGCATGACGCGCAGGTGGTGGGAATGTCAGCGCTACTCACGACGACGATGCCGAACATGGCGCTCACCATCGAGAGTTTTATTGATGAAGGGGTTCGGGACGACGTCAGGATTATGGTGGGGGGCGCGCCCGTGAGTCAGGCATTTGCTGATGAGATGGGTGCGGATGGCTACGGTAAGGACGCGATGGAATGCGTCTCGCTGGCGAAGCGCCTCGTGGCAGAGGTTTCGACTGAGAGGTAGTGGTGAGTACTTCGGAACAGCGTATCGACAGACGCGAGTACGAGGAACGCCTGGGTCGCATCACCGAGATCTTTACGGAGATCATGCAGCACGCGGATGAGGTGTCGAGCCACCGGTGTCCCTACAAGAATCGTTGGGACCATTGTGCTGCCAAGTTCGGCTGCCGAAATCAACGTCCGCCGACCATTGCCAAACAATCCTATCTCTGCGTTGCTGAGGACGAGCTGGATTTTCGGAGTGCGTGGGAGACCACGTAGTTCGCATTACCGTTCACCATGGCACAAATCGTCCACGACGATAGCCGTCGCCCGTTGCAATCCGGAAAGACCCTCTTCGATTACGCGGACGAGTTCCAACTGCGCGTTCCCACGTCTTGTGGTCGTGTTGGGACGTGCCACGAGTGCGTGGTGGAGGTTCTCGCCGGTCACGATCAATTGAGGCCGCAGACGGAGGCGGAGAAGTTTCTCGGAGAAGGGTTCCGCCTTGCATGCCAGGCGACCATCGGGAGTGCCGATGGTGATGTGGAGTTCGCCCTGTTGCAGAGCCGGCCAAAGATCCTGACAGCAACCGCTGAAAAACAGATTGGGCTCGATCCGGCGGTGAGTCGTGTAGGCGACCGCGTGTGTCGGGGCGAACGTGTCGTGGATGCCTATCGCGGCCGCATCTACGGGGTGGTGGTCGATGTTGGCACGACGACGGTCGTAGCCGAGTTGATTGATCTGGAAACCGGAGCGTGTCTCTACGTGGCGTCGTTTGAGAATCCGCAGCGCTTTGGCGGAAGCGACGTGATGCACCGCATTTCCTATGATGCCGGCCGCTATCGAGGAGAGTTGCACAAGGCCATCATTAGTGCGCTTAATCACGAACTGCGGGAGATGTGTCGCCGGCTCGATTTTTCGCGGCACGCAATCTATGAAGTCGTCGTGGTTGGGAATTCGACCATGCGGGATCTGTTCTTTGATCTCGAAGTTCAGTCGATTGGCCAGCGGCCGTACAAATCTGTGATCGAGCTGGAGTTCCTGGCCGGGACACGGGCGAACACACGGCTTGAAAGCGAGGCGCGAACGTTGGGGCTCTGGGCGCATCCTCGGGCAACCGTTTACGGGGCACCGCTTGTCGCGAGCCACGTCGGGGCCGATACCGTGGCGGCGTTGATCGCGATCGACGCGCTCGCTGGCGAGGAGAGCTTCATGCTGGTTGATATCGGGACAAATACCGAGGTGGTTGCCCGGCATGAAGGGCGTATCGTTGCGGCTTCTTGCCCAGCGGGGCCCGCCTTTGAGGGTGGAGGGGTCCACTATGGGATGACTGCCGTCGATGGGGCTATTGAGGCAGTCCGGTTGACGGAGGGTGGGGTTGATTTCGACGTGATCGGAGGTTCGCCGCCCAGGGGACTGTGCGGCTCCGGCCTTATCGACGTCTTGGCTGAACTCCGGCGGCTGGATCGGATGACGCCGAAAGGTGTTCTCCAGCGCCGGGCGAAAACGGTGGATATCGTACCGAAGCACGACATCTCGTTATCACGAGCCGACCTGAGTAATCTCGCGCAGGCGAAGGCCGCCAATGCCTGTGGTCAGCGTATCGTGCTGCGAGAATTGGGTCTTGCACCTGGTGCGATCGACACCGTGTATCTTGCGGGTGGCTTTGCGGAGCATATCGACGTGTCGAACGCGACGGCGATCGGGTTCCTGGCGCCGGTGCCCGGGGAGCGGGTCGTGAAGGTGGGCAACGCAGCGTTACAGGGCGCACGCGAGCTGCTGATGGTGCAAGATGTGCGCGACTCTGTCGATGGGTGGCTCGGGGCGATTGAGCACGTGGAGTTAGAGACCACAGCCGACTTCTTCGAGTTGTTCGTGGACGGATGTCTGTTCTCCCCGATGCCAGACGGGCTGGAGTGACACGTATGAGTCTGAATCTGCTGGAAGAGATTCGAACGCGGGTGTTGTTGTGCGATGGGGCCATGGGCACGCAGCTTCAGCAGCTGGGACTCGAGCCGGGTGGGTGTGGCGAGGCGTGGAATTTGACCCATGCCGACCGACTGTTGACGGTCCAGCGGGCGTACGTGGATGCAGGCTCTGACTGCCTGTTGACGAACACGTTTGGTGGGTCTCGCATCATGCTTGAACGGCACGACCATGCTGGCGACGTGGCGGCGATCAATGCCGCAGGTGTCGAATTGGCGCGCCAGGCATTCGGGGGGCGCCCCGGATTTGTGATCGGTGACATCGGACCCTTTGGTGGGTTGATGGAACCACATGGCGATATCTCACCACAGCGCGTGCGGGAGGCGTTCACGGAGCAGGCCATGGCGCTTGTTTCTGCCGGAGCGGATGCAATCATCATAGAAACGCAGACAGCACTCGAAGAGTTGACGCTGGGGGTGGAGGCCGCCAGAAAGGCGGGGGCGGCATGTGTGATTGGTTCGATGGCCTATGACGTGACTCGCGATGGCTCGAAGCTCCGGACAATGATGGGGGTTGGCCCCGAGCGCGCGGCTGAGTTCATGAGAGATACGGGGATTGATATCGTCGCGCTCAATTGCGGGAGCGGGGTAGATGTGGGATGGGCGGCACGCGCGGTGTCGGTGTATCGTGACGTGTGTGATCTTCCGACGATGGCGCAGCCCAATGCCGGTCAGCCCGTGCTCGAGAACATGAAGGTTGTCTACAAGCAAAGTCCGCAGGAGATGGCGGCAGAGCTTCCGGCGCTGCTGACGGCCGGCGCGCGGATTGTCGGGGGGTGCTGCGGGAGCACGCCACACCATATCCGTTTGTTTCGAGAAATCATGGACCAACGCGTGTGCTGAGTACTGGTGATGAGTCCGGCAATCGTCGATGAGTGATATTTTCTCTCGGATAGGAACTGTAGGGTTGGAAAGGGGATGTGATGGCGTCGACGCACGATGATCCCGAAGCCGGAGGCATGGCACCCTCGCGACGGAGTTTTCTGAAGTGGAGCGCGATGCTCGGTGGTATGACCGCACTTGGTGGTGGCGGGTTGCTGCTGAATCGCACATCCCCGCATGTCGTGTCGAAGAGCGCTGTTGCTGCAGGCACCCACGTCATCCGGACCGCGAACACACCGGAATGCTTGCATTGTGCCCTGTTGGCCCATGTAAAAGATGGACAGCTGGTGAAGGTCACCGGTGACCCGGATTTCAACGTACTTGCCTGTGCTCGCGGGATTTCCCGCATCCGGCAGCTGTACAGCCCTCATCGACTCAAGTACCCGATGCGTCGAGTGGGACAGCGCGGTGAGGATCGCTGGGAACGGATCAGCTGGGACGAGGCGCTTGACACCATTGCTGACCGGTATCGAGACATTCGCGCAGAGCATGGGAATCAGGCGTTCATTGCGTTCGGGGCGACCGGCAACTGGTCGAGTTTGTCGACCGGAATCCGTGGACTCTACTCGGGTTTCTGGAACCGTTTTGGGGGGGCGACGCCGATCATCTCGCAACTCTGCTGCGCGTCGGTAAGCGAGGGATTCGCCGCAACCTTTGGCGGAGGGCGATCAGAGTTTCGGGATGAGTGGGTACACAGCCGTTATTTCCTGGCGTGGGGAAACAATCCGGCGGTTTCGAATCAAGGCTACATGAAGAACCTCTTTCAGGCTCGAGAGGATCATGGGGCGCGGTTGGTGACCATCGATCCCCGACTCAGTGAGACGGCGGCGCTTTCCGATCGATGGATCCAGATTCGTCCCGGGACTGATGCGGCGTTTGCGTTGGGACTGGTTCGGGTACTGCTTGAGGAGGAGCTCTTTGATGATGAGTACGTGCGCACGATCACCAATGCGCCGTTTCTCGTCTGCTACGGAAAGGGCGGGATCGATCTCGATGCGGTGTCTCGAGAGTGGCCCGAGGGTGGTGAGACGCTGCCGGTTGATTTACGAGAGCTCCAGCTGTTCACCCGTGGACAGGAAGGGCCGGGACGGTTCTTGGTCTGGGATGAGCTGACGGCGCGTCCGGTTCCTGCTGACGCTCCAGATGTGCGTGCGGCGCTGCGGGGGAGTTACGAGATCGCCGGCGTTCGCTACCAACCGGTATTCGAGTGGCTGAGAGCCATTGCGGCGAGGTATACGCCGGAGGTTGTGGCGCGCCTCACAGGTGCACCGCCCAAGGCGGTCGTTGATGTGGCACGGGAGTTTGCGGCGGCACGGCCAGCCGCCGTTATCCAGAACATGGCGGGAGCGCAGCGCACTGATCACGGGACGCTCACCGTGATCGGTCAGCTATACCTTGCCGCACTTACGGGGAATGTCGGGGTGCTTGGTGGCGGCGTGAATGATACGGGAGGCTATCTCGGCCAGGGAGGGACGATTGATTACCCGGTACCCACCCAGCGGAATCCGCCGATCGAGGGAATTCCCTGCACCAAGTTGGGGGAATATCTCGTCGAGCAGGAACCACATCCGGTCAAGGCGATTCATGTGGCGGGAACGGGGTTGCTCACGCAATATCCGAACACGAAGAAAATCATCGAGGGATTGAAGAACGTCGAGTTGATGGTCGTGCAGGACATCTTCATGACGACGACCGCCCGTTACGCGGACATCGTGCTCCCCGTGACCACAATCTTCGAAACGCGAAATTTGTTGGCCGGGAGTCGGAGCCGGTACATCCAACTCATGAATCAGGCGATAGAGCCACTCTTCGAGGCTCGATCTGATCGCTGGATCATGACGGAGCTTGCCAAGCGTCTCGACTTTGGCGAGGATTTCGATCGGTCTGATGACGATCTCTTTCGGCGGGTTCTGGAGCCGACAGGGGTGAGCCTGGAAGAACTTGAGGAAGGGCCTGTCAATCCGATGCCGGATCCCTGGATTCCGTTTGCTGACAAGACATTTCGGACCCCCTCAGGGCGGATTGAGTTGTTTTCGCTGTATTTACAGGAGCGAGGGTTTGCTCCCCTGCTCGAGTACTTGCACCCCGTGGAGGCGCCGTGGGTCGACGAGGGCTTGGCCGAGCGGTATCCCCTGCAGTTGATTAACCGGAAGAATCACAACCACGTAAACTCGAGCTTTCACCATCATGATTTACTGACCGAGATCTGGAAGGGGCAGGTGCTACAGATTCATCCGGATGACGCCCTGTCGCGAGGCGTTGATCATGGCGCCCGGATCAAGGTCTTCAACGATCGCGGTCTCATCGATGCCACCGCGGATGTGACCCGTGGCATCATGCCCGGTGTCGTGAGTGTGACGACCGGATGGGGTGGGGTTGATGAGACGCAGACGGCAAGTATCCTGAGTCCGGATAAATATGAGCCGATCTCACTGGGCCATACACTGAATTCATCGATGGTGGAGGTGGCGCGAGGGGACGTGACATGACACAGATGGCCTTTTTCGTTGACGTGAACCGGTGTACCGGATGTCGGACATGTGAGATTGCGTGCAAAGTGGAGAACGGGGTGGAGATGGGACCCCGGTGGCGAAAGGTGCGTACGGTAGAAGGGGATGACGGCGGGCCCTTCATGTACCACGTCTCCATGTCGTGTAATCACTGCGAAGTACCCGTTTGTGCTGATGCCTGCCCTTCGGGGGCGATCGAGAAACGTCCTGATGGCATCGTGATCGTCGATCAGAGCAAATGTATCGGGGCCCGGCTCTGTGCGTGGGCGTGTCCCTATGATGCGCCGCAGTTCAGCGATGAGACCGGGAAGATGGAGAAGTGTAACTTCTGCTCGCATCGTATCGACGCTGGCATCGGCGGCCCCGCATGCGCGGAGGCCTGTCCCACCAAGGCGTTGCAGTGGGGAACCCTCGAAGAGGTGGCCGCGCGCTCTGGCGCGACGGACCAATTTGGGCCCTTGCCGGACGCCGAGATTACCCGGCCTGCGGTTCGCTTCATCCCGCTCAAGCTCGTTCAGTCCTAGAGAGCCGACCACCTGCGATGGATCCACGCGACTGGGCGCTCGTGATCTTTACGGTCGCAACACAGGCGTCGGTTGGAGCCTTTTTGACACTCGTGGTGCTCCGACGGATGCCGAGTGGCCCCTCGAGGGCGGCGGGTGGATCGCTGGAGTTCCGTCCATTACTGAGTGTCTTGTTGATCTTCTGCCTGGGACTCATCGCCGCGCTCTTTCATTTATCGGACCCGCTTCAAGCGCTACGGGCTGTTGCGAACATCGCCTCTTCCTGGCTGAGTCGAGAGATCGTGTGTGGCGGGCTCTTCGCCGCGGGTTTGACCCTGTTGGTCTTCATGGCTTCTTCCGGTGGCCGTCCCGCATCCTGGTCCCGGTGGATAGTGGGTGCGACCGTATGTGCGGGGGTTGCGTTTCTTTATTGTCAGATTGCAATCTATCGCTTGCCGTCACAACCGGTCTGGGACACCGCTGCGACTCCAGCCGCGTTTCTGGCGACGACGGTTCGCCTGGGAGTGCTGGGTGTGGGGATATCGGCTCCTGGCCTTCAGAAGGTGAGGTGGGTGGGGGTGCTGGCTTTGCTGAGCGAACTACTTATCATGCCGCTGTTGGTGATTTCTCTCGATATGAACGGCTCACCGGCAGCGCTCGCAAGTGTTCAACGGCTAATGAGTGATTACGGTGGCGTGCTGTCGTGGCGTCTTGGCCTGCTAGTCGTAGGGGTTGCCACGCTGAGTATCGCGGTGGTGTCCAGTCGGCGTTCCGGTGATGTGCGATTGACGCAGCGATTGACATGGGGGGCGTGCGCAGTTGTGGTGTTGTCTGAGGTGTGTGGCCGTTTTCTGTTTTATGCGACGCGCGTCAGGGTTGGGATTTGATGACCTCCGAGGGGGCGTGCCCGCCGCCGGAGGGGTGGCCGGAACAGCAGCGCGGGTATGGCCTGGCGTATCGCTTTCTGTCCCGGAGTTTCTATCAACCACCGACATTGAGTTGGATGTTGGCGCTGGTTGACGAACGGCTCTTTGAATCATGGCCCGTTCCGGTCACATCGGAGACGACCCCGGGGCTCACATTGCTGAGGGAGTACTGCGAGGGGTGGGAACCAAGCGGTCTTCAAGAGTTGGAGTGGGATTTTAACCGGCTCTTCGTGGGGCCGGGAAAGATGTTGGCGCCGCCCTGGGAGTCAGTCCATCGAAGCTCGGATGGGCTGACCTTTCAACGATGTACTCTCGAGGTTCGAGGCGTCTATGAGGAGTTTGGACTCCAGGCGCCGGAGTTGCACCGTGAGCCAGATGATCATCTCGCACTTGAACTGG
>CAZPZZ010000097.1:0-15702 GCA_964591245.1 uncultured Vicinamibacteraceae bacterium | reverse complement strand
TCGGTACGACAATACAACGGACCTTCCGGATGAAAACGTTCGCGCAGAAAGAGTGCGGTGAGGTCGAGAACCTCTACGTGCTCTTCGCGCAGACGGTCGTAAAACTGCACGAGAGCCGGATCGAGGCGCGGGACCGGGATTGGGATGTCGAGCGCGGACGTGATTTTCTCCGGGAAGACGACGGCTTTTGGCGGTATCGGGACAAGCAGGAGTTCAACGTTACGAGCGTCCAACTGGCGCTTCAAATCTAGAATAGCCTGGTAAGCATCGGTGATCGGCGTCGCGCTCGGGGAAGTAGAGGGCCTCGTCGGGGACAAGGAGTCGAGTGCGAGCAATTGGAATTCGGTGTTCAGAAAATGCCATCCATCGAGACCGGCGTAGGCGAGACGTCCCGCTTCTGCCGTGTCGTTGGCCAACTCCGAGAGTTCTACCCGAAAGACTGGCAAGAGCGTATCGAGATTCGAGCCATTGCAACTCGCTAGGAGCGTTATACAAATTGTGGCCAATGCTCGCGTCGTTCGCTGGGTCATCTATCTCCCTTCGTGGGGCACAGGCGAGCACCCTGACGGCAGATGTCTTACGCGGGGTTTTACCACGGACGACGTGATCTGCGCTCATGTCAACCTCACCCTACCGCGTAGTTCGCCGAATTGACGGTGAAAGTCTGCTTCACCTATCATGTCCGCCGTTTGCCTGTTTGCGGAAGTGTTTCGAGACGGTCGCCTCAACGTCCCTCGGCGTGGAGTAACCCGACGATCCCCGCGTCCATTGCGACAGACAATCTCTCGATCTGTTGGGGCGTCCGTTCGTGCTTGGCGCGAAACTGAACTGTACGAATTTGTGGGTGGTCCCGTATGTGTGCCAGGAGTGCTTCTACCCTGTGCGTGTGGTCGAATGCAGTAAGACGCAAGGCACCAGTGGCCAGTAATCTTAGTAGGTTCACCGTTTCGACTTGTCCCGATAGGGGGTGGCGATCTCGGCAGCAAGTGGATGCAGCGTGGTTGCACGAGCGATATGCTGGTTTCCTCCTGTGGTGTCGACCGGATGAGGCATGCACGTGAATAGGGAAAATGTAAGAACCCAGTACGGACGGTCCACCGATGCGGTGCGTGTGGAGCTCGAGGGGATGTCAGATCGACACGGTGAGATGGCGACAGGCGCTACGGGGAGGGATTGATGGCTCGGGTAGCCGTTGTGACCTCGCATCCACCGTTTGCTGCGGGTGGGCACCTCGTTATTGCGAAGGGACTCGTGACCGCGCTGCAAGAGGCCGGACATGAGGCCCGGGTGATCTTGACGCCGCAAAATCGATTCGGGCGTCAGGGGGCGGCCTATCTGGCCACGTGGCTGACCGATGTGGGGGTGGCGTGGGATGGACGTCCGATAGATCACGTGATCAGTTTCAGGTTCCCAAGTTACGCCGTACGGCATTCCTCGCATGTCTGTTGGCTGAATCATCGGATGCGTGAGTACTACGACCAGTGGCCACGGTTCAGTGCTCCACTATCGCGTCGGGCACGGGCGAAGGAGGGCCTCCGTCGGCGGGCCATTCACGCGGCTGATCGATGGCTTCTCACGCGGAATGTGCGACGGGTCTTTGCCCAGTCGCGCACGATTCAGCAACGACTAGCGCGGTGGGGCGCGATCCCAGCTGATGTGCTCTATCCGCCGCCCCCGCCGCGTGCATACCGATGTGACGAATATGGTGATTTCCTGTTTGTCGTGTCTCGTTTGTCACCGCTGAAACGCGTACGGTTGATAATCGAGGCGTTGGCGCGACCTGAGGCGGCCGGTGTGCGGTGCGTAATTGCCGGGGATGGCGAGCAGCGGGCGGAGCTTTGCCGCCAGTTGGATCAGCTGGGACTCTCTGACCGGGTCAGCTTGGTGGGTAGCATTGGAGACGAGCAGCTCGTAGAGTATCTCGCGCGATGTCGGGCCGTGTGCTTTCCGCCGCAGGATGAAGACTATGGGCTCGTGACTCTGGAGGCGTTTGTCTCGGGGAAAGGGGTTATTACGTGCTCTGATAGCGGCGGGCCAGCAGAACTCGTCCGGTCTGGGACGGATGGATTCATCACCGAACCCGAACCCGATGCGCTCGCCCGAGTGTTTCGTCAGGTCATGGATGATGCTGCGCTCGCTGAACGAATGGGGGCTTCGGCGAAGGCCCGTGCGGCAGACTTTACGTGGGATCGGACGATTCGGCAGTTACTTGCTCGGTAGTTGGAATAGGACTGGATTATGGGGTACGACTCCGCGCTCGAAAAGAAATTGGCACGAAAAACCACGCGGGCTATTGTGGACTTCGATCTGATCGAAGAGGGCGACCGTGTCATGGTCGGATTGTCTGGCGGCAAGGATAGTTGGGCGCTGATGCAGTTGCTCGACGCCTTGCGGCGTCGGGCGCCGGTGAACTTCTCGCTGATCGCGGTCAATGTCGATTCTGGCTACCGCGACTATAAGCATGACGTGATCACCCGTACGTGTCAGGAGCGGGGATGGGAACTGCAGATTGAGCATACCTCCATAGGAGAGATCATCGATGACAAGCTGGACGCACAAGCCACACCGTGCTCGTTGTGCGCCAGACTGCGTCGCGGCGTACTCTACCGGGTGGCGAGTGCGGTCGGTGCGACGAAAATTGCCTTGGGGCATCACGCGGACGATTTCATCGAGACGTTGTTGCTGAATCTCTTTTTTGCCGGCGCGCTCAAGGCAATGCCCCCGCGGCTGGTGTCAGATGATCGGCGCCACGTGGTGATTCGCCCTCTCGTCTACGTGAGTGAAGAAGAGGCCCGGGAGTACACGCAGGTTTCGGGCTTGCCCGTTATTGGCTGCTGTTGCCCCGCTTGCGGTGACCTGAGCTTGCAGCGTCAGCGCATAAAGCGACTATTGCTGGATCTTGAGCGTGAGCACCCTGGTGTCAAGCAGTCGATGCTCAAGGCGCTCGGAAATGTGGTGGGACGCCACCTATTGGACCGTCGGCTGAATCCGGTCGCCGAGCTACGGGCTGAGATCGCCGCGCAGGGTGAACCCGTAATACCGGTCCCGCCAGCCTCGTGAACCGTCGCCGAAAGCACATCGAGCGTAATTGGGCATTGCTGGCTGCCAGGAGGTGTAACTGTGTCTCGCATCGACGGATGCCTGCATTGGCGGAACGATGGAGCGTCTTGACGTGAGAGTTAAGGGAGCGATGTGCGGGTTCAGGTGCAGTTGAAGAATGCGAGCGGTGATTCAGCGGGTTGTTTCGGCTCGAGTATGCGTGGAGGGACGGGAGGCTGGAGCCATTGGGCCCGGCCTCCTCGTGTTGCTCGGTATTGCGGACGACGATGATATGCGAGCGGTTACCTATCTGGCGAACAAGATCATTGGCCTCCGCGTGTTCGATGACGAGGAGGGGCGATTCGACCGGTCTGTTCAGGACACCGGCGGTGCGGTATTGCTAGTTTCTCAGTTCACGCTATTCGGAGACTGCCGCCGGGGGCGGCGACCGTCTTTCGATACAGCAGCGAAACCTGAGCGAGCTGAACGGCTCTACGAAGCTGTCGCCGATGCCATTCGTGCTAGTGGAGTCCCTGTTGAGACGGGCGTGTTTCAAACCCACATGGCGGTCGAGTCGGTGAACGACGGCCCCGTGACATTGCTTGTCGACAGTACGAAGGTGTTCTAGTGTCCAGGCTGCTGGTAGCCGCCCTTTTGGGCGAGGCCTTGCTCGCTAGCGTCGCGTTGGTCTGGATCTGGAGTCGAGAGCTTGTGGTCGAATCCGGTCCCTTGATTCCGGGGTTGGTGGTTGGAATCGCTACTGCTGGTGCCTTGGCCGCCGTTAATTACGCCCTGCTCTGGTGGGTACCACCGATTGGCCCGGTACGGTCGGTCCGGAGGCTCTACGAGGAAACGCTGCGACCGCTCTTCGCGACAGCTACGCCTGTGGATGTGGTCGGGGTGAGCCTGGCGGCCGGCTTAGGGGAAGAACTGCTCTTTCGTGGGGCGGTCCAAACGGAGATGGGGTTAGCAGCAGCCAGCCTGCTGTTTGGGGTTGCCCATGTCGGAGGGCGGGCGTCAATTGTGTTTGGAGTCTGGGTTACGTTGATGGGAACCGTTCTGGGGAAGCTGGTCGATGTAACGAACGGGTTACTGGCCCCGATCGTGGCGCATGCTGTCTACGATGCGTTGGCAATCAGTTACATTCGGTGGGATGTCCGCCGGGAGGAGCAGAGGTCTCGAGGATGAAACGAACGGTGTGTTGGGTCGGGGGCCTGGTGCTGGGTTGCAGTCTGGTCATGTCGCCGGCTCAGGCGCAGCAGCGACCGTTGCTGACCGAGGATCCAGAACCGGTGGGTGACCGGTTGATCTTGCTGGAGGCTGGATTCGACCACTCATGGAACCAGGTCTACCCGGTTTCTGGACTTGAAGGTAACCTGCTCCGTGGTCCGCTCGTGGGACTCAGCTTCGGGGTTGGAGCGAACGCGGAAGTACAGATCGACGGGGTATCACGAAGTTCACTGTCGATTTCTGATCGATTTGACGCGCCTCTGTCCGGCATGGTCGATGTGCCTGGGGATACCACCCGAAGCTTCGACGACCTCGTCGTGGGTACCAAGGTCAAAATTCTGGCAGAAAGTGGGCGGAGGCCTGCGATTGCGTTGCGTTTTGCGACGCGTTTGCCTAACGCGAGTAACGAGAGCGGACTTGGGCTCGATACGTTCGATTTTTTTCAATCGTTGCTTGTCGGCAAGACGGTTCAGTCGCTGCGGGTGGTGGGCAACGTTGGATTGGGGATCCTGTCCGATCCGACACGAGGGGATCGCCAGAATGACGTGTTGACCTACGGACTCTCGCTGGCACGAGCGATCACAGCAGAGGCGGAGTTCGTCGGTGAGATCAATGGTCGGGTGAGTACACGTCGTGGCAACGCTCCTCCGGGTACGGACACGCTCGGGCGCATGACTCTTGGCATGCGATATACCCGCGGTGCCATCCGCTTCGATGGGGGGCTCTTCTCCGGGTTCACGCCACGGGATCCCCGTATTGGGGTGAGCGCTGGATTGACGTGGGTTTTCGAGAGCTTTCTCACGCCGTGAAGACTGTATTCTCCTCTGCGGGGCTGGGTCAGAACTCCGGCCGGTGACGTGGGGGTGAGGCCATGAGATAGAGCTATGGCGATTGCGATCACGAAAGCCCATGCCTACGGCAACGACTTCCTCTTCACCCCAGTGAATCAGGTCGCTGAGGTCGAGGGAAACGTACGGGCTGAATTGGCTCGGCGTATGTGCGATAGGCACTCTGGAATCGGAGCCGATGGGTTGGTTTATTACGACCTTACTGAGGCCGGGGCGGCGATGACGCTACATAACGCGGACGGTGGTCTGGCCGAGGTCTCGGGCAACGCCGTGCGATGTCTGGCGGCGCTCGTGGCTGGCGAGCGAAGGCACTTGCGGACGCTTGTCATCGAGACGGATGCAGGCGCAATTCCATTGACACGTGTTGGTTCGGATGGCGCCAGAATGATTTTCGAGGCACAAATGGGGATGCCCCAGGGGCTCCGCCAGCGGGTCCTTGAGGTGAATGGCGTGTCCGTCGAGGTGGTAGAGCTGTCGGTGGGGAACCCACAGTGCATCGTGCTGGGGGGAGAGGTTGGCGAGGGGCGGCTTCAGAAATTGGGGCCTGCGCTGGCAACTCATCCCGCGTTCCCTGCTGGTTCAAACGTCGAACTGGTTGAGGTTGAATCGCCCTCGCGCATTCGGATTTTGATCTGGGAACGAGGGGTCGGGCCTACCGAGGCCTCAGGCACCGGCGCGTGTGCGAGCGCGGTAGCGGCGGCGGCCTTTGGTGGCGCTTCTCGTGACCTGGACGTGGTGTCTCCCGGTGGAACCCAGCACGTCGTGTGGACGGAGCAGGGCATTTTGCTGACCGGGTGGGCGGAAGTAGTGTTGACCGGGGAGTGGGTAGGGCCATTTTCAGCGTGATGGCCCACGAGAGTGGTCCTGGTTGGTGCTGTCTGCTCGTGCGTTTGGGAGTTTCCTTCCTCGAAGAATCTGTTTGCTGAGTTTGCGGTTCTAGACGGACAGCGGGATCGCAGTTTTTACGTGCCTCGGGCGCTATTGCTGTTTCTGTGCGAGTGCGCGGTTCTTGCATGGAAGTAGTCGGAGCTTCTGGACAGTCGGTAACACCAGAAGCTGTGTGGTACGATGACTTGGCTCGCTCCTCACGACCGACCCCGCGAAAAGCTCGAACGTCTCGGGCCGTCAGGGCTGGGTGACAACGAACTGTTGGCCATTATCGTGGGTCACGGTTTTCGCTCGGCGAGTGCGATAGATCTGTCGAACCAGATATTGGCCTCGGCGCGCGGGGTGCACGGTTTGACACGGCAGTCGTTGGCCGATCTACGTCGGCTCAAGGGATTGGGCGTCGCTAAAGCTTCCCAGATTCTTGCCGCGGTCGAACTCGGGCGTCGAACGCTGAGTCAGAAGTCAGATCTCCCGGTGAGACTTGGTTCGCCCCGCGAGGTGGCGTCGTACCTTCTGCCAGATCATGGTGCGCATCCGGTCGAGCGATTTGGCATCCTTCTGCTTGATGCCAAACACCGTGTGCTCAGGACGTTGGTCCTGTCGGTGGGGATTCTCGATGCGAGTCTTGTACATCCGCGGGAGGTGTTTCGAGCTGCGGCCGGCGAGAGAGCGGCAGCGATCGTGTTGTTTCATAATCACCCGTCCGGCGATCCGAGTCCGAGCACCGAGGACATCACCCTGACTCTCCGATTAGTGGAAGCGGGGCGCGTGATGGGTATCGAGGTGGTGGATCATCTCGTGCTTGCCGATACGCTGTACTGCAGCTTGCGAGAGATGGGAGAAATCTAGCAATCGCTTCAGGTTGGCCACGATGCAGCGAATTCTGTACTTGGATTGTTTCTCCGGGGCGTCCGGCGACATGCTCATCGGCGCGGCGCTTGACGCAGGCCTCCCGTTCGGTGAACTGCAGTCCGCCCTGGGCAGTTTGGCCCTAGACGACGAATGTCGCCTGAAATCGGAGCGTGTGACACGGGCGGGCATCAGTGGGACCAAGTTCACGGTGACCGAGGCCGCTCCCGCCGGCGTGCCCCATCGCCATCTGCCTGCGATCGTCAACCTCGTCGATCGATCGGCGTTGTCGGCCCCTGCGAAGAATCGCGTAAATCGGCTATTTCGACGACTTGCAGAGACAGAGGCAGCGATTCATCGGATGCCGGTGGAGAATGTGCACCTGCACGAGGTTGGTGCGATCGACTCCATCATTGACATTGTCGGCGGCGTGTTTGCGCTCGAGTGGTTTGGCGCTGACCGGATCGTGGCTTCTCCAATTAACGTGGGTAGTGGCACGGTGACATGTACGCATGGAACGTTGCCCGTGCCCGCACCCGCGACCCTTGCGCTCATCGAGGGAGTGCCCGTGTATGCTGCCGGGCCGGCCGGAGAGCGGTTGACACCGACGGGGGCCCTACTCGTTACCGAGTTTGCCGATGAGTACGGAGCGTTGCCCGCTATGCAAATCGATGGAAGTGGCTACGGTGCAGGCACGCGAGATCCAGAAGGGGTGCCGAATATGGTCCGCTTGCTGGTCGGGCGTGACACGGCTGGAGATGCTGAACGCGTTGTGGTTGTGGAGTGTGAGATTGATGATCTGAACCCACAGGTTTTCGGCGTCATGATGGAGCGCCTGTACGATGCCGGAGCGCTTGAGGTGTTCTACACGGCAGTGCAGATGAAGAAAAATCGACCAGGGACGCATGTCACCGTATTGGTCCAGCCCGGGCTCCGTGACGCTGTCTGCGAGACCCTGTTTCGAGAGTCCAGCACGATCGGGCTTCGATATACGGAGGCCGCACGCGATAGGTTGTGTCGGGAACTGGTCCCGGTTGTGACACCGTTTGGCGATGTACGGTGCAAGGTGGCCCGGCGTAACGGGGCCGTGCTCAACGTCGCACCGGAGTTTGAGGATTGTGTGCGCTTGGCGAAGCAGCATGCCATAGCTGTGAAAGTGGTACATGCGGCCGCAGTGACAGCGTCTGTCAAGGCGAAGCTGTTTGAATCCCAGGAACTATGATGTCGCGCTTCTATTTGACTACGGCCATCGATTACGTGAATAGCCGTCCGCATTTGGGGACGGCGTACGAGAAGATTACCGCTGATGTTATTGCCCGGTACCGTCG
The DNA here is from genome assembly GCA_964591245.1 of uncultured Vicinamibacteraceae bacterium. GTDB lineage: Bacteria > Acidobacteriota > Vicinamibacteria > Vicinamibacterales > UBA8438 > CAZPZZ01. Next base: position 7,520 of record CAZPZZ010000097.1, on the reverse strand, counting down.
GCTGACAGGTATGTCTACCCATTTCGTCATGGGGAACGACGAACATTCCCAGAACGTGCATCAGCGGGCCGTCGAATTGGGGCTAGAGCCGACGGTGTTTTGCGACCAGATGGAAGGTGTATTCCGAGAAGTCTGGGAGAAGCTCGATGTCTCGTTTGATGATTTCATTCGCACGACCGAGGAGCGGCATCGACGTGCGGTAACCACCCTTGTTCAGAAGATTGCCGACGCGGGGGATCTGTACGAAGGCGAGTACGAGGGGTGGTATTGCGTTTCCTGTGAAGCCTTCAAGCAGGAAAAGGATCTCGAAGATGGGGACTGCCCCATCCACAAGACTCAGCCGTCGTGGATTAAAGAAAAGAATCATTTTTTCCGGTTGTCGAAGTATCGCGACCGGCTGCTGGCTCACTACGATGCGCATCCGATGTTCTTGCAGCCGGAGGTTCGTCGGAACGAGATGTTGCGGCTGCTCGAGCGAGGCTTGGAGGATATTTCGGTCAGTCGTACGGGGCAGAGCTGGGGGATTCCCCTGCCGTTTGATACGTCGAGCGTGGTGTACGTGTGGTTCGATGCACTGATCAACTACATGTCCGCCGTTGGATACGGCACCGACGATGACCAATACGCCCAATGGTGGCCAGCGGACCTGCACGTGGTAGGTAAGGACATCACACGGTTTCATGCAGTCGTCTGGCCGGCGATGTTGATGAGCGCTGGGCTCGAGTTGCCTCGGCAGGTATTTGGTCATGGTTGGGTGCATTGGAAGGGGCAGCGGATGAGCAAGTCCCTTGGAACCAATGTTGACCCACTGGAGGCGGCAGAGCGCTTGGGGCCAGACCCGCTTCGGCTGTATTTGGCAAAGGAAATTGCGTTTGGACAGGACGGGGACTTCACGTGGGAGCGTTTCGAAGAGCGCTACAACGTTGACCTGGCGAACAATCTTGGCAACCTTGTCAATCGCGTCGCTGTGATGATCCACAAGTATCGCCAGGGGCGAGTGGTGTCCGTGCCCGGCCGGGCGTCGCAGCTGGCGGATGTCGCGGCTGACGTCGTGCGAAGGTACCGAGAAGCCATGGACAACCATGAGATTCACACGGGGCTCACGGCCGCGTTTGATCTGGTTGACGCCACTAACGAGTTCATCACGCGGTCTGAGCCATGGGGACTTGCCAAGGTGCCGTCTCGGCAGGCTGAACTCGATCAGGTCTTATTTGAAATAGCGGAAGCTGTCAGGATTGCGTCGGTCCTGCTCTCGCCCGCCATGCCGGGATCCTGCACGGAAATGTTACGGCGGATGGGTGATCCGCGGCCGCTGTCAGAGCTCGAGCTTGACCGTGACGCGGCGTGGTCCGGTCGGGAGCGCCAGGTGCTTAAAGGAGCACCGCTCTGGCCGCGTCTGGAAGTCACCGGTGTGACACCCGGCGTTTCTGGGGGGAAGGCGAATGGCAGCAACGAACGTGATGTACCTGGAGTTGGAGCGAAAAAAATCATGACGGATGAGCCAGAATTGACGGATAGGTCGCCGGCGGAGAACAAGGCCCCGGAGACTGTGACGCCACCTGTGGAGCCTGATGATCCCCGTGTGTCTTTCGATACTTTTCTGGAGGTTGAGCTTCGCGTGGCGAAGGTGCTGGCTGCCGAACCGATCCCAAAATCGAAAAAATTGTTAAAGGTGACCGTCCAGGATGGCACCGAAGAGCGCACCGTGGTGGCCGGCATCGCGCGCGCCTACACCCCAGAGGCTCTCGTGGGCCGATCTGTTGTCATTGTTGCCAATCTCGAGAAAGCGAAGCTCATGGGGGTCGAGTCGAATGGCATGATTCTCGCCGCCACCGATCCGGAGGGCAATCCGGTGTTACTTGGCCTTGACGATCCTGCGGCGGTCCCTCCGGGTGCGCGCGTGCGATGAGCGCAGGCGATGTGTTGTGGCAGGTGGGTATGAATGGTTTACAACAGAGGAAATAAGGCGAACCGCTGTGCTGAAAGGGCAACGTGATCGATTCCCATTGTCACCTCGCCGATGAGGCGTTCGAGGCGGATCTCACCGATGTCGTCGAGCGGGCGCGCGGCGCCGGGCTGCACCGGGCGCTCTGCATTTTGGAGGCCACGAGCGCTAATGAGGCATCTCGGTCTGATGCGGTGTCGTCGGTCTGGCCAGCGGTTCAGTTTTCGGTCGGTGTGCATCCTCACAAGGCTGGAGAGTTTACGTCGCGGCTGGACGGAGTGGAGCCGGCGCTGCGAGAGGCGATCGACAGACGGGCTGGGACCTGTGCAGTAGGGGAGATTGGACTGGACTATCACTATGACTTCGCTCCCGCAGAGATCCAGCAGGAAGTGTTTCGTCGCCAGATTCGGGTGGCGCGTGATCTGGCGCTGCCTATCGTGATCCATACCCGCGAAGCCGACGACGACACCCTAGCCATTCTCGAGGAAGAGGGGGCGCCGGCGGTGCCAGGGGTCTTTCACTGTTTTACGGGGGATGCCACAATGGCCCTGAGGGCGGTCGAATTGGGGTTCCATGTGTCTTTTTCTGGGATTGCTACCTTCAAGTCGGCCGAGACGGTACGTGAAGCGGCAGTTGCGGTACCGTCGGATCGTTTGCTCGTAGAAACAGATGCGCCCTATCTCGCTCCGGTCCCATATCGCGGACAGCGGAATGAACCGGCCTGGGTCGGATCCGTTGTGGATCGACTTGCCGAGATTCGCGGGGTGACGCCAGAAGTGCTACGCGGGTGGACTGATGAGAACTTTAGTCGTTTGTTCGGCGGTGTTTCGTCTAAAGGTTTGTCATAATTGACGTTTGGCTCGTAAGTATGCTGAAATCCGGTTCACAAGTGACCCCTGTGTCGAGAACTTCAACTCTTCCAGACCTCGCCCAAATCTTTGAGCCTATCCGCGAGGATCTGGAGTCTGTCGAGCAGCAATTCATCCGCCACATCGAGTCGCGGGTTGAACTGATTCCCGAGATCGGGCGCTACATACAGACGAGTGGTGGGAAGAGGATCAGGCCCGCCCTGGTGCTGATGTGTGCGCGGCTCGGGGGATACCAGGGAGAGGACGCGCGATTGTATGCGTCTGTCGTGGAGTTCATCCACACGGCAACCCTCGTGCACGACGATATGATCGATGGTTCCGGGCTGCGGCGCGGCCGTGAGGCGGTTCACGCCAAATGGGGTAACGACATCACGGTTTTGCTCGGAGACTACCTGTACATCAAGTCGATGGGTATGGCGCTGACGGTGGACTCGCTTGAACTCGTGCGTCTGCTCTGTGACGTAACCCGAGGCATGATCGAAGGTGAGCTGTATCAGCTGACGAAGGCCGGCGACGTGGACCTGACCGAGGAAGATCACCTCGAGATCATCAGACGGAAGACGGCCTATTTGTTTGGTGGTTGTGCTCAGATTGGTGGCATGTTGGGGGACGTATCCGAGGAGCAGCAGTTCGCGCTGCGCGATTATGGGTTCAACTTGGGTATCGCGTTTCAACTCGTCGACGACCTGCTCGACTATACCGCGGATGAAGTCGTGCTTGGAAAGCCTGTGGGCGGTGATGTGCGTGAGGGCAAAATGACGCTCCCAGCGATTTTTTTGATGCAGGACGCCGGAGACCGGGCTCGAGGGATACTCGAAGGTCTGGTGCGTGACCGGCGCTTCGATGCTGATGCATGGACGGAGCTTCGGGACCTGGTGCAAGAGCATGGTGTGCTTGATCGTGCCTTTGAGCGCGCGACCGTATACGCCACGAAAGCCAAGCGTTTTCTGGATGAATTTCCCCCTTCCCCTGAGCTTGAGGCGCTGCGGGCGCTGCCTGACTACGTACTCGCCCGTGACCGTTGATCGCGAACCCCGCGCCAGATATCGACCTTCTTGGAGTAGCTCGAGGGGGTGTGAGCCGGGCGTGCCAACCCTCAGTTGATGCCACCTTCCCATCGGATCGTCGAGGAAGCGCGCCAGCTACGCCTTGAGATCCGCCACCACGAAGAGCAGTACTACGTGAAGCACGATCCAGAGATCTCCGATGCGGAGTTCGATGGGCTCTTGCGAAGACTGGTTGCATTGGAAACGGCCGACCCTGAGCTGGTTACACCGGATTCACCGACCCAGCGCGTCGCGGGACGTCCAGTTGCGGGCTTCGATACGGTCCACCACAAGACTCCCATGCTCAGTCTTGACAATGCGTACGAGGAGCGGGAGCTTGAGGCGTTTGACGAGCGAGTGCGCAAGGGGCTGGGTCTTGAACCGACGGAGGCGATTGTCTACGTTGCGGAGCTAAAAATTGATGGGTTGAGCATTGCGCTGCACTATGAGGATGGTGTGCTTGAGCGTGGAGTGACCCGTGGTGATGGAGTGCGTGGAGAGGATGTGACCTCGAATGTTCGAGCGATTCGAAGTGTTCCGCTTGGGCTTCGGTCTGCCCCGAACGGAACTCTTGAGGTGAGAGGGGAGATTTTCTTGTCCCGTGCGTCGTTTGATCGGATGAATGCCGAGCGGAGCGACCAGGGGGAGACGCCATTTGCGAACCCCAGAAACGCAGCAGCTGGAACGATGCGAGCGCTCGATGCCTCTCTTGTGGAGAGTCGAGGGTTAAGCGCCTACCTCTACAGTCTTGTTGACCATACGGTGGGACCTGAGGGTGGAGCAGCACGTCATGCGTTGGACCTCGAACGGATGGTGGCTTGGGGGTTGCCCGTCGATTCTCACTGGAAGCGGTGCTTCGGTATCGAGGAAGTAATGACCTATTGTCGGACGTGGGCCGACGCACGTAACGATCTCCCGTTCGACACAGACGGCGTTGTCGTCAAGGTGGATGATCTGAGCGACCGTACCCAGTTGGGGCACACGGCGAAATTTCCTCGCTGGGCGATGGCGTTCAAGTTTCCCGCTGAGCAGGCGACGACCCGGTTGCTACGAATTGAGGTCAATGTGGGACGTACGGGCGCGGTCACTCCATATGCTGTGCTGGAACCCGTGCAACTTGCTGGTACGACTGTGCGAATGGCGACCCTGCACAATGCCGAGGACGTCGCGAGAAAGGATATCCGGGCGGGCGACGTGGTCCTGGTGGAAAAGGGCGGCGACATCATTCCTAAAGTGGTCAAGCCGGTGCTTGCGCGGAGGCCAGAGGGGGGCGCCGAGTTGCCGCCCTTTGTCATGCCCACGGCCTGTCCTGCCTGCGAGACCGAGCTGGTTCGGGAGCAAGACGAGGTTGTGTGGCGTTGTCCGAACGAGGCCTGTTCCGCCAAGACGAGACGCGGTCTTCTGCACTTCGCGTCCCGTCGTGCCATGAATATCGAGGGATTGGGTGAAGCACTGGTCAATCAACTCGTCGATCGGGACATTGTGGGAGATGTGGCGGATCTCTACGCGCTGAGTGCCGACCGACTCACAGGCCTAGAACGCATGGGAGAGAAATCTGCTGCCAATCTCATGGTCCAGATCGAGCGAAGCAAGGCGCGAGGCCTGGGCCCGTTGATCTTTGGACTCGGTGTTCGCCATGTCGGAGAGGGAGCCGCTGAACTTTTGGCAGAGCGGTTTGGAGCGATGAGTCGTCTGCTCGAAGCAACGCGCGAGTCGATCGAGGAGGTCGATGGGATTGGGCCGATCGTCGCCGACTCCCTGCGTCGGTTTCTCGATGAGCCGACCAGTCGAGGACTGCTGGCGCGGTTGTCCCAGGCCGGAGTGCGGATGGACGCCGTGACGGAGTCTGGGAGTGCACTCTTACCTACGCTCGCGGGACAGGTCTTTGTCTTTACTGGTACGCTGGCGTCAATAACCCGCCAGGAGGCTACCCGGGCGATCGTTGCGCGAGGCGGGAAGGTGACAGGATCGGTCAGCGCGAAAACTCGTTACGTGGTTGCCGGAAGTGATCCTGGAGCGAAGCTTGCGAAGGCGCGAGAGCTCGGCGTTGAGGTGGTCGACGAGGGTGCCCTTCGAACGTTGCTCGAACCCTATAATGATTGACGTCAGCATCCGGGAGTCTGGGTGCGTGCTGGATCTTTCATGAAGAAGCGGATACTTGTCGTCGATGATGATGAAGGCGTGCGCGACGCCATCAAGATGACGTTGGAGTACGAAGGTTACGCGTGCGTGTTTGCCAGGAGCGGACAGGAGGGCCTCGAACTCATCGGGGAGGCAAGCCCTGACCTTGTGCTACTCGACGTGAAGATGCCAGGCATGGACGGGCTCGAAGTACTGCGGCGAATGCAAGACCGTGGAGATACCGTACCCGTCATCGTTATTTCTGGACATGGCACGATCAGCACGGCGGTCGAAGCGACCAAACGGGGGGCGTTCACGTTTCTCGAAAAGGGTTTCGAGGGTGACGTGCTCAAGCTCCACATCCGGAACGCGTTGGAGCAGCATCGTTTGAAGACGGAGGTGAGATCTTATCGGGAACTCGCCGAGATTCGTCATGAGATGGTGGGTGATAGCCAGACGCTGCGCGGGGTGACTGAAGCGATCAGCCGAGCGGCGCCGACCACCAGTACCGTGCTGGTTCAGGGTGAAAGTGGAGTAGGAAAGGAGTTGGTGGCTCGCGCGATTCACCGCAACAGCCGTCGCGGGAAGGAGCGTTTTGTGCAGGTGAATTGCGCGGCTCTCCCTGAGGAGTTGATCGAATCCGAACTCTTCGGACACGAGCGAGGCGCATTTACCGGAGCGACGCAGAAGCAGATCGGAAAGTTCGAGCAAGCGGATCGTGGCACGATTTTTTTGGATGAAATTGGCGACATGAGCCTGCGAACGCAAGCCAAAGTGCTGCGTGTACTCCAGGAGGGTGAAGTTGAGCGATTGGGTTCCTCGCACACCATCAAGGTGGACGTACGGGTGCTGGCGGCGACCAATCGAAACCTTGAGGAGGCGATCGACAATGGCATGTTTCGTGAAGACCTTTTCTTTCGATTGAGTGTCATCCCGATTCGCGTCCCGCCATTGCGGGACCGGACTGAAGACATTCCGACCCTTGTTGCGCATTTTGCGCGGCTGTTTTGTCGAGACAATAATTTTCGGCCGCGAGAATTCACGCCGGGCGCCGTGGAACTGCTGAGCCACGCTCGATGGCGCGGCAATATCCGGGAACTGAAAAATTCCGTCGAGCGTCTGCTGGTGATGACACCGGGCGAAACGATCGACATGGCTGAGGTTCGGGGCGTTCTTCGAAGCGGTGCGGACGCAGGTTCTGAGGCGGCGGCCCATCGAGCGGGGACGTTACGCGAGTTCAAGGAGCTCGCGGAGCGAGCATTTCTCGTGGATAAGTTGCGCGACAATGCCTGGAACATTTCCAAGACTGCTGAGGTGATCGACACCCCTCGGAGCAACCTGTACAAGAAGCTGGAGCAATATCAAATCAGCCAGGAGACGGATCGATGAGGTAGTGAGGTGGGCGCCGCAGAGGGACAGACGACCGCTGCGTGGCTAGTTACGTTGTGGCTGGTTACGGGGAGGAAAGTCCGAACTCCAGAGGGCAGTGCGCCGGGTAATTCCCGGTCAGGGTGACCTGAAGGAAAGTGGCACAGAAAA
>CAZPZZ010000096.1:5902-16034 GCA_964591245.1 uncultured Vicinamibacteraceae bacterium | reverse complement strand
CCACCCTGGTACCTGATACAGGATGTAGCGTCGTAGCGTTCGGTTCGAGGTTGGGAGCATCACGGTTCCCGTTCACTATCTCATCTTCGACGAGCGTGGTGAAGGTTTGCGTTCCCCTGCGCTCCGCTGGCATGTGGGCGAATTCGAAGCGCGGGTTTGGGCCGTATGAGAATCAACTCCGCCACGGTCTGGTACGCGGGGAGTCTGTTCGATCAGAGTGGACGGGCCCGATCGGTTGCCCAGGCACGCCAGCGACCGCGGCGGTGCGCGATATCGAGGCTCAGCCCGAAGCAGCGTGAGAGTTGTTCGCCTGTCAGTACCCGTTCGATTGGTCCGGCGGCATGGACGGTGCCCGCGTGAAGGAGCAGTGCGTGGGTGAAGCCGGGTGGGATTTCGTCGACGTGATGGGTGACGAGAATGATTGGCGGGGCCGTGTGGTCGGACGCGAGTTCTGCGAGGGTCTGAATGAGGCGTTCGCGACCAGGAAGGTCGAGTCCAGAGTTCGGTTCATCGAGAACGAGCAGCCCTGGTTTGCACATTAACGCGCGGGCTAGGAGTACTCGCTGCCGCTCGCCGGATGAGAGAGTATCGAACCGTTGAGTTGCGTGAGCGGCGCAGTCGACGCGAGCCAGATGTCGCCGAGCCGTGTCCCAATCCTCGTCGTCGTAGCGATGCCACCAGTGAGCGAGCGCGGCGTGCTTTCCTGCGACCACAATTTGTTCGGCCGTGAGGCTCGCTTGGATCCTTTCGGCGAGCGCCGCACTAGTGATGCCGATGCGGCAGCGCAACGTACGAGTATCCACGCGACCCAGGGTCCCACCCAGTACCGTGACCGAACCGCCGGAGGGATGCTGATACAGGGTCACGATCTGGCATAGTGAGGTCTTTCCGCTCCCATTTGGTCCGAGTACGATCCAGCGCTCGCCCTTTTTGACCGTCCACGTGATGTCGCGGAGAATGGATGTGCCGTCCCGAATCAATCTGACCCCAGACAGCGCTAACGACGGGGCGCGCGCCTGTGACGCGTCCGCATGGTTCACGATGTTTCTTTCACGGCCGTGACGAGGTCGAGCACAGCCTGTTTCCCGTCGGCGAAGAGCATGAGAGTGTTGTCGGCTGCAAAGAGCGGGTTTGGGATGCCGGCGAATCCAGGTGACAGGCTGCGCTTGATAACCACCACCGTTCGGGATTTGTCGACATCGAGAATCGGCATGCCAGCAATTGGGCTTGACGGATCAGTACGTGCGACCGGATTCACGATGTCGTTTGCGCCGATGATCAGTGAGACATCCGTTTGCTCGAATGAGGGGTTCACGGCGTCCATTTCTTGCAACTTGTCGTAATCAACCTCGGCCTCAGCGAGGAGCACATTCATATGGCCAGGCATGCGACCTGCGACGGGGTGAATGGCGAATTCCACTGTGGCGCCTCTCGCCTCGAGTTGGTCGGCGAGTTCACGCACCGAGTGTTGAGCTTGTGCCACGGCCATGCCATAGCCCGGCACGATGACCACGCGTCGCGCGCCATCCAAGAGCATGGCAACTTCATCGGCAGACGTACTCTTGACCCGACCCGCGTAGACCTCATCGGCGCCCGCGCTCGTGCTGCTCTCTGGGCCGATCGCGCCCATGAGTACGTTCAGCAGCGATCGATTCATCGCTTTGCACATGATCTGGGTGAGGATGAGTCCGGAAGCGCCGACGAGCGAACCGGTGATGATCAGGATGTCGTTGTTCAGGACGAATCCGGTAGAGGCTGCGGCGAGTCCAGAATACGAGTTGAGCAATGCGATGGCGACTGGCATGTCCGCGCCACCGATCGGAATCGTTAGCAACACACCGAGCACGGAAGCCACGGCGATGAGCCACCCGTAGGCCGCCAGATCGGTGGGGTCGGCAATGACCCAGATGCCCAGCCCCAGGGCCCCCACGCCAAGGAGCACGTTCAGCAGTTGTTGGGCCGGAAAATGGACAGGCTGGTCCGGGAGGACTCCGCCCTGTAGCTTGTCGAAGGCGACGAGGCTACCCCAGAAGGTGACCGAACCAATGATGCCCGACGCAACGGTGGCCACAGTGGTTTGGACGGATGGGAGGCCTGTTTCGGCGAGCACGGCGCCGGCGATCAAGGCCGAGGCACCGCCGCCGAACGCATTCAGCAATGCCACCATTTGGGGCATCGCGGTCATCTGGATCTTCAGGGCAAGGGTGGCGCCGATGGCTGAGCCGAGGGCGACACCCGCCAAAATATGGCCCAGGCTCAACGCACCCGCTCCGAGGACCTGTTCGTCGGCCAACGTGGCGACGACGGCGAGGAGCATGCCGGTGGCGCCGAGGAGGTTGCCACGGACGGCGGTGCGAGGATGCGTCAGTCCCTTGATCCCGAAGATGAACAGGATTGAGGCGACGAGATAGGTCAGGTTAATGATGACCACGCCTTAGTCCTTCTTTTTGAACATGCCCACCATCCGGTGGGTGACGAGAAAACCACCGACCACATTGATGGTGGCCAAAACCAGAGCCAGAAAACCGAGGACCGTGGTCAGCGTTCCTTCGGACGCCACGGCAAGTAGTGCCCCGATGATCGTGATTCCGGAAATAGCGTTACTCCCAGACATCAGCGGTGTGTGCAAGAGGGGGGGCACTTTGGTGATGATTTCGAATCCGACAAAGACCGCTAGCATGAAGATGGTCAACAGCGGCAGAAAAGCGTCCATGAGAGTCTCTGTTCCTTCGAGATGTGGGCAAATGCTCTAGGGCCGTGGTGTTCGGAATGGCGTAGGCCGCTGGGTTACGCGGGTCCAGCGATTTACGCCAGGTTTAGTCAGTCGTTGATTGCTTCGTTGACGTCAGTAGTTCCTTGATACGCGGGTGGATAATGTCGCCGCCACGCGAGACCAACGTGCTGGCGGTGATTTCCTCATCCAGGTCCACGTGGAGATCACCGTTCTGCACAAGGTGAAGTAGCAGGGTCGAGATATTCTTTGCGTACATCTGGCTCGCGTGGTGGGGCACCGTCGCCGGGAGGTTAGTCGGGCCGAGCACCGTGACGCCGTGAGCGATAACCGTTTCGTCAGGCTTGGAGGGTTCGACATTGCCACCCCGCTCGGCGGCGAGATCAACGACCACCGCGCCTTTGGGCATTCCCGCCACCATCGTGTCGGTCACGAGTACCGGCGCCGACCGTCCTGGGATGAGCGCCGTCGTGATGACGACGTCACTGCTGGCTACGACCCGACCCATCATCTCTCGTTGTCGGACGTAGAAGGCGTCATCTTGTGCCTTCGCGTAGCCCCCGACGTCCTCTGAACTCTTCGTCTCGAGCGGGAGGTCGACGAAAGAAGCACCGAGGCTTTCCACCTGTTCTTTGACCGCGGGACGTACGTCGTATGCGTCCACCTTTGCTCCGAGGCGTCTGGCGCTGGCGATGGCCTGCAGGCCGGCGACACCGGCTCCAACCACAAACACGCGAGCGGGCGTAATCGTCCCGGCTGCCGTCATCATCATGGGAAACATGCGCGGCAGGTGGGCGGCGGCCAGGAGCACGGCTTTGTAGCCTGAGATCGTTGCCATCGACGAGAGCACGTCCATACTCTGCGCCCTCGTGATCCGTGGAATCAATTCCATCGAGAAGACAGTGACACCTCGGGCGGCCAGTTCTTGCGCGGCAACCGGTTCCCCCAGTGGTTCACAGAGGCCAAGGACGGTCTGTCCGGTGCGGACCAGGTCGAGGTCGGAACGGCCAGCCTCCAGGTTGGCGCCGAGTGTGCGCACCTGAAGCAGGACGTCTGCTTCCGCGAAAACCTGGGCCCGACTCTCGGTGAGCCTGGCTCCCTTATCAACATACGTGTCGTCCGGGAATCCAGCCTGGACGCCGGCCCCGGCTTCAACAAGGACATCAAAGCCTGCCTTGACCAACGTGGCCACGATGGTGGGGACGGTGGATACCCGACGCTCACCCGGAAACGTTTCCGTGGGAACTCCAACAACCATAGGATTGATGAGAAATGAGCTCTCGCTGTCGGGATTCTCCAAATCCCGGGAAATGAAATGAAGTATGTCGCGACCCGAACAGCGAGTCCCGGGGAGCGGCACGTTTGAGCATAGCGATTCGCGAGGCGGGTGGGTCCGAATCTGAAACAGGACCTCGTGAGTCGCGGCGGAACCGACGGTTCGTACCAACCGGTGCGAATCGTAGCATACGCGTGAAGTTCGGTCCGGGATCGGGGTTTCGGGGAGCGTAGACAGCCGACGGCAACGTTGATACTATGGCGGTGCTGTAGACGATAGACGCTTCGCGGGCAAGCCAACCGCGCGACATATTGCTCTTGACGGTTGGGTCTTTGGAGGTAAGCTGAATGAGAATCGCCAGATTTTTCGCCCTTCTTGCAGTTGCAGCGACTGCGTTGGCGCCGGCGCTGGCATCCGCTGAGGTGCCTGAAAACCCCACGTTCCACAAGGACATCGAACCGATCTTTCAGCGGTCATGTCAGGTTTGCCATCGGCCCAACAATATGGCGCCGATGTCTCTGATGTCATACCAGGAAAGCCGCCCATGGGCGCGGTCGATCAAGAACAAGGTTGAGGTGCGCGAGATGCCGCCTTGGCACATTGATCCGAAGGTCGGCGTGCAGAGCTTTAAGAACGATCGCTCACTGAGCGACGATGAGATCGCCACGATCGGGCTCTGGGTGGACAACGGCGCGCCGCGAGGCAACCCTGGGGACGCTCCGGCTCCCGTGGAGTTCCAGGAATTCGGAGCGTGGACCATCGAGCCCGATGTCATCGTGACGTCTCCTCCGCACACGGTCCCGGCTGAGGCTGGTGATTGGTGGGGCGACTACATTGTCCCGTCCGGTGTGCCGAACGACCGCTATATCCAGGCCATTCAGACCAGGGCTGGGGATCTGCGAGTTGTGCATCACGCGCTGACGTATGCCGTGACGGATCCTGAAGCTCCGGTAAACGATAGTTCGGAAGATGCCTTCCTGAACGAATACGCGGTTGGTAAGAATGCGGACGTCTACCCCGAGGGTACGGGACGGCTGTTTCCGGCCGACTCGCGAGTGCGGTTCAGCTTCCACTACCACTCGGTGGGTGAGGAAGTCACCGACCAGACAGAGCTGGGTCTCGTGCTGTATCCCGAGGAATATGAGCCGGATCATATCTTGTATTCGCGGCAGCTCGGCCAGGCTGGCGAGCTTGATATCCCTGCTGGGCAGGTGACGCGTCATGACGGTTATCAGAAGATGTATCTACCCGGTAAGCTGACTGCCTTCCAGCCACATATGCATTTCCTCGGTACCAGGCAGTGCCTCGAGCTTATCTATCCGACGGGCAGCACGGAGATGGTCAGCTGTGCCAACTTCGACTTCAACTGGCACATTGTCTATAACTACGAGGACGATGCTCAGCCGGTGTACCCTGCAGGCACAACACTGCATGTGATTAGTTATCACGACAACACGGATGCCCATCGTGGAAATCCAGATGCCAAGAATTGGACCGGTGGCGGAAGCCGGACCATCGATGAGATGGCGTTTTCTTGGGTCAGCTGGCACGATCTTTCAGACGAAGAGTATGCGGCTGAGATCGAGGCACGTAGGGCCGAGACTGACGACAACTAGTCTGTTGGTTTCGTTTTCGTGATAGATGACCCGGCCCTCTGCGGGAGCTTTCCTGCTCCCGCAGAGGGTTTTTTGCCTGATGGGTTGAGTTGGCGGTTTCTTGCGGGCTCGACGACGCGCAGGAGAAGGGGATACGGAAGGTGAGCATGAGGTTTTTGAGCCGGCGATTGTTGCGCATGGCGATTTCAGGGGGGCTGATGTTCGGCGTGCTGGTGGGTGTCGCCGAGCGTGCTGCGGCCCAGGTGAATAGGCGTGATGTGCCGCTCGTGGCGCAGCCCCAGCAACGGTTCAGCAGGGGGCAAGATATCCAGCCGATTTTCGAGGGCTGGACGCGCAACGAGGACGGCACCTACAATTTTTTGTTCGGCTATTTGAACAGAAATTATGCTGAACGCCCGCATATTCCCGTTGGAGAGCGTAATTTCTTTTCGCCGGGCGAGCCAGACCGTGGGCAACCCACATATTTCTATCCGCGGACGAATCGCTATCAGTTCGAAGTTCTGGTCTCGGCTGATTTTCCGGTCGATGGAGAACTCGTGTGGGAGGTTACTCAGCAGGGCAGTAGTCAGTACGCCTACGGCTGGTTACAGCCCGAGTGGGAGATTGACGTGAACACGATCACGTCAAATGGCCGAACTCAGTTCGGTCGTGGGGTGGAACAGCTGTTTAACAATCAGCCGCCGGAGATCGTGGTTGAAGCGAGTCATGAGACAGTGATGGTCGGACAGCCTGTCACTCTCACGGCGCGAGTCACCGATGATGACCTGCCGAATCCGGTTGAGGAGCGCGACCCGGACGCACGGAGGCGCCGGCGCGACCCGACACTGGTTCCGCCTGACGACGCTCCGGAGATTCCAGACAACATTCCGCAGTATTCCAAGCCTTTTCCCACGCGGAATCACATCTCTGTGCTGTGGGTCGTTCATCGGGGACCGGAGGATGGTGAGTTCGAACCTGATGACTATCAGGAGTGGGAAGAAGGCATGGAGGGAGACGGCTGGACCTCAGGGACACTTGAGACCACGGTGACTCTCACTGAGCCGGGAACCTACACACTTCGGGCATTCGCAAGTGATGCAATGTTTATTTCCAAGGCAAATCTCTTGCTGACCGTTACGGAGTAGCCTTATCAGGCAGGGCATCTTTTGATGCCCTGCCAAGCTTCGCAACGCTGTCCCATTCCTCTTGTAGCCCCCGTACCAATCCCGCCCAACCGTCGCTGACACCCGATGGCCGGGAAATTCATTGCCATGTTGTACACGCCATTCCACCGGCTGTATTTGCTCGGTAACGTTGAGACTCGACAATTTGAAGACGCGCAGTGTGGCAACCTCATTCGAGGAACGCGCTATGATGCGTGCCATGACACGAGCAGTCCTTCCACTCGGCTTTGTCGCGTTGCTGGTTCTGGCGGCCAACGCTGTTCAGCCACGGGAAACGGTGGTCGTGGAGCCAGCGTTCGGGGTTGCCGGGCACTACGGTACCTGGACCGTAAAATACACGGTCGGTCCGGAGGGCATTGGACCGGGGGGATCACTCCGGGTGCAGTTGCCCGACACCTGGCATGCTGGAGAACTGAACTCGGCAAACCGCCTTCAGGCGTCTGATCCGACTGACGATCATTACGTCTCAGCCTATGGTTCGGCGACTGATGTACGGATTGAGGCAGAGATGGAATCGGAGGTCTCTGATTTTCTTGTGAAGTCGGTCCGGCCTGGGCTTGACGGGCGGGCCGAACGCTATGTCTTTGTTGCGCGTGCGACGGTTGTCTCTGGCTCTTTGCGCGCCGGAGAGACGATCGAAGTGGTCTTCGGTGATACCTCTCGCGGCAGCCGCGGGATGCGGGCCGCTATTGTTGCCACCGAGCCGGAGCCGATTCTGGTCAGTGTCGATCGTGATGGCCGTGGTGCGTTCGAGCCGGTCGTGCATACCGCTACGCTGACCTCGCGTAGCGGTATTGCCTCTGAATTATTGCTCACGGGGCCTTCGGCCTTGGTCGTGGGCGAGCCGGCGGAACTGCACCTGGCGGCCGTGGACCTGCATTCAAATCCGTCGATTCCCTTTCGTGAGGAAATCACCTTGCGCTCGCTCCAGGGTGATGTCGAGATGCCGCCGACCGTTCGGTTTTCCGAGGGGCAAGGGTGGACAACCGTAACCGTGATTCCTCGCCGGGAGGGAATTGTCCGCCTCGAGGCGGTGGCGCGGGCTGAGTTGTTGCGGGCTCGAAGTAACCCGATGCAGGCCTTCGAGGAGCAGCCCCTGGAGCAGATCTACTGGGGTGATCTGCATTCCCATACGGAAGATAGTTTTGACGGTGTTGGGAGTCACGTGTTCGAGTACGCGCGATGGGTTTCTGGCCTAGACTTTCATGCCAAGACCGATCATAGCTCTGGACAGGGGCGGGAGGGCTTCACGCGTGGTCTGGGTCCGCATGTGTGGGACGATTACACGGAGGCGACCGATGTGCATCATGCACCGGGTGAGTTCGTCACGCTGCACGCCTATGAGGCCTCGTTCCCTGCGCCCTGGGGCCATCACAACGTGTATTTCCGCGGGGCACCAGGGCCGTTGCTGTCTCCAGCCGAGGTGACGTTACCCCAGTTGTGGGATGCGCTGACTGCCGGTGAGGCCCTCACGATCCCCCACCACACGAACAAGTTTCCGCAGCCACTCAGTCTTGAGGATCACGACCCAGAGCTACGGCGTAACTTTGAGATCTACTCGGCACATGGGTTGAGTGAGGCCTATGACCCGGGCCATCCCCTGGCCTTCGAACAGAGTGACTTCACGAACCGTTCGACATCGGCGCGGACTGGCGTTTCGGCCCAGGACGTGTGGATGCAGGGCTATCGGATGAGCACCATTGCGGCCTCGGATGACCACCGTTCACAGCCCGGGAAGCCGCATTGGGGGTTGGCCGCCATCCGGGCGCCAGCGTTGACGCGCGAAGCGATCTTCGATGCGCTGCATGCGCGTCAGACCTATGGCACGACGGGGGCTCGCATTCTGCTTGATTTTCGGGTGAACGACGCCCCTATGGGGAGTGAGATTGCCCTGGAAGCGCCACTTCCGGAGACGTGTGCCGGAACGTCGCCAGAATGTGGTGCACGCGCTGCCGCGACTGCCGCTCTCGCACCGCGCTTTACCGTGATTGCGCACGGCACCGACATTATCGAGTCCGTGCAGATTCTCCGCTACTCGGCTCCGGACGGCGGTTTCCGCGTCGTCCACGAGCTTCAGCCGAACACCCTCGACGTCGAGTGGTCTGGAAGGGATCGAGGCTTTCGCGACGACGCCATTTACTACCTCCGACTTCGTCAGAGGGAGCAGGTGCGTGGTCGGATCGTGATGGCCTGGTCCAGCCCGATTTGGGTGCGCGCGCAGCCCTGATCACGCGCGGTTGAAACGTGCGTACATGTAGTTGTCAGGAGCCGGAAATCTTGCTGTCTGAGCGGGCACGATCTACTGCTCGAGCGATAAGACTCACTGCGATGACGAGACATGTCGCGCCCACCGGCACTGTCAGGATGCCGAGTCCGGGATCACCACTGTAGAACTGTACGCCAGCCGCGAAGAACCCACCGGGTAGCAAGATACTCGCACCGACGAGGGCGCGAGAGATAGTTTGTGCACTGCCCCCGGCCATGTCTGGGAATACGCGGAGACAGAGGGCGTAGGCGATATGGACGAGCGCGAGTAGCGCCCCATGGGCGTGTGCGAGCGTCCACATCAAGCGACGGGTTTCGTGCGTGACGTCGAGGTAGAGGCTGACCTTGAAGCCGTGGAGCAGCTCAAGGGCGAAGCCGAGGCAGAGAAAGCCAAGCAGCGACCACCAGCCCACGTGCAGGTGTCGTCTTGCGTAGTCGACGGTGCCGGTTTGCTGAGCCACTATTCTCTGAGAAAGAGCGGGCGCCGATCTCGTTGGTCGAAGAGCTGACGCATCAGGTCGATACGGAGTTCACCTGTCTCATCAACGAGGAGTTCAGGTTCGCGTCTGGCACGGGCTGCGACCGAGGCGCGCCAGGTCTGCAGGACGCGTACGGCCACATCGGTTCGCGTATCTCGAGGTCCGACGAAATCGAAGTCGAGATTGGCGTAGTTCGGAAGGGTCTTCAGAGACCGAGCTGCGATGAACCGGACAGCATCATAGGGGTCCCCGAGGGCCTCGCCGAGGTGGGGTACCATCCAGCTTGTGCCGGAGGCGGCCTGGGCTGGTTCCCAGCCCATGGCATGGGCGGTTACAGCGCGGAGACCAGCGTCGCCGCGTAGCATCCAGAGTAGCGAGGTGGCGACGTTCTGGTCAGCTGAGCTCAGGGGCGGTGAAGGCGTGTCATACCAATCGCGTAAACGCTCCGCGGTCCAGCCGAGGGTTTTGTCGAGGTGACAGAGGTTGCACGCGTTGGGGCGCCCGAACTCGGCTGTTTCGGTCGCGGTCGGACTTGTGATGGTGTGGCTCCGTACCGCCTTCAGTAGTCCGTAACTGGTGTACGGCATGTGGCAGTTGTAGCA
>CAZPZZ010000096.1:0-5802 GCA_964591245.1 uncultured Vicinamibacteraceae bacterium | reverse complement strand
TCGCGTGAGCTCCGATCCACTGTTGGCTGCGCAATAAATCGCGTGTCCCTGAGTTCGTCGCCGGGCCGATAGGGGAGGCCTGCATGGTTAGCGTCTCGTTCGCCAGCCATGTCATAGAACTCCCAGACGCTGTGGCACTGTCCGCAGACCTGTGAGGACCGTTGCGGATTCAGGCGAGTTGGTTCGACAATGGTCTGGTCTTCTCCCTCGGTCACGTGTAAACCGTAGCGTCGAAACGGATCGCGATTGGCGCTGACGTGTGCCTCGGCCGGACCGTGACAGGATTCGCAGGAGATGCCGAATTCTGCCACTGTGGTGTCGATGGTCTGTTCAGTGAACGGGATTGACTGGAATGGGCTATCGAACGCTGTTTTCCCCTGCGTCGTGTGACAGACGATACAGATGGCGTTCCAGTGACCATCGAGCATAGCGAGTGACTGTTCCGGTGGGTGCAGGACGACGGCACTGCGGGGGACCCACCGTGCCTCGTCGATGAGATATGCCCCGGGAAGTACATTGAGGCCTCGGTCGTGCCCTGTTGCGTACCAGTAGATGTTCTGGTGATGGGAACCGGTGATCATGACAACCGGCCGTCTGATGCGGGGGCGCTCTTCCTCAGGTCCCTCCCAGCCGGGGTCGTCAAACTCGGCCCAGAGCTCGTTGTCGCTCTGCTCCAGTTGCATCGGCGCCCCGTGGACCTGTTCTACGGTTACGCCGTTGAAGTCGGCTCGGACCGTGTCTGGAGTAGCCACCTGGGTCATCGTCCGGTGGAACGAGCTATACCAGGTCTCGTACTCGGATGGATGACAGGCGCGACAGGTGTCGGACGAGACGTACCCGTCCGCGGAAACTTCGATGGGGCGGTTCGTGATCTCCGATTCTGGAGTTGGGCGGCTACTCGTGAAGGCGAAGAACACTCCGAGAGTCAGGGACGCTATCAGCGCAAGCCAGACGAGACGCTGCGTCGGCCATGTGCGCGCAGGCGCCAGGCGCCGACGGCGATCCGGGTGGTGGGCTCGAGGAGACATGCGAGGCCAGGATGTTCCGGGAGCAGAGAGGATACTCTGCCCCCGGAGACTGAGTTACGTGTTCGCTGGGGTGTCGTCTAGTTCGTCGCGAAGCAGTAGAAGTAGCCGTTGCCACCGGTGCCCTGCAGGTTTGCCTGGCTACACCCGCGTGACCCGTGGGCCGAGTTCCAGGAGTTCGGGTTCGCGCCACCGCCGGTACGGTCAAAATGTCCGACCAATGCGCTACCTGTGCCATCGGCGTTTGAGGACCAATTACTGCACGTAGTGTCGTCGCTCCCCGATGCGGCAGTCCCGTCGAGATAGGAACCAGTCAGGATATCGTGCTGATTGGGGTCGTCCCCGCGGCCATTGGTCATCCCGCCGTTCTCGTTCAACACGGTTGCTTTCGTGAGGTTGTTCTCGAAGTGGAGGACATCGACGTCGCGGGCCACCTCGACGCCTTCGACGTTCTGCCAGGGGCCGGAGCCAATACGGTCACGGGCGTTGACCCCATTTGTTCCGGTCGTGCTCAAATAGGCCCGCCACGTCTTGCCGCCCGCGCCGACTGCCGCGGCCAGCGACTGGCAATGAGCATCGGCACCGGCGAGGCCTCCGAGGTTGGCCCCATTGCCAGGTCCAGCACTTGTTAGAAAGAAAGTCATGTCGGAGGCTTGCGCAAACGCCGGAGTGACGCTTGCCAAGCCGAGCAGTACGGCAGCACAGCATACCTGCATAGTTTTCATCGTACGTTCTCCTTGGGTCGTAGTCGACGAATGAGGAAGATCTCCTCCCAGTTTGGATAAGTTTGATTATATCTCGCGGTTCCAGTACAGGATCATCGGTCTCTACCGGCTGCAAGATACTGTAATGTTATGGTCGGTGCGTAACTCTGGCACCAGAGGTGCGGGAAATGAGCCCTGGCGTCAAGATTGCCAGGCGGAGGGGGGACCATGCGACCGATAAAGTACGTGTTTCACTGGCTTGTTGTGGCTCTGACGGTTTCCTTGCCAACTGGTGAGGTCGCATTTGCCCAGTCGCCCTTCCAGATCATGCGGCAGGCGGAAAGCGATTTCCGTGCCGGACGTCTTGATGAATCGGTCTCTGGATTTGATCAGGTAGCACGGGCCCAGCCCGACGCTGCCCCACATTTCTGGCAGCGCGGTATCGCGCTCTACTACGTTGGTCGTTACGGTGATTGTCGGCGGCAGTTCGAGTCGCATCGGACTGTAAATCCGAATGATGTGGAGAACGCTGCATGGCATTTTCTGTGCGTTGCGCGTGCGGAGTCGCCGGAGGCGGCGTTAGCGGGGTTGTTGCCGGTCGGGGCGGACTCTCGTAGGCCGATGCGAGAAATTTACGAGATGTTTGCCGGTCGGATGACGCCACAGGAGGTACTCAGTGCCGCTGGAGCACAACCTCGAGCTCGTTTCTACGCACATCTGTACCGAGGGCTCTACCAAGAGGCGTTGGGTCGTGCGGGGGCAGCGCGTGAAGAGATCTTTTTGGCCGCCGACGACCGTTTCGCATCCGTGGGGGGCTACATGCACGACGTCGCCGTGGTCCATCGCGATTTGCTGCGGAAGCAACCCTGATTGTGCGAACGAGTAGGGCAGTCAGCACTGACAATCGACGGAGAATGCCCACACGACACCGGCGCTGGAGACGTCATCTGGGCCGGTGTTTGGATCTGCGCCAGATTGAATAGCCACGTATTGCACTCCATCGACTGCGTAGGTGGTTGGAACTCCAGTACGGTTGGCATTTGTACGCATTTGCCACAGCACTCGGCCAGACGTCGCGTTGAAGGCTCGTAAATCCGCGCCACCGAGAAAGACCAGGCTCACGCCCGTAGCAAGAACTGCACCAATGCCACCTGTGACGAGGCCGTGAGTCCATGCCTGTTCGCCCGTGGCTATCTTCCATGCCTGTAGTTCACTGACGTGGGTGGAGTCATCGCGCATGAGGACGTCGAATTCTGCGCCGGCAAATCGCTGGCCAGGAACGTAATCGATCGGATGACCTGTCATGGTTGAGCAGAGATTGTTGGTGGCTGGTATATACAGGTAACCCGTTTGTGGGCTGTACGCTTCCGGTGGCCAATTTCGCGCTCCCCCGACAGATGGACAAAATTCGGCCCGCTTGCCAGTTCCGGGGATGCGTTCCGGGTCATAGGAGGGGCGGCCCGTGACGGGATGAAGCTCGGTGAAAACATTCTGGTGTACGAACGGTGTTGCTTTCAGGAAGGTTAATCGGTCGCGATGACGTTCCAGATACCAGAGGTACCCGTTGCGGCCGGCGTGGATGGCAGCGGAGAAGTGTTGGTCGCCCCTTTGTAGGGGAATGAGCAGGGGAGCACTGGCTTCATCCCAATCCCAGGACCCGTTCCAGTGATATTGGTAGTGGGCTCGAAGTTCGCCCGTGTCCGCGTCGAGGGCGATGGTCGAGTTTGTGTAGAGATTGTCGCCGGGCCGCCTGTCGCCCATCCACGGACCCGGGTTTCCGACACCCCAGTAGGTGAGGTTGGCCTGAGGATCAAAGGTCCCGGTTAGCCATACCGGTCCGCCGCCAGTTTGCCAGGCCTCGTCAGGCCAGGTATCTCCGCCCGGTTCGTCTGGCGCTGGAATGGTGTGGCGTTTCCAGACCGAGTGGCCGTCTCTCGCGTCGAGTGCGGTGATCGAACCTCGCGTGCCTTGTTCCCCTCCGGAGGTTCCGACCATGACCTTGCCGTTCGCCACTAATGGCGCCATGGTGATGTAGTAACCCAACTGGTAGTTTTCGATGGTGCTTTCCCAGACAACGTGGCCGGAAGTCGCGTTCAATGCCACGACGTGGGCGTCGAGTGTGCCCACGTACACCTTGTCCTCATAGAGGGCAACGCCTCTATTGGTGGGATGGGGCTTACTGAGATCCGGAGGAAGCGGTCGGACGTAGCGCCAACGGAGCGATCCATCGGTCGCATCGAGTGCGAAGACTTGGGAGGCGGTTGTGACGAACATGGTGTCGCCGTTGACAATGGGTGGAGCTTGATGATGCTCACCATAGACGCCCGTAGAGAAGATCCAGGTCGGGGTGAGGTCGGCGACGTTACGCGAGTGGATCTGTCGTAAAGGGCTGTAGCCCCAGCCGTCATAGGTCCGACGATACATGAGCCAGCTCGCCGGCTCGGGGTTCCGCAGTCGGTCGTCGGTGACCCAGGGAAGCCGACTCCTTTCTGGTGACTCGGTTGGTACGGTCTGTGGAGCCAGCACGAGGAGTCCGACTGTGATGGTACCGGCGGTTAACGCTTGAGATAGCGTCATTGGGTATCCCCAATCGGTAGGATAGCGGATCGTCGGAAGGAATCGGTTTCGGGCACCTGTATCCGCCGCCTATGATTCATGCCCACTCCAGTATGTGCGTGTTGCGCGTGCGACGAGGTCCCTCCGACGCAGCAGGGAAATCACTGTCGTCTCAGTGACTGTACGGAGGTCCTATCGTACGTTATCGGCGGCGTGCCCCGTCATCTGCACGGCGACGCCGAGAAATCGCGTGTCCGTCGAGCTCGATTCTTGAAGGACGGGAATGAAACCGTCGCGCACTGTGAGCGAGATCAAGAAATTTTGGGCTCCGCGGGCCAAGACACCCTTGATCGGAAAGTTTACGGTGCTGTGTTCGCCGGCCGGAACATTGACCGACTGTGTTGTGCCGTCCACGTCGACGGTCACGTGGTTGTCAATGGGTGATGAGAGACTGAGCGTGAGTGTGTCGATCGGGGGGGCCACCCGGACGATGATATCGGCGCGGCTTTGTCCACGAATCCAGATTCCTGGCGGTTCCGGTCGAGCCGCATTGGTGTCGAGGTAATACAGCAGTAGTTGGGGGTCGGCACCGAAGGGGATACGCGATCGGCCGGCGTCGAGGCGCACCGGAAGATCGTTAACGGTCGTGAGTTCGACGGGCAGTGCTCTCAATGGACCACGTTCTGCGACGATCCAGGGGCGGCTGGCCGCGATGAAGGGATTCACGAGAATCTGGGCGGTGAACAGCGTGCCGCCCATGAAGCAGATGACACCTGGCAGCCTCGCGTACGAGGTTGGCAGCAGGAAGAAGAAGGCGGGGTAGAAGGGAAGAAAGTATCGGTTGCCGAGCGGACCACCGCCGCCTGCCCAGGTGATGGGGAGAAGAAACAATAAACCGGCGGCACTGAGGGCAAGGGTACCGGCGATGAGTCCTTGCCAGGCATCCAGATCTCGATGGTGGGCGGCGGCCCAGAGCAGGATTGCGATTCCTGGAAAGAAATATGGCACGAGGCCGAAGTGGCGACCCAGCGTGAAGTACAGGCTGTTTCTGGCGAATTGCTGAATTTGTGACTCACCCGCCTCGTCGAACATGATCTCGTTCGTGACGACGGAGATGCCGAGAGTATCGAAGGAACTCGCCGGTTCTTCGAATGGGAACCGGCCGTAGAACGTCTTGCGTTCGAGTCCACCCTGGTAGTTCATTTCGCCGGTGAGGGCGCCGTTCGCGCCGTAGCAGGCCAGAGTGACCAGGATGCAACCCGCGCCCGTCATCACGCCGTCACGGAACCGGCCGCGCCACCAGGCCAGTGCGACGATCGGAGTGATCAGTGGGAGGTTACTGAGCTTCGCAAATGTTGCGACACCGATCAGTGTCGCCGCGAGGAGGTCGCTGGGGTGTCCGCGCATGGTGCGCGGTAGGAGAGTCTCCGTGGCGACAACCTCTTTGTAGAGCCATACAAAATAGGCGAAGAAGATCAGCGCCACCATCAGCAGATCAGACGTGAGAAAGACGGCGT